>NZ_JAWJBK010000026.1:0-19563 GCF_032842915.1 Oceanimonas sp. CAM02
CATGACCGCGACATCAACGCCGCGACAAACATTAAAGCCGCCGGGCTGGCGGTGTTAGCCCTTGGAGAGAATGTAAGCGGCATGGGGTCAGTCTCCGTGTCCGGTTCTCGGTGAATTGGGAATCCCCTTCCTTTAGGGAGGGGAGCAGTCAAGATGTCTTTCGGCAGTTGGACCACACATTTCGCTTGCTTAACGGGTTGCAGCGCAGCATCAAACGAAAACTCGAGACCTGATTACCAGTCCCCAGTCCCCCTTAAGCTCAGTACCGTGACGGCATGCCCCGTTCCGGCTGGGTCTTGAACCGGCGGTGCAGCCACATGTACTGCTCCGGCGCGCGGCGAATGGCGGCTTCTATTACCCTGTTGCCGGTGATGGCATCGGCTTCATCGTCGCCGACGGGAAAGTTGTCCAGCGGGGCCTGGATCACCAGCCGGTAGCCATTCTTTTCGCGCAGGGTAAAACAGGGCAGGGTAACGGTTTTCTTTACGCGCGCCAGAGTCGCAGTACCGGTAATGGTGGCTGCCTTGTTCACGGCGAAAAAGGGCACAAATACACTGGCATGGCGGCCATAGTCATGATCCGGCGCGTACCAGAGCGCATCGCCGGCGCGCAGCGCCTTGAGCATGCCCTTGATATCGAGCCGGTCCACCAGATATTTATTGGAGCGGCAGCGGCCGTGCACCTGAGCATATTCCAGCACCGGATTGGTGTTGGGCCGGTACACGCCCACACCGGGTCGATAAAGGCCGAACTGGCGGGCGTTCAGCTCCAGCGTCAGAAAATGCGCCGACAGCAGCAGCATGCCCTGGCCTTTGGCCACGGCGGCATCCACATGTTCTGTGCCCTCCATGATGGTTATGGCACGCATGCGCCAGTGAGGCCAGAACCAGGCCATGCCGGTTTCAAACACGGCGCAGCCCACGCTTTCAAAGTTGGCCTTCAGCAGCGTTTCCCGCTCAGCGTCGCTCAGCTCCGGCAGCGCCAGCTCCAGATTGCGCCGGGCCACCTTTACCCGGGACTTCAGCGGCTTCATGGCCAGCCGGCCCAAGGCTCTGCCCAGTGCCATCTGAGCGCGCCAGGGCAGCAATGTAACCAGCAGCCAGAGCACCCCCAGCCCCAGCCAGGCAGGCCAGAAGCGCGGATGCAGCAAGGCTGCACGAAAAGAAGGAAGCCGGTGTGTTTGCATGTCACAGCGCCAGTAAAAAGGAATGTGCGGATTTTAAAGAACTCCGGCGTTAATGACCACCCGCGCGCCCAAGGGCGGTTTGGCTGTGATATTATTTGTGCTTTCCACCTGTTTAAAGAGTCTTTACCTATGAAGATCAAGCTGCCGGAATTTAACCATGCCAGGGTGTTGGTAGTCGGGGATGTGATGCTGGACCGCTACTGGTCCGGTCCCACCGGACGCATCTCTCCCGAGGCGCCGGTGCCTGTGGTCAAGGTAGAGCACAATGAAGAACGTCCGGGGGGGGCCGCCAACGTGGCGCTGAACGCCGCTGCGCTGGGTGCCGGTGCTCAGCTGCTGGGCCTGACCGGCAACGATGAAGCAGCCAATGCCCTGGAAGATCGCATGCAGGCGGTGGGGGTGCGGTGTGACTTTGTGCGCCATGCCGTACATCCCACCATCACCAAGCTCAGGGTGATGAGCCGTAACCAGCAACTGCTGCGGCTCGATTTTGAAAACGGTTTTGATGCCGACGATGCCATTCCTCTTACCGAAAAGCATGCTGCGGCGCTGGCCCAGGCCGGTGTGGTGGTGTTGTCGGATTATGCCAAGGGCGCTCTGGCACGGGTGCAGGAGCTGATCCGAGCAGCCCGTGAGGCAGGGGTGCCGGTGCTGGTTGACCCCAAGGGTACCGAGTTTGAAAAATACCGCGGTGCCACTTTGCTCACGCCCAATATGAGCGAGTTTGAAGCCGTGGTGGGCAAGGTAAAAGACGAGCAGGAGCTGGTGGAGCGCGGCCGGGAGCTGGTGAAGCGCTTTGACTTGCAGGCGCTGCTGGTCACCCGCTCCGAGCATGGCATGACCTTAATTCGCCGTGAGGGTGACGAGCTGCATTTGCCGGCCCGCTCTCATGAGGTGTTCGACGTGACCGGTGCCGGCGATACCGTCATCGCCACTCTGGCCACCAGCCTGGCTGCCGGTCTGGAGCTGGAAGAAGCCTGTGCTCTGGCCAATGTGGCCGCCGGCATCGTAGTGGGCAAGCTGGGTACCTCTACCGTGTCTGCCATTGAACTGGCCAACGCCCTTTACGGTGCGGCCGAGTCTGGCATGGGCGTGGTCAGTGAGCAGCAGCTCAAGTTTGTGGTGGAAGCAGCCCGCCGCCGCGGCGAAAAAATCGTCATGACCAATGGCTGCTTTGACATTCTCCACGCTGGCCATGTGTCTTACCTGAACAATGCCCGCAAGCTGGGTGATCGGCTGATAGTGGCAGTGAACACTGATGAGTCGGTACGGGCGCTCAAGGGCGAAGGCCGGCCGGTAAACACAGTGGATCGCCGCATGGCGGTGCTGGAAGCGCTGGGCGCGGTAGACTGGGTGGTGCCCTTTGCCGAAGACACGCCTCAGCGGCTGATTGCCGGCGTGCTGCCGGATATTCTGGTCAAGGGTGGTGATTACAAGCCGGAAGAGATCGCCGGTTACGCTGAAGTGACCGCTAACGGTGGCGAAGTGAAAGTGCTTAACTTTGAAGACGGCTGCTCCACCACCGCCATTATCGAAGCCATTCGTACCCGCTGACTCTGTCATTTTCTGGCAACAACGCTCAGTTTAAAACACTGTCATACCGGGCTTGACCCGGTATCTTTCTGCAGGGAAGTACAGACGTTTATCAGGACGACGGTCTGAGCAAGTGATGAATCCATTTGGTATGCCTCTTGTTCAGGGTACCAAGGAATTTATCCACGAACGGACAAAGCCTTGCTTATCGAGGGGGTCCAGTGCCGGCAACAGAGCCGGGCTCAGTGGAATGGGAGTGACCGGGCCTTGTGGAGTGATGGTCAGGCCGTAGTCTGGGGTCAGCAGGGGCAGCAGGCCGCCCTCGGCCAGTGCCGCCTGGCCGCTGGGAGACAGCATAAAGTCGAGCAGCTCGCCGGCCAGCTCTGTGTGTTGAGCATGCCGGGGGATCAGTGCCAGGCGCATCAGCATCAGGCTGTAATCCCGGGGGGCCACCACCGCCAGTTGTGGATGTTTTGCCACGGCGGCGGCCACATAGGAGCCCAGCAGGTTATAGCCCAGTATGGCATCGCCATTGGCGAGTTCGTCCAACATGTCGTTGCTGCTTTCACTCAGGTGTACCGACAGGCCGCCAAAGGCTTCCAGCAGACGGCCGTAGCTTTCGCCCTGCTGACTGTCCTGGGTGGCCAGCAGGTAACCGACGCCGCTTTGAGTAATGTCATAAGTACGAATGCGCTGTCTGAAACGATCAGGATCCTGGCGTAGCAGGGCAAGTAGCTCCTGGCGGCTTTGAGGGAGGTCATGTTCACCCAGCAGTTTGCGGTTGAGCACCATTACCACCGGCTCTACGGTCACGGCAAACAACTCGTGACGCCAGTGGGTGCCGTCGGGCAGCGCTTTGGTACGTTCGGAGTGCCAGGGTCGGGCGTGACCGTCATTGACCAGTTTCAGTTGCAGATCCATGGCTGAGCTCAGCAGCAGATCTGCCGGAGAGGTTTTGCCTTCTTCAAGAAATCGCTGATACAACGCCTGGGAGTTAAAGTCCTCAAAACGAATGGCGACATAAGGCTTGCGTTGCTGAAAGGCGTGCAGCAGTGGTGCCATGTGCTGGTAATCGGTGGCGCTGTAAATCACCAGTTCATGCTGCTGATGTTGTTGTGCCGGTAGCCGTACCGTTTGTTCGGCCTGTGCCATTAGCGCGCAGAGCAGGGACAGGACCCCGTAACACCAGTTCATTGTGGCTCCTTCGGTTTAAAGCAAATCTCCACCACCAGGCCATGGGGCAGGTTGTCGGAAAGGAGAATGTGAGCATGATGATGCTCGGCCACATCCCGGGCGATAGCCATGCCCATACCACTGCCATAGTGACGGCTGGTTATACTCCTGTAAAAGCGTTCAAACACCTTTTCCTTTTCGTCGTCGGCAATGCCCGGCCCTTGATCGCAAATGCGAATGGTACTGCCCGTTACCCTGATCTCTACCAGCCCCTGTTGTGGGCTGTGAGCCACGGCGTTATCAATAAGATTGCTGAGCATCTGGGTCAGGGCAAAGGCATCCCCTTGAATATGCATTTCTTTTTCAGAGGGCTCAAAGGCCAGCTCCACGCCCTGGCGCAAGGCCTGAACCGCCAGTTCCAGGCACACATTGCGGGTCAGTTCATTCAAGGCCACAGGCTTTGGCTCAAGACTGTGAAAGCGATGATCCAGCATGGCCTGATTGAGCAGATGACGCACCGTCAGTGACAGCTGGTCGCATTGCTCTACCAATTGTCCCAGTATTCGCTGCCGTCGACTGGTATCGGCTTCGTCCCGTGCGTTTTCACACAGGGCGCGCAAGCTGGCCAGGGGAGTGCGCAACTGGTGGGCGGCGATGGAAGTGTAGGACTCCATTCGCTCCAGCATGGCTTGCTGGCGGACGATAAAGTGATTGATGGTATCGAGCAGAGGCAAGGTTTCTTTGGGCACCGGCAAAGCCAGCGGCGTCAGATCCTTCGGGGAGCGCCGTGCCAGCGCCCTGGCCAGCTGACGAAACGGTGAAAAAGCGTAATAAATGCCCAGCCACAGCAGCCCCAAGGCCACCGCCAGCACCGCCAGCATCAGCTCCAGGGCCGGATGCAGCATGGCCTCGACCATGGCGTTTCGGGCAAGCCGGGTTTGGGCCATCTCGATAACGATTGTATCCTGCGGCAGGCGCTCGGTGTTGAGCCGCACCAGTCGGGCCACGCGCAACGGCTCATCCTGATAAATGACATTGAAAAAGTCCGGCTTGGCCTGAGTCAGCGCTTGTGCCGACGCCGAGCGGGGTGGTGGGGCGGGCAGATCTGCGTAGCCGGTCAGCACTTCACCGTTGACACTGATGCGGTAAAACACCCGGTCGTCCCGAGCCTGGGCCAGGGTGGCAAAGGCCGCCACCGGAAGATCGACCGTAAAGCCTCGGCTGGTGTGGCGTACTGACTGGCCCAGCTGCAGCACGGCGCTACCCAGCATCAGATCGTAGCTACGATCGGCGGTTTGCCGGGCATAGCTGTGCATCAGCGTCAGCGTAAGCAGGGCCAGGATCGCCAACACGGCACCACTCAGGACCAGCAGACGACGGCGCAGAGCCGGGTGGCGCAGGTTGTCTGCGACGTTCATGGTTGTATTGGCTGCACGTGGGCCACATAGCCCAGGCCGCGCAGGGTCTGAATATGTATCGAGCTGCCCACCAGCTTTTTGCGCAGTCTGGCTACATAGAGCTCAATGGCATTGGCAGAGGGCGTTTCATCGGCGTTAAACAGTTTATCGGTAAGTTCTTCTTTGCTCATCACCCGCTCCAGTCCGCCGAGAAAAATCTCCAGTAGCCGGAATTCCCGGTTCACCAGTAAACAGGGTTCGCCATTGATGGTAACGGTCTTGGCTGAGCGGTTGAACATCAGGTTGCCGTGCTCGCTTACGTCGGCGGCATAACCCTGTCGGCGACGCAGCAGGGCCCGAACCCGTGCTTCCAGCTCACCAAAGTCAAAGGGCTTGGCCAGATAGTCGTCGGCACCCAAATCAAGCAGTTTGATGCGATCGTCAAGGCCGTTCCGGGCAGTGAGGATCAGTACCGGCGTGGTGTTCCTGCGCTGGCGCAGCTCCGCCAGCAGGGTATCACCATTCAGACCGGGCAGGTTGAGATCCAGAATAATCAGGTCTACCTGCTGGTGACGCAACCAGTCTGCGGCCTGTCGACCATTGCCAATAAGATCGGTGCCATGCCCCAACTTCTGCAGTCGGTCGGCAATGGCCTCGCCCAGTACGAGCGTGTCTTCGATCACAAGAATGCGCATATTTTGAGCCTTGCTCCTTCATGACAGCTTGGTGACAGCTTACGCCGTTAGCATAGGGAATTGTAAAACCCTTGTTAATGCTTTTATATGAAACAAGGGTTTGGCTTCAAATGGCTGAAATTGTGCCATGGAACCTCAAACAAGGAGAATCGTTATGAAGCTGCATTCCCTCACCAAGGCCCTGCTGGGCGCCGGCCTGCTGATGATGACCGGTACCGCAAACGCCGAATTTACCCCCGATAAACCCGAGTGCATCGCTCCTGCCAAGCCAGGTGGCGGCTTTGATCTCACCTGCCGCATTCTTACTACCAGCCTGGATAAATCCGGTCTGTTGAAAGAACCGATGCGGGTGACCTTTATGCCCGGTGGCGTGGGTGCTGTGGCCTATACCCATATGAACAGCAACCGCCGGGAAGACAACAACGCCGTGGTGGCGTTCAGCTCCGGCTCTTCACTGAACTTGGCCCTGCACAAATTTGGCCGGGATTTGGATGTGGATGACGCCCGCTGGGTAGGTGCAGTCGGTACCGACTATGGTGCCATTATTGTCAAAGACGATGCGCCCTGGCAAAGCCTGGAAGAGCTGGTGGCGGATCTGAAAGCCAATCCCAACAAGCTGGTGTTTGGTGCCGGTGGCACCGTGGGTAGCCAGGACTGGATGAAGGCGGCTTTTCTCTATCGCAGTCTGGGGTTGGATCCGCGTTCCATGCGCTACGTGGCCTATGAAGGCGGTGGTGACGCCATGGCAGCTGTGCTGGGCAATCATATTCAGGTTTATCCAGGAGATATGTCTGAAATCAAAGGCCAGCTGGATGCGGGCATAGTGCGGGTGCTGGCGGTACTGTCGCCGAAGCGGCTGGACGGTGATTTTGCGGATATTCCCACCGCCACCGAGCAGGGCTATGACATGGAATGGCCGATCATGCGCGGCTTTTACATGGCGCCGGACGTATCCGACGAGGCCTATAACTACTGGGTGCAGCAGTTTAACGAGCTCTACCAGACCGCGGAATTTGTCGAGGTGCGCAACCACCAGGGACTGTTCCCCCTGTCCATGGCCGGCGACGAGTATGAAGCTTACGTAAAAGCCGAAGTCGAGAAATTCCAGACCCTGTCCCGTGAAATGGGACTGCTCAAGTAAGAGGTGCGCTATGGCGGATCGCTGTTTTTCGCTGGCGCTGATGGTGCTGGCGGTGGCCCTGGGGGCTGCCGCCTGGCAACTGGACGTGCCCTTTCAATATGAACCCGTGGGGCCCAAGGCCATACCGCTGATTCTGGCGGTGTTGCTGTTTGGCACCGCGTTGTGGCTGGCCATTCGGCCTGATCGGCTGAAAGAGGCCTATGGCCGCAGCCTGTTTGCCCGCCATGTGGTGGTGGTGCTGTGCCTGCTGGCCTATGCCTGGTGTTTTGAATGGCTGGGCTTTGTGTTATCCACCTGGCTGGTCGGCACCCTGTTTGCCCGCCTGTTCGGGCTGGACTGGGGCCGGGCTCTGGTGTACTCCGCGGCGCTGGGCGGCGTGGGGCACCTGCTGTTGAGCTGGCTGCTGGAGCTGAATGTGCCGGTGGGCACTATTTTTGGAGGTTGAACCCATGGATGTTTTGTCTACCCTGGCGAGCGGCTTTGCCGTAGCCCTGACACCCATGAACCTGGGGCTGGTTCTGGCAGGTTGTTTTTTCGGTACCCTGATGGGGGCCCTGCCGGGTATTGGTCCCATCAACGGCATTGCCATTCTGCTTCCTCTGGCTTATTCCATCGGCCTGGAACCGGCTTCAGCCATTATTTTGCTGGCAGGAGTTTATTATGGTGCCGAATATGGTGGCCGCATCTCCAGTATTTTGCTGAACGTACCCGGCGACGCTGGGGCCATTATGACCACCCTGGACGGCCACCCCATGGCCAAGCGGGGTGAGGGCGGCCGGGCGCTGGCGCTATCGGCGGTGTCGTCCTTTGCCGGCTCCATGGGGGCCCTGGTGTTGCTGGTAATTTTCACTCCCTTGCTGACCCGGCTGGCGGTGACCTTTGGTCCGGCGGAGTTTGTGGCGCTGATGGTGTTTGCTCTGTGCTGCCTGGCATCCATGGTGGGTTCGCGTCCGGTGAAAACCGTGATCGGTGCCCTGATTGGCCTGGCCATGGCCACCGTGGGCGTGGACTCGGGTACCGGCGTGCTGCGTTTTACCTTTGGCCTGACCAGCCTGTTTGACGGCATCGACTTTCTGGTGGTGGTGATCGGCATGTTTGCCATCAGCGAAATTCTGCTGCTGGTGGAGCATCATTACGGTGGTGGTGGCCGGCTGGAAAAGGTGAGCAAGTCGTTCGTGCAGGCGGCGGATCTGGTAAAAGTACGCTGGACCGTGCTGCGCTCTACCCTGATTGGCTTTGTGATTGGCGTGCTGCCGGGCACCGGTGCCTCTGTAGCCAGTGCTGTGGCCTATGGCACTGAAAAGCGTCTGGCCGGTGAGCACAACGAGTTTGGCCAGGGCGACGTGCGTGGCCTGGCAGCACCGGAAGCGGCCAACAACTCAGCAGCAGTAGGCTCCATGGTGCCCATGCTGACACTGGGCATTCCCGGCTCCGGCACCACCGCCATTCTGCTGGGTGCACTGCTGTTGTTTGATGTGACGCCGGGTCCGCTGCTGTTCACTCAGAAGCCGGACATCGCCTGGGGCCTGATCGCCTCCATGTTCGTGGGCAACATTGCCCTGCTGGTGATGAACCTGCCTTTGGTCGGCGTGTTCGTGCGCATGCTGAGCGTGCGCCAGGCCTATCTGGTGCCGGTGATTGTAATGCTGACTTTTGTGGGCATCTACTCCATTCACGGTGCTAGTTTTGATCTGTTCTTCATGATCCTGCTGGGCGTGTTTGGCTTTTTGTTGCGCAAGCTGGGCTTCTCGCTGGCACCTGTCATTCTTGGCCTGGTACTGGGCGAGGTGCTGGAAGACAACCTGCGCCGGGCACTGTCCATCAGTGCCGGTGACTGGGGCATATTGTTCGGTAATGGCGTTACCTTGACGCTATGGGGGTTGAGCGTGCTGGTACTGGTGCTGCCGCTGCTGATGAGCCGGCGCCGCCGGCAAAAGCAGGCGGCCGCCGAAGCATGATCATCTGGCTGCGTACAGCCCTGCTGGGTGCGGCGGGAGGAGGGCTGGCCCATTGGGCCGGCTTTCCTTCCGACTGGCTGCTGGGGGCCATGCTGGTGGTGGCTGGAGCCGTATTACTGGGGTGGGAAGTTGCGTTACCCCAGCGTTTGTTGCCAACCATACAGGCCTGTCTGGGGGTGGCCGTGGGGCTGCGTCTGGACTTGCATTTACCCGGCCCCGCCTCGCTATTGATTAGTGTGGCGGGGCTTTTGCTGTGTCTGGCCACGCAAATTCCTCTGGGGCAATACCTGTTGCACCGGCTTGGCTGGTCCCGCCAGGAAGCAGCGATGGGCTCGTCACCGGGGGCGCTGTCGGTGATGGCGGCGCTGGCTACCCAGCTCGATAATCCCATTCGCGTGATCCTGTCACAAACGGTGCGGGTGATCGCCCTGGTGGCCACGGTCAGCACCGCTATGGTGTTGGAGTGGGTGCCGCTGGCCCCCACGCCTGCCAGTCTGACGCTGTCCGCTCCCGCCACCCTGGCGCTGGTGGCCCTGGCTTGGGGCGGCGGTCAGTTGCTGGACCGGCTCAGGGTGCCGGCCAGCCATATTCTTTCCGGCGTGTTTGTGGCCGGATCCTGCGCTGCCTGGCTGGGTGAAGCAGTACTGCCGGTGGCGGGACTGATCCCGGTCAGTATGATTCTGCTGGGGGCCTTGATGGGCAGCCGGTTGCGACCGCTGCCAGCGCGGGAAATGGCGGGCCTGCTGGTGGCCGGCTTACTGGTAAGCCTGTCGAGTTCGCTGGTGTCATTGTTATGGGCGGGGCTGGTGGGTTGGTGGCTGGAGTTGCCGGTGTTTCAGGTGTGGCTGGCCTATGCGCCGGGAGCGGTAGAAGCCATGATTTACTTGGCGCTGGTGACCGGGTTGGAGCCAAGTTGGGTGATATTTCACCATGTGTTGCGTATTGTGCTGTTGGGTGTGATTGCCGGCTGGCTGATGCGCCGGGCTGCAGTCAGCGAACCCGGCAAATAAAACCTCTTATTAGTTGATCCTGAACAGCTCAACCTCAAAAATCAGTACGGAACCCGGTGGTATTTTGCCCACGGCGCGGTTACCGTAGGCCAGACTGGCGGGAATAAAGAAGCGGGTCTTCTCGCCTTCCACCATCAGCTGCAGGCCTTCGGTCCAGCCCTTGATCACCTGTTTGAGGCCAAACTGTATGGTTTCGCCACGCTCAACCGAGCTGTCGAAGACGGTGCCGTCGAGCAGGGTGCCATGGTAATGCACCGTAACCTTGTCACTGGCCTTGGGGTGAACCGTGCCGGTGCCTGCTTGCAATACCTGATACTGCAGGCCGGAGGCGGTGGTCTGTACTCCTTCCTGCTGTTTGTTATCGGCAAGGAAGGCTTCACCGGCCTGAATATTTTCTGCAGCGGCCTGTTTGTTGCCCTGAGCGCGATAGAAAAAAAGCAAAAATAGGGCTACCAGGGCAATGCCTACAATAATCTTAACCACGTTTGTTCCTTGTGTTGAGTGTGCAGCGTCAGCGTTGCAGTCCGTTATTGATGTCAATCAGATCCTGCTCGGTGAGGTTGCCGGCCGACTGCTTGAGCTGCAACTGGCTGATGATGTAGTTGTAACGGGCAGAAGACAGTTTCTGCTTGGCATCATACAGCTGCTGAGTGGCGTTAAGCACGTCGACTATGGTGCGGGTTCCCACTTCATAGCCGGCCTCGGTAGCACTGAGTGCGCTTTCTGCCGACACTACCAGCTGCTCAAAGGCGCGAATGGAGCCAAGTGCGCCGGTGACGTCGTTATAAGAGGAGTACACGCTGCTCTGCACGGAGCGAAAGCTTTTTTCCAGCAGCTCGCTGGCGGCGACATAGTTGTATTGTGCCTGGCTTACCTGAGAGCTGGTGGCACCACCTGAATAAAGCGGCAGATTAAAGCTGACTCCCAAGCTGCCCTCACTGAGGGTGTTGTCGCGTACATTATTGCTGGCCGAGCTGCCGCTGAAATCAGTGCGGCGGCTGTTAAGGCCGGCATTCAAGTCGAGAGTAGGGTGATGACCCGCCTGTGCCAGATCAATTTGCTCGCTGGCAATGTCTTTGGCAATGCGCTGGCCGTGCAGCTCCAGGTTTTGCTCCAGGGCAATGTCGAGCCAGCCGTCAGCGCGCAGCACCGGTGCCTGAGGGCTGAAACTGTCAGTGTTGAGTGCAGACAGCTGATCATAGCTCATGCCGGTAAGCTCACGCAGGGCTTCTTTGCTGTTGTCGAGAGCGTTGCGGGCAATAATTTCATCTGCCAGTGCCTGATCATACTGAGCCTGAGCTTCGTGCACGTCTGTCATGGCACTCAAGCCCACCTCAAAACGTTGCTTGGTCTGCTCCAGCTGGCGGCTGACCGCTTCTTTATTGGCCTGGACAAAGCTCAGGGCGTCTTCGGCATTAAGCACATTAAAGTAAGCCTGAGTGGCACGCAAAATGAGCAGTTGCTGCACCTGTTTGTAGCTGACTTCGCTTTGTGCTGCCTGCTTTTCGGTGATATCCAGGTTGACCCAGCTCGACTTGCGATACAGTGCCTGACTCAGATTAACACCGGCATTGGTGACGGTAGAGTCGGTCTGATTGCTTTCGGTATAGGTCGCGCCTGCACCCAGGTTAATCTGAGGAAGCAGAGCAGCGCGGGATTCATTAATTTTCTCAAAGGCGGCATCGCGGCGGGCCTTGGCTTCACGCACCTGAGGATCGTTTTGCGTGGCCTGCTGATAGATTTCCAGCAGGTTTTCAGCCTGGGCCTGGCCTGCGGCACACAGCAATACCAGGGTCGACAACAGTGTTTTTTTCATGAATGGGCCTTGTAAAGCGAGTGGAGCCATTATGCCCGGCACATGCAGGCAGTCGGTTTTCGTCTGTTCAGTATAACGGTAACATGCGCATTATTAATTCGGCAGGTCGTTACAATATACAATAAGAGAATGAACGTTCATTCATTAAGGCGTTTCAGTCTAAATTTTGCCGTCGGAATGTCAAGCAAGGAGCCAGCATGAGCAATAATAACAGCGCCCGTTTTGGGCGGCAGGACATGCAGATTATAGCCGAGGATACGGGGTATAAAGGTTTTTTCCGGCTGTTGAAGGTACGGCTGCGCCACCGTCTGTTTGCCGGCGGCTGGGGCCCGGAACTGACCCGGGAGCTGTTTGACCGGGGGCATGCTGCTGCTGTGTTGCCTTATGACCCGGTACGCGATGAGGTGGTTCTGGTGGAGCAGTTTCGCGTGGGTGCCATTCATCATGACAGCAGCCCCTGGCTGCTGGAAGTGGTGGCGGGCATAGTGGAGCCCGGCGAGTCGGAAGAAGAAGTGGTACGCCGTGAAGCAGAAGAAGAAGCAGGGTTAACCCTGGGCCGGCTGACCCGTGCCATGAGTTATTTCTCCAGCCCGGGCGGTTGCAGCGAGCGCATTACTGTCTTTGTAGGGGAGGTGGATGCCACTCAGGCAGCCAGTCATGCGGGGCTGACCGACGAAGGCGAAGATATTCGCGTGCACCGGCTTTCGCGCAGAGAGGCGATGCAATGGCTGGCTGATGGTAGAATAGATAACGCCGCCAGTGTGATTGCACTGCAATGGCTGGCGCTGAACCATGAAGCCGGGCTGTGGAAGTAGGGCAAGACAAGCCCTTGCCATGCCCAAGGAGGAGACGTTGATATCTGTTCGTACTCGTAACAAGCATGTGCCGGACTTAAAGGGGCTGCAGCGCACTTGTGACACCAACTATATGGCGCTGATGAAGCTGTTGCCTAATGAGGCTCAAGCGGGCGAGAGCCTGTCGGTGGGCATCAGTGAGCAGGTGCTGTTTGTGCTACGGGTATTGGAAACTGCACCCTATACCTGGCATGTGTCCATTGAGCAGTGCACGCCGGGTTTGCCGGTGTTTATGCGCATGAAAGTGCGGGTGCGGCTTTATCATGATGTAAGAATGGCCGAAGTGTGTGCCAGTCAACAGATTTCGGCGCTGCAGCCAAGTTATGATTATCCCAACCAAAAAATGCACCACCGTAACGAAAAGGAACAGGTTAATTTCTTTCTGGCCGAATGGCTGAGATGTTGCCTGCAACACGGATTCAGCACGGTCAAACAGCTTTGAGCGAGGCAATGACGCTTTCCACTCTTCCCCTTGGTACTCAAGCCGCCAGCGGCACCATAGAGCTTTCCCAGATAACCGATACTCACTTATTCGCCGATACCGAGGGTGATCTGCTGGGTGTGCCCACCTGGCACAGCTGCCGGGCCGTGGTGAATGCCATGAAAGAAGAGCTGGCCGGCTGCGATGCCATTCTGGCCACCGGTGATTTGTCTCAGGATCAGAGCCCGGCGTCTTATCGTCACTTTGTGAGCATGATGGCTGAACTGACACCGCCGGTATTCTGGCTGCCGGGCAATCATGATGAAGCCCCTGTTATGCAGGCCGAGCTGGACGGAGCCGGTATTCATCAGGCCAAACATCTGCTTGGGGAGCACTGGCAGGTGTTGCTGCTGGATTCTCAGGCCCAGGGAGAAACCTGCGGCCGGCTAAGCGAGCAGCAGCTGGTCATGGTGGACGAGGCGGTCGTTGCTTATCCCCATCATCATCTGCTGGTGGCAGTGCATCATCAGGCGGTGCCCGTAGGCTGCGCCTGGCTGGATCAGCACAACCTGCGTAATGCGGATGAACTGGCGGTCAGGCTAAACCAGCATAATGCCACCAGAGTGGTGTTGTGCGGTCATGTACATCAGGGCTTTGACGAGGTACAAAACGGTATTCGTTATCTGGCCAGTCCTTCTACCTGCATTCAGTTCAAGCCGTTGTCTGATGACTTCGCTCTGGATCATACCGCCCCGGGCTGGCGTCAGCTGTCGCTGCACCCTGATGGCCGGCTCAGTACCCGGGTGTGGCGGCTGCCCCCCGACGCCTTTGTGCCCGACTTCAGTGCCAGAGGATATTAATGATGGCCACCCTGCTTTATCTGCACGGCTTCAATTCGTCTCCCAATTCCATCAAGGCTCAGTTGATGCGGGAACATCTTGAGCAGCACAGGCCTGATATTGAGCTGGTCTGCCCCCAGCTGGCGGCCACGCCGGCGGCAGCCTGGGCTCAGATAGCGTCCATTTGTGACCAGCTTAATACGCCCTTTGGGGTGGTCGGCTCGTCCCTCGGAGGCTTCTGGGCCACGCGGGTGGCGGAGCACTATGGCGTGCGTGCCGTGGTGGTGAACCCGGCGGTCAATCCGCATATTCTGCTGGCCGACTGGCTGGGGGAGCAGGAAAACCCCTACACCGGCGAGCGCTATACGCTGGAGCGTCAGCATATGGCCGAGCTGGCAGAGCTGAGAGTAAATGAGCCCTGTTGTCTTGAGCGCATCTGGCTGCTGCAACAGCAGGAAGACGAAGTGCTCGACTACCGGGAAGCCTTGGACTATTACCGTTTCGCCCGGGTCTGCATTCAGAAAGGCGGTGACCACTCCTTTATCGGCTTTCAGCACTACTGCGCCCAGATAATCCGCTTCCTGCAACTCTAATCCGCTCTCGTTCCCACGTCCGTGTCTGTCTGGCCCGCTGCAAAGCGAAGCAGCAGCGCGGTTACCCTTCACGACACGCTTCGAGCCCATCCTTGGGACGCTCGGCAAATGTCATCCATGACATTTGACGGTCGGCTTCGGTAATCCCCACTGCTGCTTCGGGCAACACCGGCGTTGTCTGTAAGCTGACAGCCAGCGCCGGGTGTGCTGAGGAGGGCAAAGGGTGTCTGCTTCGCCGTGCCCTTTGCGCCATGGATGGCGCAACGGAGCCCCCATGGATGGGTTTACGGCGTGCCGGCGAAGCAGTGCCCTTTGACCGACGGCAGTGCACTGGCCTGCAAACGATATTATTTCCGGCTTCCGGCTGTTTTGCTTCCTTCTTCCAGCAATGGCCTTCGAGTAGTAAGATCCGGCAATCACCCCAGATTACCGAAGGTCAACATGACATCGAGTCAATATACTGCCGACGCCATTGAGGTTCTCAATGGTCTGGAGCCGGTGCGTCGTCGCCCCGGCATGTATACCGACACCAGCCGCCCCAATCACCTTGGCCAGGAAGTTATCGACAACAGCGTGGACGAAGCCCTGGCCGGCCACGCCCGCAAGGTGGAAGTGATCCTGCACCCGGATCAGTCCCTTGAGGTGATAGACGACGGTCGCGGCATGCCGGTGGACATTCACCCGGAAGAAGGCATCTCCGGGGTGGAGCTTATCTTCAGCAAGCTGCATGCCGGCGGCAAATTCTCCGGCAAAAACTACCAGTTCTCCGGTGGTCTGCACGGGGTGGGCATTTCAGTGGTTAACGCCCTCAGCACCCGGCTCGACGTGACCGTGCGCCGGGGTGGCCAGGTCTATGAAATGGCCTTTGAAAACGGCAACAAGGTCAATGATCTCACCGTAACCGGCACCTGTGGTCAGCGTAACACAGGTACGCGAGTACGGTTCTGGCCCGATATCAGTTACTTCGATGCCCCCAAATTTTCAGCCACCCGGCTCAAGCACCTGCTGCGGGCCAAGGCGGTGCTGTGCCCCGGGCTCACCATCCGCTTTGATGACAAGGCCAATAACGAGTCGCTGGAATGGTGCTACGAAGACGGCCTGAAAGACTATCTGGTGGAAGCGGTCAAGGATTCCCCCTGCCTGCCGGAAGCGCCCTTTACCGGCAGCTTCGCGACTGAACATTCGGCCGCCGACTGGGCCCTGTGCTGGCTGCCGGAAGGGGGCGACACCCTGGGAGAAAGCTACGTTAACCTGATCCCCACCGCTCAAGGGGGGACTCACGTTAACGGTTTGCGTCAGGGCCTGCTGGATGCCATGCGCGAGTTCTGTGAATTCCGCAATCTGCTGCCGCGGGGCGTCAAACTGACCCCGGATGATATCTGGGAGCGCTGTGCCTATATTCTGTCGGTCAAAATCCAGGATCCCCAGTTTGCCGGCCAGACCAAGGAGCGGCTGTCGTCGCGCCAGTGTGCGGCCTTTGTTTCCGGTGTGGTAAAAGACGCCTTTAGCCTGTGGCTGAACCAGCATATCGAGCTGGCCGAGCAGCTGGCCGAGCTGTGCATCAGCAGCGCCCAGCGCCGGTTGCGTCAGGCTAAGAAAGTGGTGCGCAAAAAAGTCACCCAGGGGCCGGCGCTGCCCGGCAAGCTGACCGACTGCGCCTGTTCCGATCCGCTGCAGGGCGAGCTGTTTCTGGTGGAAGGGGACTCCGCCGGCGGCAGCGCCAAGCAGGCCCGGGACAGAGAGTTTCAGGCCATCATGCCGCTGCGCGGAAAAATACTTAATACCTGGGAAGTGGAGTCCGGCCAGGTGCTGGCCTCTCAGGAAGTGCACGACATCTCGGTGGCCATTGGCCTGGATCCGGACTCGGACGATCTGTCCGGCCTGCGCTACGGCAAGATCTGCATTCTCGCCGACGCCGACTCCGACGGCCTGCACATCGCCACCCTGCTGTGCGCTCTGTTTGTGCGTCACTTTCAGCACCTGGTAGCGGCGGGGCACGTGTTTGTGGCCATGCCGCCCCTGTACCGCATCGACGTGGGCAAGGAAGTGTTCTACGCCCTGGATGAAGACGAACGCGATGGTGTGCTGGAGCGCATTCGTGCCGAGAAGAAACGGGGCAAGGTGCAGGTCACCCGCTTTAAGGGCCTGGGTGAAATGAACCCCAAGCAGCTGCGGGAAACCACGCTCGATCCCAACACCCGCCGGCTGGTGCAGCTGACCGTGGACGACACCGAGGCCACCGCCCAGCTGATGGACATGCTGCTGGCCAAGAAGCGCGCCGGTGATCGCCGGGAATGGCTGGAAACCAAGGGCAATATGGTCGATCCCCTGGCCTGAGGACATAAAACGATATGAATCAAGATTTTACCATGGAAGGGGTGGAGCGCCTGCCGCTGCACACCTTTACCGAGCAGGCTTACCTCAATTATTCCATGTACGTGATCATGGATCGGGCCCTGCCGCACATCGGCGACGGCCTCAAGCCGGTACAGCGTCGCATCATTTACGCCATGAGCGAGCTGGGGCTGTCGGCCCTGTCCAAGCACAAGAAATCGGCCCGTACCGTGGGTGACGTGCTGGGTAAGTACCATCCCCACGGCGACTCCGCCTGTTACGAGGCCATGGTACTGATGGCCCAGCCCTTCTCCTACCGTTACCCGCTGGTGGACGGCCAGGGCAACTGGGGTGCGCCGGATGATCCCAAATCGTTCGCCGCCATGCGTTATACCGAGGCGCGGCTGTCGCGCTTCTCTGAGTTGCTGCTGTCCGAGCTCGGCCAGGGCACGGTGGAGTGGATCCCGAACTTCGACGGCACCATGAAAGAGCCGCGCATGCTGCCGGCCCAGCTGCCGCACATATTGCTGAACGGCGTGACTGGCATTGCCGTGGGCATGGCCACCGATATTCCGCCTCATAACGTGCGCGAGCTGGCCAACGCCTGTGTGCATTTGCTGGACCATCCCAAGGCCACTGTGGCTGAGCTGATGGAGCACGTGGCCGGCCCCGATTATCCCACTCAGGCCGAGATCATCACCCCCAAAGCCGATATTCAGAAGATTTACGAAACCGGCAAGGGCAGCATTAAAATGCGTGCCGTTTACCAGATGGAGCAGGGCGACATCGTCATAACGGCGCTGCCCCATCAGGCCAGCGGTGCCAAAATACTTGAGCAGATTGCCGGTCAGATGCAGGCTAAAAAGCTGCCCATGGTGGCGGATCTGCGGGACGAGTCGGATCATGAAAACCCCACTCGTCTGGTGATCATTCCCCGATCCAACCGGGTGGATGTGGAGCAGCTGATGCAGCATCTGTTCGCCAGCACGGATCTGGAAAAGCACTATCGGGTTAACCTCAACATGCTGGGGCTGGACAACCGGCCTCAGGTGAAAACGCTGGATCGCATTCTGAGTGAGTGGCTGCAGTTCCGCCGTGAAACCGTGCGCAACCGGCTGCAGCACCGGCTCGACAAGGTGGAAGCCCGGCTGCATATTCTGGCCGGTTTGCTGATCGCCTTCCTCAACATCGACGAGGTGATTGAGATTATTCGCACTGAAGACGAGCCCAAGCCGGTGCTGATGGCCCGCTTTGGCCTCACCGAGATTCAGGCCGAAGCCATTCTTGAGCTGAAACTGCGTCACCTGGCCAAGCTGGAAGAAATGAAGATCCGTGGTGAGCAGGACGAGCTGGCCGCCGAGCGCGACAAGCTGGCGCAGATCCTTGGGTCAGAGCGCCGTCTCAGCACCCTGCTCAAAAAAGAGATACTGGCGGATGCCGAGAAATACGGCGACGATCGCCGCTCCCCCCTGGTGGTGCGCGAAGAAGCCAAAGCCTTAAGTGAAAAAGAGCTGATCCCCAGTGAGCCGGTGACCATAGTGTTGTCGGAAAAAGGCTGGATCCGCTCCGCCAAGGGCCATGAGGTGGACGGGGCCACCCTCAGCTACAAGGCCGGCGACAGTTTTCTCGATGCCGCTGCCGGGCGCAGCAATCAGATGGCAGTGTTTCTGGCAAGCTCCGGCCGGGCCTACGGCCTGGATGCCCACAGCCTGCCCTCGGCCCGGGGCCAGGGTGAGCCGCTCACCGGTCGCTGCAGCCTGAGCCCGGGGGAGCAGGCCCGCTTTGTGCTGGCCGGAGAAGAGGAGGCGCTTTACCTGCTGGCGTCCGATGCCGGTTACGGCTTTGTCTGCCGCTATGGTGACATGGTCAGCCGCAACAAGAACGGCAAGGCGCTACTGACGGTGCCTGCCGGCGGCGAGGTGCTGAAACCCGTGCCTGTGTCTCAGGCCGATGCGGGCCAGTGTCTGGTGGTGACCAACGAGGGCCGCATGCTGTTGTTCCCGTTAAAGGATCTGCCCATGCTGGCCAAGGGCAAAGGTAATAAGTTGATCGGTATTACCGGGGCCAAGGTGCAGGCCCGGGAAGACTTCGTCAAGCAGCTGGCGGTGGTGCCGGAAGGGGCCAGCGTGACCATTCATGCCGGCAAGCGCAAGCTCACCCTCAAGCCCGCCGATCTGGCCCACTATGAAGGTGAACGCGGCCGCCGCGGCGCCCTGCTGCCCCGCGGTTTGCAGCGGGTAGACAGCCTGGAGATTGAATCGTAGGCTCTTGTAGGCCCCACTTCAGTGGGGCAATGAGCAAGTTGCCCGAATAAATTCGGGCCTACAAAAACCGGGCCTGTTAGCCCGGTTTTTTATTACATCAGTAAATGATCTGATTATGCTTCTGTTGTAGCTGCCACTTTAGTTGGCAGGGCCTGCGCAGCAGGCCTTTTGTCTGAAAGCGCCTTCCGGTTTGTGCCGGCTAAAGCGGCATGGAGTGGCCCCGATAAAGTAGACACTTAAGTTAAGCGGCCGCTGCGTAGGCATTGGGAGTTATTCCTCCCAGCGCCATGTGGCGCCGCACTTTCGGGTAATACTCATCCGTATAGTACCGTACTTCATCTGCCATTTC
>NZ_JAWJBK010000027.1:0-59152 GCF_032842915.1 Oceanimonas sp. CAM02
TGCCTGGCGGCCATAGCGTTGTGGAACCACCTGACTCCATGCCGAACTCAGCAGTGAAACGCAACCGCGCCGATGATAGTGTGGCAGCTGCCATGTGAAAGTAGGTCACTGCCAGGCACCCAATAAGAAAAAGCCCTTCACGTTCGTGAAGGGCTTTTTTCGTTTCTGCATCTGATACCCGCTACCCTTTCTATGCTTGCTCCCCAGCTTGTGTATACAATTCTTCTATTCTAATTGATGCATAGCTTTGCTTTTACTGACGTCAATAAAGAGTGTTATAGATCACATTGGTGCAAATCTTGTGTACAAAGAGTTCACATCGATATAACACTTCTGTTTTTTTTACGGTATTATCTATTCATCTCCGCACTCGGTAACAAGCCTTGAAGTGGAGAATGGAGGGTAGTGCCACCGTCTCGACAGGATGTTGGCCAATTAAAAAATGACAGCACTATGGCTGCTCATTGGCAACGATTAACAAAGGGATCTGTTATGACCCAGGAAGCAAACGCCACTCAAGGCAAAAATCACGATCTGCTCTACTCATTACACGACAAGCCCAGTTTCTGGCCGTCTACCTTTGCTGCATTGCAGCACGTACTGGCCAGTCTGGTTGGCGTCATTACTCCCACCCTGATTGTGGGTGGCGCGCTCGGATTGGGTGAACACGTTCCTTATCTGATCAGCATGGCACTCATGGTGTCCGGTGTGGGTACTTTTATTCAGTGTCGCCGCATCGGTCCCGTGGGTGCCGGTATGTTGTGCCTGCAGGGCACCAGCTTCGCGTTTCTGACTGCCGTACTGTCTGCCGGTTTTATTGTTAAAAACCGCGGTGGTACGCCGGAAGATATTCTGGCCACCATCTTTGGTGTGAGCTTCTGTGCCGCCTTTATCGAGATCTTCCTGAGCCGCTTTGTACACAAGCTGCAGAAGATTATTACTCCTGTTGTTACCGGTACCATCATTATTCTTATCGGTATTCCGCTGATTAAAGTAGCCATGACCGACATTGGTGGTGGTTTTGGTGCGCTCAAGACCGATGCCTTCGGCTCGCTCGATAACCTGCTGCTGGCTGGTATTGTGCTGGTAAGTGTTATTCTGCTGAATCGCTCCAAGAATCCCATGGTTCGTCTGGCTGCCGTCGTTATTGGCCTGGCTCTGGGTATGTTGGCTGCCTTCTTTATGGGACGTCTGGATTTCTCCCACGTGGCCAACCTGCCGCTGGTATCCATCCCGGTTCCGTTCAAGTTTGGTTTTCAGTTTGATCTGGCTGCCTTTATCCCGCTGGCCATTCTGTTCTGTGTGAGTGCCATGGAAACCACCGGTGACCTGACTGCCAACTCCACCATCTCCCGTGAGCCGGTGAAAGGTCCGATCTATATCAACCGTATTCGCGGTGGTGTGCTGGGTGACGGTATCAACTCCATGATTGCTGCTGTTTTCAACAGCATGCCCTCTACGACCTTCAGTCAGAACAACGGTGTTATCGCCCTGACTGGTGTGGCCAGCCGCTTTGTCGGACTCTATATTGCTGCCATTCTGTTCATTATGGGTCTGTTCCCCATTATCGGTGGTGTACTGCAGACCATGCCCAAGCCGGTGCTGGGTGGTGCGACTCTGATCATGTTCGGTACAGTGGCAGTCGCCGGTATTCGTGTACTGTCTCAGGCCAACCTGGACCGTCGTAACATGATGATAGTGGCCATTTCAGTAGGTATGGGTATCGGTGTATCCACTGTGCCGGAAGTGCTGCAGGCCCTGCCGGATACTGTAGCCAACATTCTGAGCTCCCCGGTTGCTATGGGTGCCATTACTGCCATCTCTCTGAGCCTGATTCTGCCCGAGGGGCGTACTCAGGACGAGGAAGAAGAGAAAGCGGAAGCTGAAGAAGCGGCTCCGGTGATAGACGGTAAAAAAAAATTAGGTGAGGTTGGTTAATACTCACTGACAAATTGAGCCCGAATAAGCTCAATCCCCTGGCGTACCTTCCCGGATTGTACGTCAGGGGTTTTTACATCCGGGGGATGCGAACTTTCCTGTTATATGGAGTAGAAAGTCTGATGCAAAACCCCAAGACACTCTGGATTAAATCACCCCTTGCCACTCTGGACTCTGCCTGTGCCGGCGGTGTGGTGGTCAGTGACAACACTATTATTGAGCTGGTTGCCAAGGGGGATGTACCCCAGCACTCAATTGATGACACCTTTGATGCCAGCGAGCATGTATTGCTGCCGGGGCTGATTAATGCCCACCATCATTTCTATCAGACCCTGACCCGCGCCCATCCGGTGGCGCTGAACAAGGAGCTGTTTTCCTGGCTGACCTCTCTCTATCCGGTGTGGGCCAAATTGCAGCCGGAAATGATAGCCGTCTCCACGCAAATCGCGCTGACTGAGCTGTTGCTGTCGGGATGTACCACTGCCAATGATCATCATTACCTGTTTCCTCAGGGGCTTGAACAGGCCATTGATATTCAAATGGAGCAAGCTCACAGGCTGGGCGTGCGAGTGCATCTGACCCGGGGTTCCATGAGTCTGGGACAGGAACAGGGCGGATTGCCGCCGCAGTCAACAGTACAGAGTGAAGAGACCATTCTTGCCGACAGTGAGCGACTGATCCATCGTTATCATGACCATGCAGCCGGAGCCATGAGCAGAGTGGCGCTGGCTCCCTGCTCTCCCTTTTCGGTGAGCAGCGAATTAATGAAAGCCTCGGCCCGGCTTGCTGAGCAGCATGATGTGCAATTGCATACTCATTTAGCCGAAACTCACGACGAAACCGAGTTTTGCCAGCGCATGTTTGGTATGCGTCCGGTGGATTACCTGGAGTCAGTAGGCTGGCTTAACAAGCGAACCTGGCTGGCTCATGGCATTCACTTCAATGAAGAAGAAATTATCCGGCTGGGTAAAGCCGGCACTGGCATTGCTCACTGCCCCTCATCCAATATGTTATTGGCTTCAGGTATGTGCCCGACTCTGGATCTGGAAGCTGCCGGTTGTCCGGTAGGCCTGGGAGTAGACGGCTCTGCGTCTAATGACGGATCTAACATGATACTGGAAGTGCGGCAGGCATTACTCCTGCAACGGCTGCGTTATGGTGCCAGTAAAATTACGCATCAAAAGGTACTGAACTGGGCTACCCAAGGGTCGGCTGCCTGTCTGGGACGTGACGATATCGGTGAGATTGCTGTTGGCAAACAGGCTGATCTGGCATTGTTCCGGCTCGATGATATTCAGTTTGCCGGTGCCGGTGATCCGCTGGCAGCACTGGTGCTTTGCGGTGCTCAACGAGCGGACAGGGTCATGGTCGCCGGCCGTTGGCGAGTAACAGAGGGCGCGGTGGAAGGCCTGGATATTGGTGCCTTAAAAGCGCGACAGCGTGAACTGGCAGCACAACTGCGCTAGCACTGGGGACTTTACCAGCGCTTCGTGATATAAATCACGTTTTTATTCGTGGGTATATAAGTTGCGCTGGGATATTAAAGGCTGGTTCGGATTACAGTTGCTGGCACTGATATTGCTTGCCACCTGGTGGCAGGGCTACTGGCTTGGTCTGGATGAGGGAGTATTCTGGTGGTTTAATGAGCGGCTGATAACTGTCCCCGGTTTTGCCGGGCTGGTCGCTTTTGTAAACCAGCGCTGGATAGATGGTGCCATCGCGTTGCTGATGGCACTCTTTGTATTTCGCTATGCCTGGCTGGCATCGGGCAGAGAGCGGGCGCGTATTTGCTGCCTGCTTATTATTATGGCCGGCTCTTTTTCATTGCAGGCAGCGGCAGGCAAGGCATTGCCGGTGAAGCGGCCGAGTCCGACTCTGGCCTATGAGCAAGCGGAGCGGGTCAGCCGGCTGGTGCCGGACATTAAAGCCAAAGACGCCTCGCAAGATTCCTTTCCCAGTGACCACGGTATTGGTTTTGCTACCTTTTTGCTGTTTGCCATTTACCGCTTTCCCCGCCGTTATCTCTATGCAGTCGTGCCTCTGGTGCTGATTCTGGCGATGCCCAGGGTGATGTCGGGAGCGCATTGGTTTACTGACTTTTTCTGTGGTTCCATTCCGCTGGCATTAATCACTGCTGCCTGGTTGTTTCATACTCCGCTGGCACACTGGCTGACTGAAACACTGGTGCGTCCGGCAGAAAAACTGCTGCGGCACTGGCGACTTCAGGGCTAAGCAAAAGGGCGGCGTGACCGCCCTTTGTGATTATTGCGGCAGGCTGATCAGTTCACTGCGGGGAAGTATGTCGTAATCCACAATAACCGGCAGACCTTGCAGCTGCCGGCGCAGCATATCAAAGGCGGCAAAGGCCAGCAGACGGCGGCGCATCAGCGGATCACGAAAATGCATTTTCAGGGTTTGAGCCCGGCAGCCTTCCGGCGTTAATAGCGCCAGAGGAATGCCTTCCGGCCCTTCGGCACCAATGGCCAGAGTGGTGGCCCGGCCGGAGCCTTTCAGCCACTGAGCCAGATCGTCAGCCGTATCAGGCAGTCCCGCCAGATAATGACCCTCAAATTCGCTGGTCAGGGTGTGCAGGGTGTCGGTCAGGCGGCCGCCGCTGGCATCTTCAAATACCACCAGATCCCGGTCGTGCAATTGTGCGGCCAGACCTTCAAACTTCAGCTCGTTACGGGCTACCACATGGCTGCCTACTTGCTCCAGTAACTGGGTTTCAGCAGTTCTGATGGCCTCGCGATTATCAGTGCCGATAATCAGTTTCAGCTCTATGGTAGGAGAGTTAGCTCGATAACCAAGCGTAATGCCGTCAGGCCAGGGCAGCGGATCCAGCCGGTCACTTAAGCCAGACTCAGACAGCCCGAACAAAAAGTAGCGGCGTACCTGGCTCTGACCTCGCTGACCCAGGCGGTTACGCAGCCGGGGCAAAATTTCCTGATCCATCATGTTCTTCAGCTCGGACGGCACCCCCGGAGTAAAGAAAAACAGCGCCCGGTTATATTGCACGGCAAAGCCACAGGCAGTACCAACAGGGTTGTCTACCAGTTCGGCGCCTTCCGGCAGCATGGCTTGCTTGATGTTGCTTTCCGGCATATTACGATTGCGACCGGCGTATTTCTCCTGCATCAGCTTCAGCCATGGTTCATTCAGCACCAGGGGCACGCCGGCGGCTTCGGCCATGGCCTCAGCACTGATATCATCGGAAGTGGGGCCCAGCCCGCCATTGACGATAACCACATCTGCATGGTGGCTACGCTGCTCAAACAGCTCCACCAGATCGGCTTTGTCATCGCCCACGGTAAAGCGCCGGCGCACCTGCCAGCCCTGTTCCAGCAGCCGTTGCGACAGCCAGCCGGCATTGGTATCGGTTATCAGGCCGGTAAGCACTTCATCGCCGGTGCTGATGAGTTCAATCACGGGTTCCATATGCAAATCCTTGAACAAAACTGGCCAAATTCTATCGCATCTGGCAGCAGTAACACAGGTTACTGATGACAAGCAGCGACCCATATTGTAGATTTCTAGATGTCTAGACTTTTCTACCGATGCAGTACATGGAGTAAGCACATGCCCATCAGAATTCCGGATCGCCTGCCGGCGGCCAACGTCCTGAGCCAGGAAAATATCTTCGTGATGACGGAGACGCGCGCGGTTAATCAGGACATACGACCGATGCGGGTGCTGCTGCTCAATTTAATGCCCAAGAAAATTGAAACCGAGAATCAGCTGCTGCGTATGCTGTCGAATTCGCCCCTGCAAATTGGCGTGGATCTGCTGCGCATTGACAACCGGCCTTCCAAAAACACGCCTCAGTCTCATCTGGAGCATTTTTACTTTGATTTTGAGCAGATCAAGGATCAGTTTTACGACGGTTTGATTATCACTGGCGCGCCGCTGGGGCTGACCGATTTTTGTGATGTGGTGTACTGGGACAAAATTGAACAGGTAGTGGAGTGGTCCAAAAGCCATGTGACTTCCACTCTGTTTTTGTGCTGGGCAGCCCAGGCCGGCCTCAAGATTTTGTATGATCTCGACAAACGTACCCGGCTGGAAAAATTATCCGGTGTGTATGAACATCAGAATATGGGGCAGTATGAACCACTGGTGCGTGGTTTTGATGATGTGTTTCTGGCTCCTCACTCCCGCTATGCAGACTTTCCGCTGGACTTGATTCGGGAAAAAACCAACCTCAAGGTACTGGCCGGCTCCGAGCAGGTGGGTATGTATCTGGCGGTAAGCCCGGATCGGCGGCAGGTGTTTGTGACCGGCCACCCGGAATATGACCCCGATACCCTTCATCAGGAATACATGCGGGATCTGTCGGCGGGCATAGAGCCCAGCATGCCGGTGAATTACTATCCCGGCAATAACCCCGATAATGCCCCGCGGGCTACCTGGCGCAGCCATGGTCATCTGCTGTTTTCCAACTGGCTCAACTATCACGTTTATCAGCTGACGCCCTACGATCTGAACACCCTCAGCGCCACCGGCGACACCCTGACCAAAGACTGGGAAGACTGAACATTAAAAAAGGGGCTCACGCCCCTTTTTGTTATTCGATGGGAAAGCCGGCTTTCTCTGCGGCCTTGGCCTTGTTGATCATGGGGGTGATGGTCATGCCCTGCACGATAATCGAGAACAGCACGATGGCGTAGGTCATCATTAATATCAGATCCCGCAGGTCTACCTGACCATCGCTGCCCAGCTTCACCCCCGCCGGAATCGACAGTGCCATTGCCAGTGACAGACCGCCTCGCAGACCGCCCCAGGTAAGAATGCGTACCGAATATTTGTTATAGCTGCGAACCCGGCGAAAGCCGGTATACGGCAGAGCCACACTGAGGAAGCGGCCGGCCAGTACCAGCGGTACCGACAACAATACCAAAATCCAGGCTTGCCAGTGAAACTGTACCAGCAGCATGGCCAGACCAATCAGCAGGAACAGCAGGGCGTTGAGGAATTCGTCCAGCAGGTGCCAGAAGTGATCCAGGTATTTCTGGCTCTGATCCGAAAAGCCGGTATAGCGGGTCCAGTTACCGATAATAATACCTGCCACCACCATGGCCAGGGCACCGGATACACCCAGGACGTTGGCCATGGCAAAACCGGCAGTGGGGACGCACAACGTCATCAGCAGCTCCATGGAGCCATCGTCGGTGGCGCTGATCATAATGTG
Source organism: Oceanimonas sp. CAM02 (assembly GCF_032842915.1). Taxonomy (NCBI): domain Bacteria; kingdom Pseudomonadati; phylum Pseudomonadota; class Gammaproteobacteria; order Aeromonadales; family Aeromonadaceae; genus Oceanimonas; species Oceanimonas sp. CAM02. The sequence continues at coordinate 7,127 of NZ_JAWJBK010000027.1, forward strand.
ACACATCAGTCCCAGCAGGGCACCGAAGATGATGCCGCCCACCGCTTCGTGAGTAAACAGGGTCAGCACGGAACCAAAACTGGCCTCGTTGCCGTTAAAGGCCACCGCGAAAATGGTCAGAAAGGCGACCAGGCCGATACCGTCGTTGAACAGCGATTCACCTTCGATCTGAATGGAAATCTGCTCCGGCGCTCCCAGTTTCTTGACAATGGCCAGTACCGCTATGGGATCGGTAGGGGAAATCAGGGTGCCAAACAGCAGGCAGTAAATAAAGGGAATGGGAATGGCAGCGACATAGCCCAGCAGCCAGAGACCACCGGCCACAACAAGCGTGGAGATAAGTACGCCAAAAATGACCAGAATCGAAATTTCCCATTTCTGACTTTTTAATGCGGGCAGATTAATTCCCAGGCCCCCGGCAAACAGCAGAAAGCCAAGGATCCCTTGCAGGAGGAAGGAGCCGAAATCGATAGTTTTAATGACTTCCACCGCATGTTCCTGCAGTCCGGGCCAGGTCGTTTTACCCAGAATCAGCATAAAAACAGAGATGGCAAGAGCGCCGGAGGTAATGGCAATGGTGGTCTGAATTTTCATGATGTACTGATTGACGAAGGCAATGGTGATCGCCATGGCAGCCAAAAAGCACAGAGTGTAATAAACGCTCATGTGAGGGCTCTTCTGAAAGGTTATTTTATTATTTTGCAAGCTTGGTTGGCCGAATATATTCGGTTGCACATAGTTTGCCCTATCAGCCCTGGCTTCACTAGCAAAAATGCCGTGAGGATGTGTATTTTTACACCTTGTTTACCCCCGTAAAACATCAGCCATGCAGATGGCCGGATTTCCGATTGGTTAAATTGTGGTAGCATGAAAGCTGCATACAGGAATCAGGTTGTAACAGGAGTAAGCAGTGTCCAGATCCCCCGTGTTTTCTCAGCTCGAACAGGCTTTGGCCGAACGCATTTTGATCATAGACGGGGGCATGGGCACCATGATCCAGTCACACCGGCTGGACGAGGCCGCCTACCGGGGCGAGCGCTTTGCCGACTGGGGCAGTGATCTCAAGGGCAACAACGATCTGTTGGTGTTGACCCAGCCCGAGATCATCGCCCAAATCCACAGCGATTATTTCGCCGCCGGTGCCGACATAGTGGAAACCAATACCTTTAACGCCACCACCATCGCCATGGCCGACTACCACATGGAAAGTCTGGCGGCGGAGATCAACCTGGAGGCGGCCAGACTGGCGCGCCGGGTGGCCGATGAATGGACCGCCAAGGAGCCCCACAAGCCGCGCTTTGTGGCCGGGGTATTGGGCCCGACCAACCGCACCGCCTCCATCTCGCCGGACGTGAACGACCCCGGCTACCGCAACATCAGCTTTGACCAGCTGGTGGCGGCCTACACCGAGGCCACCGAAGCGCTGATCGACGGCGGTGCCGATCTGCTGATGATCGAGACCATCTTCGATACCCTCAACGCCAAGGCGGCGGTGTTTGCCATTGAAGGGGTGTTTGAGAAGCGTAACGTGCGCCTGCCGGTGATGATTTCCGGCACCATTACCGACGCCTCCGGGCGCACCCTGACTGGCCAGACCACCGAGGCCTTCTATCACTCCCTGCGCCACGCCCAGCCCATCTCCTTTGGCCTGAACTGTGCTCTTGGCCCGGATGAACTGCGCCAGTACGTGGCCGAACTGTCCCGTATCAGCGAGACCTATGTTTCTGCTCACCCTAACGCCGGTCTGCCCAACGCCTTTGGTGAATACGACCTGGACGCCGCCGAGATGGCCGCCCATATTCGCGAGTGGGCCGAAAGTGGTTTCCTCAACCTGGTGGGCGGCTGCTGCGGCTCCACCCCCGAGCATATTCGTGCCATCGCCGAGGCGGTCAAGGGCGTAGCTCCCCGGCCACTGCCCGAGCTGCCGGTGGCCTGCCGGCTGTCCGGCCTGGAGCCGGTGCTGATCACCCCCGAGAGCATGTTCGTCAACGTGGGCGAGCGTACCAACGTGACCGGATCGGCCAAGTTCAAGCGGCTGATCAAGGAAGAGCTCTACGACGAGGCGCTGGAAGTGGCGCTGCAGCAGGTGGAAAACGGCGCCCAGATCATCGACATCAACATGGACGAGGGCATGCTCGACGCCGAGGCCTGCATGGCCCGCTTCCTCAACCTGATCGCTGGTGAGCCCGATATTTCCCGCGTGCCCATCATGATCGACTCTTCAAAGTGGGAAGTGATTGAGGCCGGCCTCAAGTGCATTCAGGGCAAGGGCATCGTCAACTCCATCTCCCTGAAGGAAGGGGAAGCCAAGTTTATCGAGCAGGCCAAACTGGTGCGCCGTTATGGTGCCGCTGTGATCGTCATGGCCTTTGATGAAGTGGGTCAGGCCGACACCCGGGAGCGCAAGTTCGAAATCTGCCAGCGGGCCTACCGGGTGCTGGTGGACAAGGTGGGCTTTCCGCCTGAAGACATTATCTTCGACCCCAATATCTTTGCGGTGGCCACCGGCATCGATGAACACAACAACTATGCGGTCGACTTTATCGAGGCGGTCAAGGACATCAAGGACAACCTGCCTCACGCCATGATCTCCGGCGGCGTGTCCAACGTGTCGTTCTCGTTCCGGGGCAACGAGCCGGTGCGGGAAGCCATTCATGCGGTATTTCTGTATCACGCCATCAAGAACGGCATGGACATGGGTATCGTCAACGCCGGTCAGCTTGCCATCTATGAAGACATCGAGCCCGAGCTGAAGGAGAAGGTGGAGGCGGTGGTGCTCAACCTCAACGATAACGCCACCGAGGCCCTGCTGGAAGTGGCCGAGCGTTATCGCAACAGTGGTGGCCCTGCCAATGACGCCCGGGATCTGGAATGGCGCAGCTGGCCGGTGAACAAGCGCCTTGAGCACGCTCTGGTCAAGGGCCTGACCGACTTTATCGAGGAAGACACCGAAGAGGCCCGCCAGCAGGCGGCGCGCCCGCTGGACGTGATTGAAGGCCCGCTGATGGACGGCATGAACGTGGTCGGCGATCTGTTCGGCGAGGGCAAGATGTTCCTGCCCCAGGTGGTGAAATCGGCCCGGGTGATGAAGCGGGCGGTGGCCTACCTTAACCCCTATATCGAGGCCACCAAGGCGGTGGGTCAGAGCAACGGCAAGATTGTGATGGCCACGGTCAAGGGCGACGTGCACGACATCGGCAAGAACATCGTCGGTGTGGTGTTGCAGTGCAATAACTTTGAGGTGGTGGACCTGGGAGTTATGGTGCCCTGCGAGACCATCCTTAAGACCGCCCGGGAAACCAACGCCGACATGATTGGCCTGTCGGGGCTGATCACCCCGTCACTGGATGAAATGGTACACGTGGCCAAGGAAATGCAGCGTCAGGGCTTCAAGATCCCGCTGCTGATCGGCGGCGCTACCACCTCCAAGGCTCATACCGCGGTCAAGATTGAGCAGAACTACGACGAGCCGGTGGTGTATGTGTCCAACGCTTCCCGCGCCGTGGGCGTGGTGCAGAGCCTGCTGAGTGAGACCAACAAGCCGGCCTTTGTGGCGCGGCTCAATCAGGAATACGAGGTGGTGCGGGATCAGCACGCCCGCAAAAAGCCCCGCACCAAACCGGTGACCCTGGCCGAGGCCCGGGCCAACAAGGTGAACATCGACTGGGACGCTTACACCCCGCCGGTGCCGGTGAAACCGGGCATTCATGAATTCCGCAACGCGCCCATCTCGGTGCTGCGGGAATACATCGACTGGACGCCGTTTTTCCTCACCTGGTCACTGGCGGGCAAGTATCCGCGCATTCTGGAAGACGAGGTGGTGGGTGAAGAAGCCAAACGCTTGTTCGCCGATGCCAACGCCATGCTCGACACCTTGGAGGCAGAGGGTGAGCTGAGCTGTGCCGGGGTGATCGGTCTGTTTCCCGCCAACAGCGTGGGCGACGACGTGGAAATCTACGCCGACGAGTCCCGCTCGCAAGTGCTGCACACGCTGCGCTTTTTGCGTCAGCAGACCGAGAAGAAGGATGGTTTCCCCAACTACTGCCTGGCCGACTATGTGGCGCCCAAGGGCAGCAAGCCGGACTACATCGGCGGCTTTGCGGTCACCGGTGGCATCGGCGAGGACGAGATCGTCAAGCGTTACAAGGATGCTCACGACGATTACAACGCCATCATGGCCAGCGCCGTGGCAGACCGGCTGGCGGAGGCCTTTGCCGAGTACATGCACCTTAAGGTGCGGCGGGAGTACTGGGGCTATGCCCCGGACGAAACGCTCAACAACGACGAGCTGATCCGCGAAAAGTATCAGGGCATTCGTCCGGCGCCGGGCTATCCCGCCTGTCCCGAGCACACCGAAAAAGGCACCCTGTGGCAGTGGCTGGACGTGGAAAACCGCATCGGCATGAAGCTGACCGAGTCCTACGCCATGTGGCCGGGAGCGGCAGTGTCGGGCTTCTATTTCTCCTATCCGGACACCCGCTACTTCGCGGTGGCCCGCATTCAGGAAGACCAGCTGCTGGATTATGCCGCGCGTAAAGGTATGACCAGAGAAGACGCTGAAAAGTGGCTTGCCCCTAACCTGAGTGACTGATGAATCAAAGGCGCCTCTGGCGCCTTTTTGATAAATATTTATCCGTCTTGTTCTGCATCAGTTCAGCAGGGTATATGCTTGTTACTATAAACGGATTTATTAGTGTTAAAAGCTGTGTCTGTGTGCCCTTGCGTCAGGCTGCTGCATCAGGATAAAACTGGTGCTGGACAGTGCTGATTCCCTGGCGTAATTTCAGGCAGCTTTTTAAAAGTGGGAGGAGGTTCCCATGTTTACTGTATCCCGCCCGGGAAAAACTATCTCACAATTACTTGGTTTTTTGCTGCTGGTTTGTCTGACGACTCAGGCTCACGCCAATCCACGTTATGCGGCCATCGTGATCGACGCCGAAAACGGCACAGTACTGCATGCGGCTAATGCTGATGCCAGCCGCTATCCGGCGTCACTCACTAAAATGATGACCCTCTACCTGTTGTTTGATGCCATGGAGCAGGGGCGCATGAGCCTGAATACTGCAATGCCGGTGTCGGCACATGCGGCTTCCATGCCACAAACCAATATTCAGCTCAAAAAAGGCGACAGACTGAAAGTAAAAGATGCCATTCCGGCGTTGATAGTACGCTCGGCCAATGACGTGGCTGTGGTGGTGGCCGAGGCCCTGGGGGGGAGCGAGAGCGCCTTTGCCAAACGTATGACGGCCAAGGCCAGAGAGCTGAAAATGTACAATACCACCTTTCGTAATGCCTCGGGCCTGCCCGACAGCCAGCAAATTTCCACTGCCCGGGATTTGGCTACCCTGTCGTTGCGGCTGATGAAGGATTACCCGGGCTATTATCATTATTTTTCCACCACGTCCTTTACCTATAAGGGTAAAACCTACCATAGCCATAATCGCATGGTGCAGAATGCGCCCGGGGTGGATGGCATGAAGACCGGTTATATTCGTGCGTCCGGCTTTAATGTGGCGACCTCGGCATTGCGGGATGATCGCCGTGTGGTAGGTGTGGTGATGGGGGGTAAAACCGCTCAGTCCCGGGATCAGCATATGGCTTCACTGATTGACCGCAGCATAGGGCGTGCTACTCAGGTTGCCAGGGTAACGCAGGTGCCTGCTGCCGATCGACTGGTCGTTCGTACGCGCACTGTGCGCCAGACAGTAAAACAAGCGCCGAATACTCAGCCACCTCAAGTCCCGGCGGCTGATCCTTTATTTCATGGGGACTGGGCAGTACAAATTGGCTCTTTCCGTATGCCGGAGCAGGCCAGGGACAGAGCCTCGGATGCTGCACGCCGGCTGGGTGATCTGGCGCAGGCCAGGGCGGCTGTTACTGAAGTGGAAATCAGCAACCGGACCCTGTTTCGTGCCCGCCTGATAGGTTTTGAAGAAAAGCAGGCACAGAATGCCTGTCAGCACCTGTCCCGGCAAGGGATGGATTGTCTGGTAGTTCGGCTCTGAGTCCGCATCAGGCGTAGTGCGTAAATACGAAAAAAGGGCAACATTGCTGTTGCCCTTTTTTCGGTCGTCCTGACGGCTCTGTTCCGTGAACCTGATGGCTCCCTGCCATATCCCTGACTGTATTTCACTCCGTGAAATGGTCCGCTTCCCGATCCTTCGGTGTGTCCTGGTCGTTCCTGACCGCGTGTCGTCCTGACCCGCTTCACATCTTCAACCCTGAAGGTGTCCTTGCCGCCTTTCCCGGCGGTGTCCTTGTGCCATTCCTGGCCGGCCTTTCTTCCTGAGAGGCCCTGTGCTTCCTTGCGAGAAGAATAGTAACCCGAACCGGCAATACCGAAAGTCCGGTTTTCAGGCTGACTAAAGTGTCAGGAATGGTTAATAAATGGCATCTTGCTGAATGTAAAGGTGAAAATTTATTCTTTAAGGACTTTGGCCGCATCACAAAAGCATATTATCTGAAGTCAGCTTGAGAGATCTCGCACAAAGCAGCGGGGTTATTGTCAGACTTTGGTCTCATGGTCCAGTAACCAGCGCTTACGTGTCAGGCCACCGGCATAGCCGATAAGGCTGCCATTGGCACCAATGACCCGGTGGCAGGGAATGATAATGGGAATGGGATTGCGGCCATTGGCGGCACCGACGGCCCGCACGGCCCTGGGATTGCCGATGGCAACAGCAATATCGCGGTAACTGCGTTTTTCACCCCAGGGAATGGTTAACAGCGCTTGCCATACTTGCTGCTGAAAAGGTGTGCCGGCAGGGGCCAGTGGCAGCGAAAAGCGGGTGAGCTCGCCGGCAAAATAGGCATTCAGCTGATCACAGGTTTGTGCCAGCAAAGGGCTGGCCGGAGCAGTGGCCGCTAATGGCTTATCGAGAAAAAGAATGCGGGTGATGGCCTCGTCATTGGCTTCAATACGCAATGGACCACAGGGGCTGGGCAAAACGGTATATATCATGATGTGCCACCTTTAAAGCTTGGCCAGCGGCCAGACATCGTAGGCCGGCTCTTCATAAGGGTGAGCGGCGCGTAGTGCTTTCACCGCCGCTTGAATCAGAGAATCTTCGCAAACCAGCTCAATGCGCAGCTCATCCACCCGCTCCAGCTCGCCGGCTGTGCCCAGAAAGGGGTTGGCACCGGCCAAAGGGCGAAACTGACCTTGCCCGCGCGTTTCAAAACAGCACTGGTCATAATCACCGATTTTGCCGGCACCGGTGGCAAACACCGCCTGTTTCACCGCATCGGCATGGGTTTCAGGAACAAAAAATACCAGCTTGTACATGATGTCTCCCTGTTATGGCCGGGGTTAAGGGGGTGTGCAAGAGTGGGCGTTAACGTTCGAAGTATGTGAAATATAACAGAATTCCTTGCTTCAAGAGTGGTTTATTCCACACAGGGAGTGAATAATGAATGTTCCTGACGCGATCGGAACTGGCTCATGAATCAAGCACGCAACCTGATCCGCCGGCTGTTTTCACGGCATACCGGCAGCTTGCTGCCACTGGTGATGCTGGGCGTCTTAACCGGCATCGCAGCCAGTTTGGTAATGATGAGTTTTTTGCTGATTCTTAATGCCACCCTGGGTGGCCTTAACGGTAATAATCTGGAAGACTTCGAGTCACTGGCCTGGTACTGGCAGCTGGGGCTGCCGGTGCTGGGCAGCGCCTTGCTGATCCTGTTATATCATTTCACTCCCCGGAACTGGCAGTCGGTAGGGCTGGCCTATGTACTGGAGCGGCTGCAGTTCGGGCAGGGACGCATTCCTGCCGGCAATATCGGCTTTCAGTTCGTGGCCGCTCTTGTTGCCCTTGGCTCGGGTCACAGTGTGGGCCGGGAAGGGCCTGCTGTACATATGGGGGCGGGCATTGCCAGCCAGGTGGGGCAAGTGACCGGCAGGCCACCCAGCCAGCTACGGCTGTTGCTGGGGTGCGGAACGGCAGCGGCCATTTCTGCTGCCTTTAATACGCCCCTGGCGGGTGTGCTGTTTGCCATGGAAGTGGTGTTGATGGAATACAGCCTGCTGGGGTTTGCGCCCATTATTGCAGCCGCCATCACTGCGTCGGCCCTGACCGGCGCGTTGTTGGGAGAGCACGCCATTCTGGAGCCGGTTCAGCTGTCGCTGGCATCCTATCAGGACATTCCGGGCCTGTTGATCACCGGTTTGTGGGTGGGGCTGCTGGCCGTCTTGTTTCAGCGGCTGGTACTGGTATTTGTTCGCGTTCCGCTTAAGTCCCGGTCGCTCAGACTGTTGCTGGCGGGCATTATTACCGGTGTGCTGGCGCTGGCTGCGCCACAAATTCTCGGTTCCGGCTACGACACCATCAATATTATGCTGAACGAGGGCCTGCCCTGGCTGCTGTTACTGGTGATACTGGCAGGCAAACTGCTGGCCACGGCAGCGGCCATCGGTCTGGGCGTGCCCGGCGGCCAGATTGCGCCTACCCTGATGCTGGGTGTTTGCGCCGGCGGTATAGCCGGGGCGCTTATTCCGGGCACTTCGGATCCGGCACTTTATGCGTTGCTTGGCATGGCTGCCATGATGAGTGCCGTCCTTCATGCGCCGCTGGCTGCCATTGCCACCGTGCTGGAGCTGTCGCTCAGTGCCGAGTCCATGTTACCGGCCATGATAGTGGTGCTGGGAGCCAACCTGTTGTGCCAGCATGGTTTTCATCTTCCTTCGCTGGTTATCACTCAGCTTCGCGTGCGTGGGCAGGAGCTGCAAACTCATCCAGTGCGCACGGCGCTGGCTCAGCGTTATCTGTCGGAGCTGGCCGATATGAGCCTGGTGCACTGGAACGGAAAGGGAGTACCACCTGTCACCAGAGCCCCGGTGCTGATAGTGCAGCGAGATCAGCATTACTATTTGCTGGCCGCAGCCCAGCTTGACGAAAACACCAGTGCCGAAGAGCTGGACAAGCTGCTGACTCCAGGCCGCCGGTTACAGCTGCTGGAGCAGGATATGTCGTTATTGGAAGCCCTGCGCAGTCTGCAAGGTGAGCCCGGTGCCGGCTTTCTGGTGCCGGTTCGGCGCGGTCAGGGGCTGGTCACCCGCAGCCGCCTGGTACGCATGCTGACAGAAGAAGGAGGCTTATATTGAGTACACAAAAACCGGGCTGGCAACTGTCGGCAAACCGGTTGAGCCTGACGGGAGACTGGACTCTGGCGCATTATGCATATTTGCAGCAGATCCTGCAGCCGCTGCCGGCGGAGCAGGTCACAGCGCTGGAAGCAGCAGGTCTGACCCGGCTGGATACCGCGGGTGCCGGCCTGTTGTGGCAACAACTGGGTAGTGGCCTGCCGGTATTGGCGCAGCAGGCCGAAAATCTGAGTGACAAGCAGACATCGTTGTTACTGGCAGTTACGGAAGTGATGGCGCAGCGTGAGCCGGTGCCGGCGGCCATGTCCCGCTGGAGTGACGGGCTGGCCCGGCTGGGACAGCGCGTGGACCGGGGCTGGCTGCAGGGCAAGATGCTGCTGGGATTTACCGGCCTGACTCTGACCACGGCAGCGGGGCTGATGTTCCGGCCATCTCAGTGGCGCATCACTGCGTTGGTGGCACAGATGCAGCAGTGTGGGCTGAATGCGGTGCCCATAGTGGCGCTGCTGACCTTTCTGGTGGGGGCCGTGGTAGCCTTTCTCGGCGCTACCGTGCTGGAGAACTTCGGTGCCACCATCTATACGGTAGATCTGGTGGCTTACAGTTTTATGCGTGAGTTTGGTGTGCTGCTGACGGCTATTTTGCTGGCCGGCCGCACCGCCAGTGCTTTTACTGCCCAGCTGGGTGCCATGAAAGTGAATCAGGAGCTGGATGCTCTGCGCGCACAGGGGCTGGATCCCGTGGCGCTGTTGGTGTTACCCCGATTGCTGGCGTTATTGCTGACCCTGCCGTTACTGGCGTTTATTGCCGTGCTCAGCGGTCTGCTTGGTGGTGCTCTGGTGGGCATGTTGTCGCTGGATATTTCGCTGACTCAGTATTTGGCCATAGTACAGCAGGTGCCCTTGCAGCATTTGCTGGTAGGACTGGGCAAGGCGCCCGTGTTTGCGGTGCTGATTGCGCTTATCGGCTGCCTGGAAGGGTTCAAGGTTTCGGGCAGCGCTCAGTCGGTAGGGGAACACACCACCTCCAGTGTGGTGCAGTCCATTTTTGTGGTGATATTGCTGGATGCGGTGGCGGCGCTGTTTTTAATGGAGATGGGCTGGTGACGGACGCCCTTATTCGCGTGCGGGGCTTGCGCAATTGCTTTGGCTCCCAGGTGGTGCACGAGCAGCTGGATCTGGATGTGATGCCGGGAGAAATTCTGGGGCTGGTGGGGGGATCCGGCAGTGGCAAGTCGGTACTGCTGCGTTCCATTATTGGCCTGCATCGTCCCGATGCCGGCGAAGTACGCCTGTGGCAGCAGGATCTGCTGACCCTGCCGGCGACAGAACGCAGCCAGCTGGAACGGCGTATGGGAGTTCTGTTTCAGAACGGTGCTTTGTTTTCTTCGCTCACTGTGCTGGAAAACGTGGCTTTGCCGCTGGTGGAGCATGCCGGCCTGAGCTGGCAGCAGGCAGTAAAGCTGGCCGATATCAAGCTGGCACTGGCAGGCTTGCCGGCACTGGCGGGGCATCGTTATCCGGCCAATCTGTCCGGTGGTATGGTCAAGCGGGCCGCGCTGGCCCGGGCGCTGGCGCTGGATCCCCAGGTTCTGTTTCTGGATGAGCCCACCGCAGGGCTGGATCCGGTCTCTGCCTCGGCGTTTGATCGTCTGTTGCTGACATTACGCAATGCACTGGATTTGACGGTGGTGCTGGTCACTCATGATCTGGATACCCTTTATACCTGTTGCGACCGGGTGGCGGTGCTGGGGCGAAAGCGGGTACAGACGGTGGGACAGCTGACGCAGGTAGCGGCCTTTGATGATCCCTGGATTCAGGATTATTTTCACGGCCCGCGGGGCAGAGCGGCACAATATGCTGCTCAAGGTAATAAGGAGTAACCCATGGAAACCCGGGCTCATCACGTACTGGTGGGATTGTTTACCCTGCTGACAGCTGCGGCAACCCTGCTGTTTGCGCTTTGGCTGGCCAAAATGGGAGATAACAGCGAGCTGCGCCGCTATGACATCGTGTTTACCGAGCCGGTATCCGGGCTGTCGGTAGGCAGTGCCGTGCAATATAGCGGTATTCGTGTGGGTGAGGTAGAAAGCCTGACCCTGAATCCGCGGGATCCCCGTCAGGTGCGAGCCCGGGTGCGTATTGCCGCCGATGCGCCGGTGAAAACCGACACGCAGGCACGGCTGGCGCTGGCCAACATTACCGGTGCTGCCAATATTGCGCTCAGCCACGGCTCGCCTGACAGTCCGCTGTTATTGCAGAATGAGGATGATATTCCGGTAATACGGGCGGAGCCTTCCCCCCTTACTCAGCTCAGAGTCAGTACTGAAGAGCTGCTGGTGGGGCTGAATACGCTACTGGAGAATGCCAATCGTCTGCTGACCCCGCAAAATGCCGAACACGTTACGCATATTTTAGCCAGCCTGGACACAGTAACCGCTGGGCTGGCACAGCAGCAAGGCAGCCTGCAGCAAGGAGTCACTTCGCTGACCGATGCCGCCCGCCGGCTGGATGCGCTGATGGTTCGGCTCGATACTCAGCTGGCCCGTCATGGTGAGCCGCTGCTGGCCAACACCGCCGCCACCGCTGCCAGCCTGCAGCGTCTGAGCGAGCGGCTGGAGCAATTGCTTGCCCGGCAGCAGCCGGCGCTGGAAGCGGGCGCGCAGGGGCTGGCGGGTGTGGAGCCGGCCCTGCGTGAGCTGCGCCGAACCCTGCGAACCCTGGGTGATGTGACCCGACAGCTGCAGCAGGACCCGGCCGGCACCTTGCTGGAACGTGAGCAAATGGAGGTGTTTGAGCCATGAAACAAATCATGCTTCTGCTGTTTATATTGGGACTGACAGCCTGCTCGGTATTACCGCCGGCTCAGCCGGTCAGCCAGTACCGGCTGGCACCGGCCGCCCCGGTGGCTGAACAGGCCTCGCTCACGTTGAAAGGGCTGCGCCTGGCCCGGCCTCAGGCAGTGGGCGTGCACACCGGCAACCGTTTGTTGGTGCTGACCGGGCAGCAGTCTTATCAGGCCTATGGCGATGCGCGCTGGAATGCGCCCATGCCGTTGCTGTGGCAAGACTGGCTGCTGGATGCCCTGTGGCAGGATGGCCGTTTTGATGCTCTCAGCCGGGAAGAAGACAGCATGCAGGCAGACTGGGAGCTGGCGGGCACCTTGCGTGCCTTTGAGGTGGATGTCAGCCAGGGCCGGCCCCAGGCCCTGATCCGCTTTGACGCCCAGCTGTTGCGCACCAGCGACCGGCGCATTGTGGCCAGCCGTCGTTTTGAGCAGCGGGCCGAGCTGGCCAGCCGCGATGCAGCTGCGGCCGTGGCGGGACTGAGCCAGGCCGCCAATCGGCTGGCTGCCGAGCTGAGCCACTGGCTGCTGATCCAGACGCCATGACGCGGCGGCTGCTGTGGCTGCTATATTGGTTGGCGGCACCGCTGCCGGCGGCGGAGGCACTCAAGGTGGAAGTGCTGCAGAGCCTGCCGCACGATATTCGTGCCTTTACACAGGGGCTGGAGTGGCATGAGGGCCTTCTGTATCAAAGCACCGGCCTGTATGGCCAGTCCAGTATCAGGGTGCTGAATGCCGGTAACGGTAAGCTGAAGCAACAGCGGCCTTTGTCCGGTAGTCTGTTCGGCGAAGGCATTACTCGAGTGGATAACCGCTTGATCCAGCTGACCTGGAAAGAAGGCCGGGCGCTGGTATGGCGGTTGCCTGAGCTTGCCATGGAAAGCGGCTTTACCTATGAGGGAGAAGGCTGGGGCCTGTGTTATGACGGCAGGCACTTATGGATGAGCGACGGCTCGGCCAGTTTACAGCAGCGCCGCCTTAGTGACTTTGGCCTGCAGCAGCGGCTGCCGGTGACCCTGAATGGCAAGCTTCAATATCAGCTGAATGCCCTGGCCTGTGTGGGCGAGCATATTTACGCCAATGTGTGGAAGCAGAGCCATATTTTACGTATTCACAAGGCCAGCGGCAGGGTTGATGGTGTGATTGATGCCACGGCGCTGCTGCCTTTGAGTGGTCGCATCAAGGATGCCGATGCGGTACTGAATGGCATTGCCCATGACCCACAAACCGGTGATTTTTACCTCACCGGCAAGTGGTGGTCCAGATTGTTCAGGGTTCGTTTTGTGCCGGCTGACTGAGGCTGTTACCCCAGCATGGGCCGTAAAAAACGGGCAGTGTGAGACGCTTCGTGTTTCGCTACGGCTTCAGGGGAGCCGGCCACCAGGATCTCACCGCCGCCGCTGCCCCCTTCCGGCCCCAGATCCACGATCCAGTCGGCGGTTTTGATCACGTCCAGGTTGTGCTCGATGATCACCACCGTATTGCCGTGATCCCGCAGCCGGTGCAGCACCGTCAGCAACAGCTGAATATCGTGAAAATGCAGGCCTGTGGTGGGCTCGTCGAGAATATACAGGGTCTGGCCGGTGTCCCGCTTCGACAGCTCCCGGGCCAGCTTGACCCGCTGGGCCTCGCCGCCCGACAGGGTAGTGGCGGACTGACCCAGACGAATATAGGACAGGCCCACGTCCATCAGGGTCTGCAGCTTGCGGGCAATGGCGGGCACAGGGGCAAAGAAATCGCAGGCTTCCTCCACCGTCATTTCCAGCACCTCGTGAATGCTCCTGCCCTTGTAGCGGATTTCCAGAGTTTCCCGGTTGTAACGCTTGCCTTTGCACACATCGCAGGGCACATAGACGTCGGGCAGAAAGTGCATTTCTACCTTGATCACGCCGTCGCCCTGGCAGGCCTCGCAGCGGCCGCCTTTGACGTTAAAGGAGAAGCGGCCCGGCTTGTAGCCACGGGAGCGGGCTTCCTGAGTGCCGGAGAACAACTCACGAATGGGCGTGAAAATGCCGGTGTAGGTGGCCGGATTGGAGCGGGGCGTGCGGCCGATAGGGCTCTGATCGATGTCCACCACCTTGTCCAGCTTGTCGAGGCCGTGAATGGCAGAGTAGGGCGCCGGCTGACTCACCGTGGCCTTGTTCAGCTCGCGATGAGCGAGGGGAAACAGGGTGTCATTGATCAGGGTCGATTTGCCCGAGCCGGACACGCCGGTAACACAGGTCATCAGCCCCAGAGGTAATTCGAGGTTCACCTGTTTGAGGTTGTTGCCGCTGGCGCCTTCAAGTCGCAGCCAGTGCTCGCCCACCGGCGTGCGCTGCGCCGGCACCGCAATGGCCTCACGGCCCGAGAGATAGGCACCGGTAAGCGACTCCGGGTTGGCCATCACCTCTGCCGGTGTGCCCTGAGCCACTATCTGGCCGCCGTGTACGCCGGCACCGGGACCGATATCCAGCACATGATCGGCGGCGCGAATGGCGTCTTCATCGTGTTCCACCACGATCACGGTATTGCCCAGATCCCGCAGGTGAGTAAGCGTGGCCAGCAGTCGTTCGTTATCGCGCTGGTGCAGGCCGATACTGGGCTCGTCCAGCACATACATAACCCCCACCAGGCCGGCACCAATCTGGCTGGCCAGACGAATGCGCTGGGCTTCGCCGCCGGACAGGGTCTCGGCACTGCGGGACAGGGTCAGGTAATTGAGCCCCACATTAACCAGAAAGCCCAGCCGCTCGGTAATTTCCTTCAGAATTTTATCGGCAATCTGCGCCTTCTGGCCATCCAGCTGCAGCCCGGTGAAAAAGGCATGGGCCTCACCAATGGCCATGTCGGACACCCGGGGCAGATTGTGATCCGCCACAAACACATGACGGGCAGCTTCCTTCAGCCGAGTGCCGCCGCAGCCCGGGCAGGCGCGGTTACTCTGGTATTTGGCCAGTTCTTCCCGCACCGAGTTGGACTCGGTCTCCCGGTAGCGCCGCTCCATGTTGTGCACTATGCCCTCAAAAGGGTGCTTGCGCACCAGCACATCGCCGCGGTCATTCATGTAGCGGAATTCTACATTGGCCCGGCCCGAGCCATAGAGCACGGCCTTTTGAATGGGCTTGGACAGGCTTTCAAAAGGGGCTTCCAGATCAAAGTCGTAATGCTCTGCCAGGGACTTGAGCATCTGGTAATAATAATAACTGCGCTTGTCCCAGCCGCGAATGGCACCGCCCGCCAGGCTCAGCTCGGGGTTGGACACCACCTTGTCGGGGTCAACAATCTGCTGGGCACCCAGGCCGTCGCACTGCTCGCAGGCCCCCGCCGGGTTGTTAAAGGAAAAAATGCGCGGCTCCAGCTCGGCAATGGAGTAACCACACTCCGGGCAGGCAAAGTTGGCGGAAAACACCAGCGGCTCTTCCTGCTCATCGTCCATGCTCACCACAGAGGCGATACCGCCGGAGAGCTCCAGCGCCGCCTCAAAAGACTCTGCCAGCCGCAGCTGCAGATCGTCCCGCACCTTGAATCTGTCTACCACCACTTCAATGGTGTGTTTCTTTTGTAATTCCAGCGCCGGCGGATCCGACAGATCGCAGACTTCGCCGTCGATGCGGGCACGAATGAAGCCTTGGGCCGACAGGTTGTCGAGCAGCTTGCTGTGCTCACCCTTGCGGTTGCGCACTACCGGAGCCAGCAGCATCAGCCGCTTGCCTTCGGGCTGCTCCAGTACCTTGTCTACCATCTGGCTGATGGTCTGGGCCGCCAGCGGTAACTCATGGGTAGGACAGCGAGGTTCACCCACCCGGGCAAACAACAGCCGCAGATAATCATGAATTTCGGTAATGGTGCCCACGGTAGAGCGGGGGTTGTGGGACGTGGATTTCTGCTCGATGGAAATAGCGGGTGACAGGCCTTCGATATGATCCACATCGGGCTTTTCCATCAGCGAGAGAAACTGGCGGGCGTAGGCAGACAGCGATTCCACATAGCGGCGCTGCCCTTCGGCATACAGGGTATCAAAAGCCAGGGACGACTTGCCCGAGCCCGACAGACCGGTGATGACGATCAGTTTATCTCTGGGTAATTCCAGGCTGATGTTCTTCAGGTTGTGGGTGCGCGCTCCGCGAACGTCAATTTTATCCATCTGCAGCATGACCAAGTTTTAAACGAGACCGGCTAGTATGGCACTGGATGAATAGCCAGCCAAGGGTACATTGGGGGATTAATCTTGACCGGCGCTCCGTGCTAGACTGCTGCTCTTTTGTGAACAATAACAGCGGAACAGTATTCATGAGCGAACAGCAAGGTTTTAGTCCGCGGGAGCGGCGAGCCTCTTTTACCCTGGCCAGCATCTTTGGCATGCGTATGCTGGGCCTGTTCATGATCATGCCGGTGTTTGCCCTTTATGGTGGCAGCCTGGACGGCTTCTCACCGTTGTGGGTAGGCATTGCCATCGGCGCCTATGGCCTGACCCAGGCCATATTACAGATTCCGGCGGGCTGGCTGTCGGATCGCATTGGCCGTAAGCCGGTTATCTATGGCGGTCTTGCGCTGTTTGCTGCCGGTTCAGTGGTCGCGGCCATGTCCGAATCGGTTTATGGCGTGGTGGCTGGCCGGGTGCTGCAGGGTAGCGGTGCCATCGCCGGTGCCATTCTGGCACTGGCCGCTGATATCACCCGGGAAGAGCACCGTACCAAGGCCATGGCCATTATCGGCGTGTGCATCGGCATTTCCTTTGCGGTGGCCATGGTGGCTGGCCCGCTGCTGGCAGCCCAGTTCGGTCTGGCCGGCGTGTTCTGGACCACGGCGGTGCTGGCAGTGGTGGGCATGCTGATGGTACGCCTGCTGCTGCCGGACTCGGTCAGTAAGGGTCAAATCCGTGACGTCACCGCGGCCCCCGAGCTGTTGGGCCGGCTGCTGAAAGACAAACAACTGCTGCGGCTGGATTTTGGCATTATGCTGCTGCACCTGAGCCTGACCGCGGTATTTGTGGCCTTTCCGCTGTCGCTGGTGGATGCCGGTCTGGTACGGGAGCATCACTGGTGGCTGTATTTTCCCACTCTGCTGGCATCCTTTGTGCTGATAGTGCCGTTTTTGATCCTCGGTGCCCGGCGCAATATGAATAAGGTGCTGTTTCAGGCTTCCATTCTGGTGATGATGGTGGCGCTGGTGCTGATGGCGGTGGCCGGCACTCAACTGTGGCTGCTGGTGCTGGCCATGGTGCTGTATTTTACCGCTTTTAATTTTATGGAAGCCTCGCTGCCGGCGTTTTTATCCATGCTGGCTCCGGTGGGTGGCAAAGGCACGGCCATGGGCATCTACTCCACCAGTCAGTTTCTTGGTGCCTTTATCGGCGGTGTGGCCGGCGGTGCTCTCTATCAGAAACTGGGCGGCTCCGGTGTATTTTTGCTGGTGGCGCTGGCCATGGTGTTCTGGTTCTGGTTGTCGGCAGGCATGACCAATGTCAGCCGAGTTCGGTCTCATATTCTGCCTATCGGTGTTAAGATAGAAACAGAGTCTGCCCGCAGCCAGCTGCTGCAGCGGCTGATGGCGCTGCCGGGAGTGCATGAGGCGTTGATCATTCCCGATGAAGGCGCTGCCTACCTTAAGGTAGATGGCAATATTTTTGAACTGGATCAGGCCAAACGCCTGATCAACCTGTGAGTACGGAGCAAGTTATGGCCAATAGAGGCATCAACAAAGTCATCTTGATCGGGCACCTGGGTCAGGATCCCGAAGTGCGCTATATGCCTAACGGCAATGCCGTCGCCAATATTACTCTGGCCACCAGTGAGACCTGGCGTGACAAGCAGAGCGGCGAACAACGTGAGCGTACCGAATGGCATCGGGTAGTATTTTTCGGCAAGCTGGCAGAAATTGCCGGTGAGTATTTGCGCAAGGGCTCTCAGGTGTATGTGGAAGGCCGGCTGCAAACCCGAAAATGGCAGGATCAGGGTGGCCAGGATCGCTATACCACCGAAGTGGTAGTGGACATGGGCGGTACCATGCAGATGCTGGGCGGACGTCCGCAGGGCGGCGGTCAGCAAAGTCAGGGTGGCTGGAACCAGGGCCAGCAGGGCGGTGGTCAGCCGCAGGGCAACTGGGGCCAGCAGCAGGGTAGCGGACAGCAGGGTGGTCAGCCGCAATATGGTGGCAGCCAGCCCCAGCAGCAGCCCCAAAGCCAGCCCCAGCAGAAACCACAAAGTCAGCCGGTATACAATGAACCGCCCATGGACTTTGATGACGATATTCCGTTCTAGCGGAGCGCCTCAAGACCCCGCTTTGGCGGGGTCTTTTTATTGGCATACGTTAAAAACTGCACGATACTGAGTTGATTACGAGTGGGTTCGCCTGAATCTGCATTAAAAGGAAACCGCCGGCAGGGTGCCGGCCGCAAGGAAAGCACATGAAGTTTACCAATCAGTTTATTACCACCATCACCCTGTGCGTGCTGGCGGCGGTACTGATGGTGTTGATTGGTGCCGGGCTCAGCTTTTATCAGATGGGCATTGCCTATCAGCAGCGTCAGGTTGATGCAGTGGTACGCATGGTGGATGAATCCTGGCAGCCTGAGAGTACTGCTCAGCCCAATATTGATCGCTGGTTGCCGGCGCTGCTGGATACGAACGAACTCATTGTTTTTACTGTGCATGATCAGCATAAAGAGTATTACCGCTCTGGTCTGACTCAGCCGCTGGCGAGTGATGAAATCAGCGAGCAGTACGACAGAGCACTCACCAGTCATGACGGGCTTTTTGTCAGGCTGGTCCTGCGCCCGCCTTTTTACCATATAGACCATTCTCTGGCTGCGGTATCCGGTCTGACCGGTGCCATTATGCTGGTGTTTGCCGGACTGTTGCTCAGTCTGCGCTGGTTTCGCCGGCAGCTGCGTGGTGCCGAACTGCTTGAGCAGCGTGGCCGGCTGATCCTGGACGGCCGGCTCAGTATGCTGCAACACAGCCCGAAAGAAGAGTGGCCTCAGGCTGCCAGCCGCGCTCTGGATAAGCTGATGGCTGACTTGCGTGAAGCCCGTAAGGAGCGTAGTCGCTTTGACACTTTTATTCGGGCCAATGTGTTTGTTGATCGCAATATTGGCATCGGCAACCGGGTGTTTTTTGATAACCGGCTGGAAGCGGCGCTGAATGACTCAGCCAGTCAATCAGCTGCATTATTGCTGGTAGAGCTGCAGGATCTGGAGCACATCAACCATAAACTGGGCCATGACAGAGGTGATGAGCTGCTCAGCTCGGCGTCGGTGTATCTGGGACACCTGATCCGGCGTTATCCCGGTGCCCTGCAGGCCCGCTATACCGGTAATACCTTTGCGCTGATGTTTCCCAACACGGTAGAAAGCGAAGCCCAGGAGGCCGCCCGGCAGGTGCTTAAACTGCTGCGTCGGCTGCACTGGCCTGATGTCGTCAAAGAGCCGGCGGTTTATATCGGCGGTGTTTGTTTTCGCTTTGGCGAACAGTTACATCAGATAGAAGAAGAGGCCGAGCTGGCGTTACGCAGCGCTGCCCTACAGGGTGGTGACGGCTACTTTATGTACTATAAGGGGCTGACCGAAGAAAGCAGTGGCAAAGGTACGGTACGATGGCGCACTTTGCTTGGACGTCTGCTGGAGCAGGATGCCATACTACTGGACCGTCAGGGTATTTACAGCGCTGCAGAGGCCACTCCCGAGAGCATTGAATTGCTTGCCCGTATTCATGATGAGCAGGGGCGGGAGCTGGCTGCCGGTCATTTTCTGCCCATGGCAGAGAAGTGTGGTTTGCTGCAGGATCTGGATCGCTGCATTATGTTGCAAAGCCTGACGGCACTACAAGACGCTGACCGCAAGGCGGTGCTGGCTGTTAACCTGTCGGTCGCCAGTATCCTTAACCGGAGTTTTCACCGCTGGCTGGTGTTTGAACTGATCCAGTTGCCCAGGCCTTTGCTTCATGAGCTGGTCATTGAGCTGTCTGAAGCGGGCGTAGGCCGGCACTTTCTGGAGCTGGTAAAACCACTGCGGGCGCTGAAGGCGCTGGGCTGCCGGCTGGCGGTGGACCATGTTGGCCAGGATGTGGTCAGCACTCAGTACATCAAGGATTATGATCTAGATTACCTCAAGCTGCACCCCAGCCTGGTCAGAGATATTGACAAGAAATCGGTGAATCAGATGGCGGTGCGCAGTCTGTTGGGTAACTGCATGGGCAATCATACCCGGGTGATAGCGGTGGGCGTGGAAACCGAAGCAGAGTGGACCTGCCTGAAGCAGTTGGGCGTGCATGCCGGACAGGGATATTATTTTTCCTGTCCTGAGCGTTTTCAGCTGACTTGAGACCTTGCACTTTGCAGGCCACCGGTATGCAAAAATATCAGCCGGCTATCGGGCGGGTAACAGCCGGCCTCAATATCACGAAACAACCCCAGCATGGCCTTGCCACTGTATATAGGCTCCAGCGGAATGCCCAATGCTGTGCTCAGGGCCGTAATGGCGCTGCGGTCTTCGACGGAGCATTTGGCATAGCCACCGCCATGATGATTCAGGCGTAACCGCCAGCCGTTATCTGATTCAGCAGGGGCATACAGCTGCTGCACCGTCCGGGCCAGCCAGTCTTTGCCTTTGAGTACGGCATAGCCGGTAAGGTGTGTGTGTTCGGGGCGGGCTGACAACAAGCCCGCCAGGGTACCGCCGCTGGCCACCGGCAGGATCAGCTGGTCGCATGCTGGCAGCTCTTGCCACAACTCGGCCACACCAGGCAGGGCCAGCTCGCAGCTGCCGCCTTCAGGAATAAGATAAAAACCGGGGTAGCGGCGGCGCAGTTCGGCAAGAAAATCAGCATGGTGGCGGCGGCGATAGGTTTGACGGTCTACAAACGCCAGCTGCATGCCCCAGCCTTGCGCATCGGACAGGGTGGGGTTGGCGGCGTATTCGGGCTCACCACGTACTATGCCGACGGTAGGCATTCCCAGTGTATTGCCGGCGGCAGCCAGTGCATGTAAGTGATTGGACCAGGCTCCGCCAAAGCTGAGCAGGCCGGCCGCCTGCTCCGACAGCGCTTGGCGCAGCACATATTTAAGTTTTCGCCATTTATTGCCGGATATGGAAGGGTGCAGCAGGTCATCCCGTTTAATATAAAGCGCCACCCTGTGCTGTTGCAGCGTCGTATGCTCAAGTGGTATCAGTGGCGACAGAGAATGGCGAAACAAGTGTTGCCAGCGTTGAAGTTGGATCACGCAAAAATAAACAGAAAGGATTCAGAGGTGCTTAGTGTAGGGAACTTATTGATTTATTAAAACTCGTATTCGATTGCAACCAAGCCTGGCCGGGTTCTGCCTTGCTAGGGGGTGGTTGCGTTGGTAAAGTTAGCCGAATTTTTCCGGTATCAACCCAGGATCCCCTTCAGCATATGTTCAAGAAGCTCAGAGGCATGTTTTCCAACGATTTGTCCATCGACTTGGGAACGGCCAACACCCTTATCTACGTAAAAGATCAGGGCATAGTTCTGAACGAACCCTCCGTCGTGGCCATTCGCCAGGAAAGAGCCGGTTCGGCCCAGAGCGTTGCCGCCGTCGGTCATGCCGCCAAACAGATGCTGGGGCGTACTCCCGGCAACATTGCCGCCATTCGTCCGATGAAAGATGGCGTGATTGCCGACTTCTACGTTACCGAGAAAATGTTGCAGCACTTTATCAAGCAGGTGCACGACAATAATTTCTTCCGCCCCAGTCCTCGTGTACTGGTCTGTGTTCCCTGTGGCTCTACGCAGGTAGAGCGCCGGGCCATCAAGGAGTCTGCCCTGGGCGCCGGTGCCCGTGAGGTTTATCTGATTGATGAACCCATGGCAGCGGCCATTGGGGCCGGCCTGCCGGTATCCGAAGCCACTGGCTCCATGGTGGTGGATATTGGCGGCGGTACCACCGAAGTGGCCATTATCTCCCTTAACGGTGTTGTTTATTCCCAGTCGGTGAGAGTAGGCGGTGATCGTTTTGATGAAGCCATTATTAATTATGTGCGCCGCAACTACGGCTCCCTGATTGGTGAAGCCACTGCTGAACGCATCAAGCATGAAGTGGGCTCTGCTTATCCGGGTGATGATGTTATTGAGATTGAAGTACGGGGGCGCAACCTGGCAGAAGGGGTTCCGCGCAGCTTTACCCTGAATTCCAATGAAATTCTGGAAGCCTTGCAGGAGCCGCTGACCGGCATTGTCAGTGCAGTGATGGTGGCGCTGGAGCAGTCTCCACCCGAGCTGGCGTCAGATATTTCTGAACGCGGCATGGTATTGACCGGAGGTGGTGCTTTGCTGCGTGATCTGGATCGCCTGCTGATGGAAGAAACCGGCATTCCTGTTGTGGTGGCTGATGATCCCATGACTTGTGTGGCCCGGGGAGGCGGCAAGGCGCTGGAGATGATCGACATGCATGGCGGCGACTTGTTTCACTACGACTGATGAATCGGGCCGGGTGACCGGCTCGCTCTTTTAATGAAACTTATTTTTGGTCGCGGACCCTCTTTGCCCATTCGCCTGACACTGGCGGTGCTGGCCAGTCTTGCGCTGATGGTGGCAGACAGCCGTTATCAGTCCTTTTCCGATATCAGGCTTTACCTTAACTCTCTGGTCAGCCCACTGCAGTATATGGCCAACAGCCCGCGCATTTTGCTGGACACTGCTTCAACCCAGCTGATGTCGCGAAAGACCTTGTTAACCCAGGCTGAGCGCATGGAGCGTGAATTGTTTTTGCTGCGGGATGATTTGCTGCGGTTGCGCCACCTGGAGCAGGAAAATCAGCGTCTGCGCGAATTGCTGGGCTCGCCGGTGCAGCAGGACGCAAGGCGCATGGTGGCTGAAATCATGGCGGTGGATACCGATCCTTTCTCCCACCAGGTTGTGATTGATAAAGGCACGCTGCAAGGTGTGTTTGAAGGTCAGCCAGTGCTGAATGAACAGGGGGTGGTAGGACAGGTCATGTCTGTTGGTAAAACCACCAGCCGGGTCTTGCTGATCACGGATGCCAGTCACGGCATTCCGGTGCGGGTGGAGCGCAATGACATTCGCGCCATTGCCAGCGGCAGTGGTCGCCTGGATCGGCTGCTGCTCGACAATATCACCCGCAATACCGACATACAGGAAGGGGACGTACTGCTCAGCTCCGGCCTGGCCGGACGGTTCCCCGAAGGCTACCCGGTCGGCAGAGTTACCCATGTTGGCTATGAGGAAGGCCAGCCCTTTGCCGAGATTCGCATTACGCCTTTTGCGGCCCTGGACAGAGTACGTTATCTGCTATTACTGTGGCCTGAACCCAGAGTGAGAACATCGTTACCAAATGTAGCACCGGAGGGGGCCTCATGAGTGGTTTCCCGTGGCGCAGCAGACTGACCATTATGTTCAGCCTGATGCTGGCGCTGATGTTGTCTATTCTGCCTTTGCCTGATCTGATTGCTCCCTTTCGTCCTGACTGGTTGCTGGTGGTGCTCATTTACTGGAGCATAGCGCTGCCACACAGGGCCAATGTGGGCACTGCCTTTGTAGCCGGTCTGTTACTGGATCTTTTGCTTGGTTCAGTATTGGGAGTAAGAGCTCTGGCGCTGGTTATTCCGGTTTATCTGGCAACATCCCAGTTTCAGCGCATGCGCAATTACTCGGTTTGGCAGCAGGCTTTTGTGGTAGGTGGTCTGGTGATGCTGAACAAGCTGCTGATTTTCTGGACCGCTTACCTTAACAGCGAAACCCAGGTGGACTATCACTACTTCTGGTCCATTGTCAGCAGCATGTTGTTCTGGCCCTGGATCTTTCTGTTGCTGCGCAAATGCCGCCGCCAGTTTTCTCTGACCTGAGGAGCCGATATGAGTATTGCTCTTTACCTGGCATCTGCTTCACCGCGCCGCCGCGAACTGCTGGCACAGCTGGGAGTCAGCTTTGCACTGGTACGCCCCGAGGTGGAAGAGTGCCAGCGACCGGGTGAGTCTGCTGCCGGCTATGTACAGCGGCTGGCGCAGGACAAAGCGCAGGCGGGCGCTGCACTGGCACCAATGCCGCTGCCGGTACTGGGCGGTGACACCATAGTGGTGCTGAACGATGAAGTACTGGAAAAACCCCGGAACGAAGCCCACGGCAAAGCCATGCTGGCGCGCTTGTCAGGGCGCACCCATCAGGTGATGACTGCCATGGCGCTGGCTGTCGATGGTGGATGTGAGGTGGTGCTGGTGACCACTGAAGTAACGTTTCGGTGCCTGAGCGAGGCCGACATCGACCGTTACTGGCGCACCGGCGAGCCCGCCGATAAGGCCGGTGGCTATGGCATTCAGGGAGTGGGCGGGCGTTTTGTATCGGGCATTAATGGCAGCTACAGCGCCGTGGTGGGTCTGCCGCTGGTGGAAACCGAGGCACTGCTGCAGCACCATGGCATCGCCACTGCCTGAATCAGACTCCGGAACAGGGTTATTCTGTGTTAATTTAGGGCATTCTCTATTCGGACTGGCGGAGCCCTTATGTCTGCAGAACTGATTATCAATATGACCCCGGCGGAGACCCGGGTAGCCCTGGTGGAAAACGGTATCCTGCAGGAAGTGCACATTGAGCGGCAGGCCCGCCGTGGCATAGTGGGCAATATTTATAAGGGCAAGGTCAGCAGAGTATTGCCGGGTATGCAGGCAGCCTTTGTGGATATTGGCGGCGAACGGGCCGCTTTTCTGCACGCCTCCGATATAGTTCCTCATACTGAATGTGTCGACACCCGTGAGCAGGCCCACTTTCAGGCGGGCAATATTGCTGAGCTGGTGCGTCAGGGCCAGGACATCATGGTGCAGGTGGTGAAAGATCCGCTCGGTACCAAAGGGGCGCGTCTGACCACCGATATTACATTGCCCTCCCGTTATCTGGTGTTTATGCCCGGCAGTGCCTATGTGGGCGTTTCCCAGCGCATTGATTCCGAGCAGGAGCGGGAGCGGCTCAAAGCGCTGGCTGCCGAGCATGTGGATGAGCAGGGTGGTTTTATTATTCGCACCGCTGCCGAAGGTATTGGCGAGCAGGAGCTGGCTCAGGATGCGGCTTTTCTGAAACGGCTGTGGCGGAAAATTCAGGAGCGCAGAAGCAAATACGCTTCCTGCTCCATGTTATATGAAGATCTGCGGCTGGCGTTTCGTATCGTACGTGATTTTGTCGGGGCCGAGCTGGACCGCATTCGGGTTGATTCCCGGGAAACCTGTGACAGCCTGTGTACCTTTGTGGAAGAGTTTGTACCCGAGCTGTGCGGCCGCATTGAGTATTATCATGGCAATGCTCCCATTTTTGATCTCTACGATGTGGAAAACGAAATTCAGCGCGCGCTGGATCGTAAAGTGGAGCTCAAGTCCGGCGGCTACCTGATCATCGATCAGACTGAGGCCATGACCACGGTCGATATCAACACCGGGGCTTTTGTGGGCCACCGCAACCTTGAAGAAACCATTTTCAACACCAATATCGAGGCCACCCAGGCCATTGCCCGCCAGTTGCGACTGCGCAATCTGGGGGGAATTATCATTATTGATTTCATTGATATGCACGATGAGGATCACAAGCGTCGGGTACTGCACAGCCTGGAGCTGGCGCTGGCCAGAGACAGGGCTAAAACCAATGTAAACGGTTTTTCTCAGCTGGGTCTGGTCGAAATGACCCGCAAGCGCACGCGGGAAAGCCTGGAGCATGTGCTCTGTGATGCCTGCCCCGAATGTAACGGCCGGGCCCGGGTGAAAACCGTAGAGACCGTCAGCTACGAAATTCTGCGGGAGATACTGCGCGTTAATAAAGCCTACGATGCTGACAAGTTTGTGGTCTACGCTTCTACTGCCGTGGCGGACGCCCTGCAGGAAGACGAATCTCATATGCTGGCAGAGCTGGAAGTCTTTATTGGCAAGCAGGTCAAGGTGAATAATGAGCCCCTGTATAACCAGGAGCAGTTTGATGTGGTGATGATGTAGTGCTGAGGCGCACTTTCAGCTGGGCCTGGTTTACCCTGGCCGGCATTGCTGTGGTGCTGGCGCTGCTGGTTACTCTGCTGCGTTTTGGTTCGCCCTGGCTGGCAGGGTTACAGCAGCAGTGGCTGAACCGCATGCTGGCTCAGCACAATCTGAGTCTGAGCATTGCTGATCTGGGGCTGGACTGGAAAGATTATGGCCCTGTACTGGTGCTGGAAAAGCTGCAGTTGCAGGGATCCGAGCAACCCCGGCTGACCCTGCGGCGTGCCCTGATTGATATGCAGCTGTGGCAGAGTTTGCGCCAGTGGCGGCCGGTGCTGAACGAAGTCACGCTTGATGGTCTGCGACTGGAACTGACCCCCGCAGGAGAGAAAGCCAATACCGATCTTGACGAGTTGCGCACCCTGGCATTGCAGGCAGTGCGGAAACTTACCCTGCTCAACGCTCAGCTGGTGCTGGCCAGCCCCGGCAAACCGCTGCTGGAGTTACAAATTCCCGCCCTGCACTGGCAAAACCGGCCCGGTTTGCACCAGGGGGAAGGGCGGCTTGGGTTTGGCAGTGCCGCCGGCCAGCAGTTTGTGTTCAAGGGGCGCCTCGAAGGGGATGATATTCACAGCCTGAGTGGCGGCATCTATATGCAGGCTAAGGGTGTGGATGCCGGCCCCATGCTGGCTCAGGCAAGACCCAATGATAAAAAAGTGGCCGCCCGGCTTTCTTTTGAAGCCTGGCTGGAGTGGCAGCAGGGAGAGCTGCAGGCGGCACTGCTGACTCTGGGAAACAGTGAAGCTCGCTGGGGCGGGGATCACCAGGTGGCGGTAAAGGGGGGCCGTATTCAGTGGCAACCTACCCAGCAGGGCTGGCAGCTGGCCAGCAGCGGCATTGATATCAGCGTGGACGGGGAGTCCTGGCCCAGCTGGAAAGTGCAGCTGGACAGGCACAACAACAAACTGACCGGTTATCTGGACCGGCTCAGCCTCACTGATGTGGCTTTACTGGCCCAGTGGGGGGAGCATTACTGGCCGGCAGCAGCCCGGCAGCTGACGGGAGCGGCACCGGCAGGAGAGCTGGCCAGGCTTTACCTGGAGGCGGATATACCGTCCGCCGGCAGTGACTGGCAGCTGCAGGGAGAATACCGTCATGTCGGTACGCAGGCGTTTGAGTGGATTCCCGGTGTCCGTGGTCTGCAAGGCAGCTTTGTGGTGGCGGCGGATCATGGCCGTTTAAGCGTTCAGCAGCCTGAGGCATCGGCCTGGCAGTGGGACAGCGCTTTTCGTCATGCCTGGCCGGTGCAACAGCTGCAGGCTCAATGGCAGTGGCAAAAGCGCAAGGATGGCTGGTGGCTATGGAGTGATGCGCTGCGTCTTGCCGGTGATGATCTGGATGTGGATGCCCATATCAGCCTGCAGCTGCCTGCTAATGACTCGCCACTGCTCAGTGCTTCGGCCAGTGTGGAGCTGCACCGGGCCGGTGCGGCGGGAGGCTATCTGCCCGAGCCGGTGATGGGCACACCGCTGGTGGACTATCTGGAAGGTGCCATAGTGGCTGGTCAGGCCAGCCAGGCCAAGGTGCTCTGGTATGGCCGGCTTAATCAGTTCCCCTACCATGATGGCAGCGGCCTGTTTCAGGCCAGGGTGCCGCTGCGTCAGGCTGAATTTCGCTTTGATCCTGACTGGCAACCATTAACCGATCTTGATCTGGAGCTGTTGTTTGAGAACGATAACCTCTATATGCAGCAGGGCAGCGGCCGGTTAGGTGCGGCGCGTGCCGTCGATATTGATGCCCGTATTACTCCCCTTGATGAAAACGCGCATCTGGAGCTGAATGCCGGGGTCAGTGGTGCCGGCGAGGCGGTGACGGATTATCTCACGCAATCTCCGTTAAAAAGCTCGGTGGGCGTTGCTCTGGAGCAGATACAGGTGTCAGGTCCGCTCACTGGCAGGCTGGCGCTGAATATTCCTCTGAGCGGTGGTGACGTCGGCGTTGATGGTGAGGTCGATTTTTCTGGTAATCAAGTGCAGGTTACGCCGCTTGCCATGCCGCTGACCAAGGTGACCGGCACCCTGATGTTTGATCAGCAAGAGACCAGGCTGGCCGGGTTGCAGACGCAGTGGCTGGGGCAGCCGCTGACGGTAAATTATGCCGGGCAAGTCACCAATGCCGGCTATGACGCCACGATTGAACTGGCCGGCCGGCTGCAGGGAGACGCGTTGGCGAAGGCACAGCCCGGGCTGGCGGCGCTGAGTGGCGAGACCCGCTGGCAGGGCGATGTGACGCTACGCCTGCAGCAGGGAGAAGTTGGCTATGACGCCAGACTCAGCTCTGATCTGAACGGGCTGCATAGCGAGTTGCCGGCACCGCTGGCGAAAGAAGCAGACTGGACCCGGCCGGTTAAGCTGAACGTTTCCGGCAATGCCACTCAGGCACAAGCACAGCTGAGTCTGGCGCCGGATCTTGATGCCGATGCCGTACTTGAATTCAGTGATGCCGGTACCACTATCCGGCGGCTTTGGGTGACTGCAGGCGGAGCCGACGCGGCCGGGCCAAGAGCTGCGCTGGATATAGCGGCCCATCTGGAAGCGCTGGCGCTGGATGAGTGGATTTCGCTGTCTGAAACGCAAGGCCAGCAGCAGCCTCAGCAAATGAAACTGCACTGGCCTGAAGACTATCGAATGGCACTGCGCGCCGACCGGGGAACACTTTGGGGGCAATTACTCAGTGATTTGCGGCTGGGCGTTACCCCGGAGGCGGCAGAACGGCGGCGTCTCACCATAGATTCGCAACAGGTAAAAGGCAGTCTTACGTGGGCTGACGGTGAGCCTGTGACCGCATTGTTTGAGCGCTTATGGCTTGATCCGCAAACTAATGAGTCTGGCGGAGTTCCTGATGCGCTGTCGCCCTCTGATATTCCGGCGCTGGTGTTCCGCTGTGATGACTGCCGCTGGCGTAATTTGTCACTGGGCAAAATGGGGCTTCAGCTCACGCCGCTGCAAGCTCAAAACGGCATTAGTCTGGATGACCTCTGGCTGGATGGAGATCAGCTGCAGGGGCGTGTTCAGGGGCAATGGCTGCAGCAGCAAGGGCTGAATACCAGCCGTATTCAGTGGCAGGGTGGTGCTCAGTCATTGCAGCAGCTCTGGCGGGCGTTGGGTCATGCCTCTCCCTTTCGGGATACCAAGGCGCTGATTGAGGCGCAATTAAACTGGCCCGGGTTGCCCTGGCAGCCTGAGCCTGCCACCCTGAATGGCACTGTGAGTGTGGAAACCGGTGCCGGTGTGCTGACCGGCGTCAGCGACAAGGGAGCAGGGCTGCTGTCGGTGCTGAGTATGGATTCAGTGCTGCGCCGGCTGCGGCTGGATTTTCGTGATGTATTTGAAGGCGGCTTTTACTTTGACCGCATCAGCGCAACCGGTGAATTCAACAATGGAGTGCTGCACAACAATGATTTCTTACTGGAAGGGGCAGCCGGTGATCTGACCGGTAAAGGGCTGGTTGATCTGCCAGCCAGTCAGCTGAATTACCGCTTTGACTTTACTCCGGATTTAACCGGTAATCTGCCCGTATTAACCGCTTTTGCGTTGACACCGGTCACCGGCCTTTATGTGCTGGCGGCGTCCAAATTGTTTGGCCCGGTGGTGGATGTGTTTACCCGCATTCGCTATGAGGTAACGGGACCGCTGGCCAGCCCGGAAGTCAAAGAGCTGGGGCGGGAACAAAATAAAATCAAACTGCCTGCTATTAACAAGGAGCCATAAATGGAACTGGTCGCTCTGCAACTGAATGCCAGTGATCACTGGCCGGTCAACCAGGCGAAAATTGCTGCCCTGCTGGAACGCCTGCCCGCCAGCCGGCCACTGCTGGTGCAATTGCCGGAAAACGCTGTGGTATTTGGCAACCGCCAGGCCGTGCAGGCCGTGGCCGAGCCATTGGGAAACGGGCCGGTGCAAGACTGTCTGGCCCAGTGGGCAAGGCAATACGGCATCTGGCTGGTGGTGGGTTCCATGCCGACCCAGACAGAGCAGAGTGACAAGCTGCATACCAGCTGTCTGGTATTTAACGATAAAGGCGAGCGGGTAGCCTGTTATCACAAGCTGCATCTGTTTGATGTGGATGTGGCCGATGGCCATGGTCGTTATCGCGAATCCGATACCTTCAGCCCCGGTCATGAGTTATGTGTGGTTGACAGCCCCTTTGGTCGTCTGGGGCTGTCAGTCTGTTATGATCTGCGTTTTCCCGAGCTGTACCGGGCCCTGCGTGAACAAGGGGCGGATATTCTGCTGGTGCCGGCCGCCTTCACCCGCGTTACCGGCAAGGCACACTGGCTGCCCTTGCTACAGGCCAGAGCCATTGAAAATCAGTGTTATGTGCTGGCGGCAGCCCAGGTGGGTGAGCATGCCGGGGGCCGGCAAACCTGGGGGCATTCGGTGATCCTGGATCCCTGGGGTGACATTCAGGCCTGCCTGCCCAATGGTGAAGGCCTGATCGTGGCCCCCCTTGAACAACATCGCCTCGACAGCATACGCCGGCAAATGCCCGTGGCCCAACATGCCCGCCTGCGAGCGGTGTGGAGAGACAACGAATGAGTATTGAACAGATTAATCAAAGCCTGCTGGTGCCCAATGAGCTGGATATGGCCTTGCTCGATGCCCAGCTGGCGCGGCTCAGCCGCCACCAGATCGACTTTGCCGATCTGTATTTTCAGAACAGTGTGCATGAGTCCTGGGTGCTGGAAGACGGCATCGTCAAGGACGGCAGCTACAACATAGAGCAGGGTGTGGGCGTGCGCGCCGTCAGCGGTGAAAAAACCGGCTTTGCCTATTCTGACGAACTTAACGCCACGGCGCTGGATCAGGCGGTGAGTGCCGCCCGGGGCATTGCCGCTCACGGTGGCGACGGTCGCTTCAAGGTGGGCCAGCCGCAGCCGGTGACCGCCCGTTACAGGGGGCTGAACCCGCTGGACAGTCTGCCCCGGGAGCAAAAAATAGCCCTGCTGCAGCAAATGGACGCCTTTGCCCGCAGTCTGGATCCGTCCATTACACAGGTGATCGCTTCCATCTCAGGGGTATATGAAGAAATACTGGTGCTGGCCACCGACGGCACTCTGGCCACGGATCTGCGCCCGCTGGTGCGACTGAACTGCTCGGTACTGGCAGAGCGCAATGGCCGGCGGGAGCGGGGCAGCAGCGGCGGTGGCGGTCGTTTTGGTTATGATTATTTTCTGGAAGAGATCGACGGCCAGCCCAGAGCCATGAGCTATGCCCGGGAAGCGGTGCGTCAGGCGCTGGTGAACCTGGAAGCGGTAGACGCGCCAGCCGGCACCATGCCGGTAGTGCTGGGTGCCGGCTGGCCCGGTGTGCTGCTGCACGAGGCGGTGGGTCATGGTCTGGAAGGGGATTTCAACCGCAAGGGCTCTTCTGCCTACTCCGGTCGCATTGGTGAAAAGGTGGCCTCCGAGCTGTGCACCATAGTGGATGACGGCACCCTGGCCAATCGTCGTGGCTCTTTGACCGTGGATGATGAAGGCACCGCCAGCGGCTATAACGTGCTGATTGAAAACGGCGTGCTCAGGGGCTATATGCAGGACAAGCTCAACGCCCGGCTGATGGGCATGGCACCCACCGGCAACGGCCGGCGCGAGTCTTATGCTCACCTGCCCATGCCGCGCATGACCAACACCTATATGCTGGCCGGCGAGACACCGCCGGACGAGATTATTCGCAGCGTGAAGAAGGGCATTTACGCCCCCAACTTCGGTGGTGGTCAGGTAGACATTACCTCGGGCCGCTTTGTGTTCTCGGCGTCAGAAGCCTATCTGATTGAAGATGGCAAGCTGACCGCGCCAATCAAGGGGGCCACCCTGATTGGTAACGGCCCTGAGGCCATGAGCCAGGTGTCAATGGTGGGTAATGATCTGAGCCTGGACGCCGGCGTGGGCGTCTGTGGCAAGGACGGTCAGAGTGTGCCGGTAGGCGTGGGCCAGCCCACCCTCAAGCTGGACCGCATGACGGTGGGCGGCACCCAGTAACCCGCCACTGAACGCAAAAAACGCCGGCATCATGCCGGCGTTGTTATTTTTATAAGGCTTCGCAGTGAAGGGCTGCTTACGGCTCCAGGTTTTGCTTCAGGTACTGGAACAGTTCCCGGTAGGCTTTGGGGGGCAGGCCGGCGGCCAGCTCCTTGCGGCCGGTGCGGGCCAGCTGGCGCAGCTTTTGCCGGTCGAGCTGGCGGTGCTGGGCCACCAGGTCATTCACCGCCTTGTCACCTTCCTTGATCAGCCGGTCGCGCCATTGCTCCAGCTTATGAAAACGGGCATTGGCCACGGCACTTTTCTGATCAAAGGCATTTAATGCGTCGCGAATAGCGGTGACATCCCGGGTGCGCATCAGCTTGCCGATAAACTGCAGGTGACGGCGCTGCGCCTCACGCTTGTTGGCCAGCTTGTGAGCCAGATCAATGGCGTCTTTCAGCTCGTCATCCAGAGGAACCTTGGCCAGCTCGCTCGGGTTGAGTTTAACCAGGTCCATGCCAAGCTGCTGCAACGCCTGACTTTCCCGTTTCATTTCGCTTTTACTGACCCATTCAATCTCGTCGTCATGATCGGGCTGGTCGTCGTGATGGCGCATTACGTCTCTCTGGAATCGTTAAATAATTGGCTGATGATGATTATTCTACCAGCTTCTCCCAAGGGGCGCAGGGGTCTGTTATGCTAGCAACAAACAGAACCAGCGATTTCATTATGACTCCTGAAGAGATTCACAACGAACAGCGTCAGCTAGAGCTGGCGGTAGAGCAGGCGCTGGAAAGCGCGAAGCGGCTGGGTGCGGACGCCGCAGAGGTTTCCATCAGCAAGCAAACCGGACTGTCGGTCAATACCCGCAATGCTGAGCTGGAAAACATCGAATTCAATAAAGACGGTGCCCTTGGCATTGCCGTTTATCGTGATGGCCGCAAGGGCTCGGCGTCCACCTCGGATCTGCGCCCCGACGCCATTGCCCGCACCGTGGCGGCGGCACTGGATATTTCCCGCTATACCACAGCCGACCCTCATGCCGGCCTGGCCGATGCGGATCAGCTGGCCTGGGAGTCCCCCGAGCTTGAACTGTGCTTTCCCCGTGTCATGGATCCTGCTGAGGGCATTGAGCTGGCGCTGCAATGCGAGCGCTCCGCGCTGGGGCGGGACAAGCGCATCAAACAGTCTGACGGAGCCAGTTACTCTGCCAATGTGGGCATTCGTGTCTACGGCAACAGCCATGGCTTTGTGAAAGGCTTTGCCGGCTCCCGCTACGGTATGAGTTGTGTGCTGATTGGCGAGCAGGACGGTGATATGCAGCGTGAATACGGATTCACCTCGGCGCGCAGCTTTGATGATCTCTGGGCTCCGGAAACAGTGGCCGACGAGGCGGTCAGCCGTACCCTTGGCCGGCTTGGCGGCCGCAAAATCGGGACCACTCAGGCCCCTGTGCTGTTTCATCCCGACGTGGCGGCGGGCCTGTTCGGCCATCTGGTCATGGGCATCAGCGGCGGCAACCTCTATCGCAAATCGTCCTTTCTGCTGGATGCCTGCGGTGAGCAGATATTTCCGGACTGGCTTACCATTCACGAGCAGCCTCACCTGCACAAGGGCCTGGCCAGTGCGCCCTTTGATAATGAAGGCGTGCGCACGGTCGAGCGTAATATCATTGAAAACGGTGTGCTGCAGACCTACCTGCTGACCAGCTACTCGGCGCGCAAGCTGGGCTTGCCGCTCACCGGCCATGCCGGCGGCATTCATAACTGGACCATTTCCAGCAGCGGCCAGAGCCATGCCGAACTGCTCAAACAAATGGGCACCGGCCTGCTGGTGACCGAGATGATGGGGCAGGGAGTGAACATAGTGACCGGCGATTACTCCCGGGGGGCCGCCGGCTTCTGGGTTGAGAACGGCGAAATTGCCTATCCGGTGGAAGAAATCACCATCGCCGGCAACCTGAAAACCATGTTTGCCGGCATTCAGGCCATCGGCACCGACGTGGAAACCCGCTCCAGCCTGCACACCGGCTCGGTACTGATCGACAAGATGAAGATTGCAGGGCAATAAACATAGCTGTAAGCCGGAAGCTTGAAGCTGTAATAAGGGCCGCGCATGCGGCCCTTGGTGTTTTTTGGGGGCTTCCCGCTTCTAGCTTTCGGCTTCCAGCCTCAGTGCAGCAGGATCAGTGTGGCCAGGCCGAGGAAGGACAGCAGGCCCACTGTGTCGGTGATGGTGGTTAATGCCATGGAGCCGGCCAGGGCCGGGTCGATATTAAAGCGTTTCATGATAATCGGAATACTGGCCCCGGCCAGGCCGGCTACCGACAGGTTGATAAACATGGCGGCGGCAATGACCAGGCCAATTTCCCAGCTGCCTTTCCACAGCCCCACCACCACGGAAATGGCCAGCGCCCACAGCATGCCGTTAAACAGACCTACCAGGGCCTCTTTGGTGAGCAGCCAGCGGGCGTTGCTGTCACTGATATGGCCCACCGCCATGCCGCGGATCACCAGTGCCAGAGTCTGGTTGCCGGCAATGCCGCCCATGGACGGTACTATGGTCATTAATATGGCCAGGGTGGCCAATTGGGAGAGAGTGGCTTCAAACATATTGGACACGCTGGCGGCGACCAGTGCCGAGCCCAGATTGATGGCCAGCCAGAAAGAGCGACGGCGGGCACTGACCAGTACAGGAGCAAAGGTGTCTTCGTCATCATCCATTTTGGCCATGCCCATCATGGAGTGTTCACCTTCTTCCCGAATAATGTCGACCACATCGTCGATGGTAATACGGCCCAGCAGCTGATTTTGCTCATCAACTACAGGGGCCGAGAGCCAGTCATGGCGCTCAAACAAATTCGCCACCTCGGTGTCGCTCATGGTCAGCGGAATGGCTTCGACTGTGGTATCCATGGCTTCGGCCACCGTCGTAGTGGGGGACTGTACGACCAGACTGGCGAGAGAAATATCACCCAGCAAGCGGTTATGCTGATCCACCACATACAGGGTATCCGTGCCTTCCGGCAGCTCGTTGTGCAGCCGCAGATAGCGCAGTACCACCTCTATGGTGACGTCCGGGCGCAAACTGATGAACTCGGTATTCATCAGTGAGCCGGCAGTGTCTTCCGGATAGGACAGCGCCAGCTCGGCTCTGTGCCTGTCCTGCTCGTCCATCTCGGTGAGCACCTGATTGAACAGCTGCTCGGGCAAATCCCGCAACACATAAGCCAGATCGTCCGACTCCATGTCTTCCAGTGCCACTGCCAGCTTTTCCGGCGCCATCAGCCGGATAATGCCATCGCGTACCTCTTCTGACAGCTCTTCCAGAATTTCGCCGTAATCGTCGGGGTCAATCAGTTGCCATAACACTTTGCGGCTGGGGGCAGGAGAAGACTCCAGCAGCCAGGCTACGTCGCCGGGGCGCATTTGCTGCAGCATGCGGCGCACATGCACGAACATGCCGCTGTTCAGCGCCTGAGTAATGGCTTCCAGGTGATCCGGTGTGCTGCTCTGATCTGCGGCGTCTGTCATGATCCCGAATTATTCCGATTCGTTAAAGCGTGCCGCCACCAGCTGCTCTACCGCATTCAGGGCGGCTTCGGCTTCCGGCCCTTCTGCCATCACCCTGATGGCCTGTCCCTGAGCGGTTTCCAGCATCAGCAGGCCCATCACGCTGTTGGCGGGAGCCTGTTTCTGCTGATTGCAGACGGTAACTTCAGCATCAAACTGCTGAGTAAGTTGCACCAGTTGTATGGCAGCCCGGGCGTGTAATCCGAGCTTGTTGACGATTTTCAGATCCCGTTCAATTTTCGGCATGGCGCTTTTCCAGCGTGCGGTGGCGCAGTTGCACACTCTTGCCCATCTGGCTAAACACCCTTGCCAGCTGCTCGGCGATAAATACAGAACGGTGCTGTCCGCCGGTACAGCCGATGGAGACGGTGACATAGCTGCGATTATTACGCTCCAGATGAGGCATCCAGGTGATCAGCAGATTTTCCAGCTGCCACAGGTATTTCATGACTTCCGGCTGACTGCTGAGGTAGTCGGCCACCGGCTGATCCTTACCTGTGTAAGGACGCAGCTCGGCAATCCAATGAGGATTGGGCAGAAAGCGGGCATCAAACACAAAGTCAGCATCTTTGGAAACGCCATATTTGTAACCAAAAGACTCAAATACCCAGTTCAGCTCTTTTTCTTTTTTGCCAAGAATACGCTCGCGAATAATTTCGCTGAGATCGTGAATGCTTAAGCTTGAGGTGTCGATACGCAGATCCGCATCGGAAGACAAGGGGGCCAGCAGATGAGTTTCTTCGCGAATGGCCTCATCCAGAGTCAGGCTGTGGCGCGAGAGAGGGTGCAGTCGCCGCGTATCGCCAAAGCGGCGGATCAATACTGCGTTTTCGGCATCAATAAAGAAACTGGATACCTGCACCTCGTCCATGGCCCGCACTTCGGCCAGAAAGGCTTCCAGCTTATCGGGGCTGTCGGGCAGGTTGCGCACATCTATACTCACCGCAACCGCGCCGGGCCGGTTCTGGCGCAGGCGGACCAGCTCAGGCAGTAACTCAACCGGCAGGTTATCGACGCAGTAGTGACCCAGATCTTCAAGCACCCGCAGGGCGACGGTTTTACCGGACCCGGAACGACCACTCACAATCACCAGCTGCATATAGGCTCCTTCAGGCAGAAATCATGATTTGATAAAGCTCTTCGTCACTGCCGGCCTGACGCAGCTGCCGGCAAATCTGTTTGTTGCTGAGCTTTTCAGCAATTAAGGACAGCGTTTTCAGATGTTGTTTACATTCCTGCTCCGGCACCAGCAGCGCAAACACCAGACCAACCGGCTGATTGTCGATGGCATCAAATTCTACCGGTTCGGCAAAAGTCAGCAGTACCGCGGTCGCCTTGTTGTCATTGCCAATACGACCATGAGGTATGGCAATGCCATTACCGATGCCGGTAGTGCCCATCTTTTCACGGGCCAGCAAACAGTCAAAAAGCGGCTGGCTGCCGATATTCAAATGTTCGGCAGCCAGCTCGCTGATAATTTCCAGAGCACGCTTCTTGCTCGTGCAGGGAACTGCACTGCGCGTGCAGTCCCTGCTTAGTATGTCGGCGACTTCCATGGTTACTTTTGCTTGAGCTTCTCTTTGTGTTTGATGATCTGACGATCCAGCTTGTCAATGAGTCCGTCGATGGCGGCATACATATTTTCATGCTGGGCGTTGGCAAACAGCTCACCACCACTGACGTGCAGTTTGGCTTCGGCAATTTGCTGCATTTTTTCTACATTAAGGATGACGTGCACATTGGTAATGTGGTCGAAGTGGCGCTCCAGCCGGGTAAACTTGCTATTAACATAGTCACGCAGTGCATCTGTGATTTCTACATGGTGTCCGGTCAGGTTAATTTGCATAACGTCTTCCTTCTGTCGTTGCCTTTAAACCAGGCGTTTACGCTGATTGGAAGGGGGGATGGCCAGTGACTCCCTGTACTTGGCGATGGTACGCCTGGCCACCTTAATCCCCTGCTCGGCCAGCAACTGAGCAATCTTACTGTCACTCAGCGGCTTGGCCGGGTTTTCTGCTCCGACCAGCTTTTTGATCAGAGCACGAATTGCCGTGG
The DNA here is from genome assembly GCF_032842915.1 of Oceanimonas sp. CAM02. Lineage (NCBI taxonomy): Bacteria > Pseudomonadati > Pseudomonadota > Gammaproteobacteria > Aeromonadales > Aeromonadaceae > Oceanimonas > Oceanimonas sp. CAM02. Next base: position 44,626 of record NZ_JAWJBK010000027.1, read on the forward strand.
ATGAACATTCACCACCATCGTCGGTGCCCACATGACTGGAGAAGAAATACTTAAGCTCAAACACGCCCCGGGGCGAGTGCAGAAACTTTTGTGTGGTCACGCGTGAGATGGTGGACTCATGCATCTCTACTGCCTCGGCCACATGGTTCAGCACCATGGGCTTCATGGCCTCTTCTCCATACTCAAAGAATGCCTGTTGTTGTTCAACAATACAATTGGCAACCTTGAGCAGCGTCTCATTTCGGCTGTCGAGACTTTTAAGGAACCACTTGGCATCCTGCAGATGATTACGAATAAACTGGCCGTCTTCACTATTGCGGGGCTTGTCGGCAAGTGCGGCATAGGTCTGATTCAGGCGTACCTTGGGCATGGCCTCCGGGTTGAGTTCCACGACCCAGGCACCGTTGCGTTTGGTGACCACCACATCCGGAATAACATATTCGGAGCTGCCCTGAATAATGCTGCTGCCGGGGCGGGGTTCAAGCTGCTGGATCAGATTCAGAACTTCTCTCAGCTCGTCTTCTTTCAGCCTGGTCTTGCGCTGCAGAGTACGGTAGTCGCGGTTACCCAGCAGATCCATGTGCTGTTCCAGCAGCAACCGGGCTTCTGCCAGCCAGGGGGTGCTGGCGGGAAACTGGTCGAGCTGAATACACAGGCATTCCTGCACGCTGCGGGCAGCTACGCCGATGGGATCGAAATGCTGAATGCGTTTGAGCACGGCTTCTACTTCGTCGGCTTCAATGCCCAGCTCGTCGGCCGAGGCTGCAGCTAACAGTTCGTCAATATCGGCGGTGAGATAGCCTGCATCGTCCACGGCATCGATAATCGCAAGGGCAATGGCCTGATCGGTATCACTGAAGGGAGTCAGGTTCATTTGCCAGATCAGGTAATCCTGCAGCGTTTCGGTGGTTTCTCCCTGATAGACATTATCTTCCAGCCCTTCCGGCAGACCGGCACCACCACTGACCGGAGAGGCGGTATAAACTTCCTCCCAGCTGGTGTCCATGGGCAGCTCTTCAGAAAGCTGATTACGTTCCATGGCGCTGTCTGCGGCAATTTGCTCCTCGTTGCGATTATCCTCAACCCTGATACTGTCCGGCTCCTCCTGCTCCAGCAGCGGATTACTGTCCAGTGCCTGCTGAATTTCCTGCTGCAGCTCAAGGCTGGACAGCTGCAGCAGACGAATGGCCTGTTGCAGCTGAGGGGTCATGGTCAGTTGCTGGCCAAGGCGTAACTGAAGAGTCGGCTTCATGTATGCTAACGTCCTTCCATATCAACCGCGCGAAGCGGTGCCTTCAGAGGCTGAATTGTTCACCAAGATAGACTTTCTTGACCTGCTCATTGGCCAGGATTTCAGCTGGTGTGCCAGCAGCAATACGGTGCCCGTGGCTGACAATATAGGCCTTTTCACATACATCCAGCGTCTCACGCACATTGTGATCGGTGATCAGTACGCCCAGGCCTCGATCTTTCAGATGTAATATAATTTTCTTAATATCAAGCACAGAGATGGGATCAACGCCGGCAAAAGGTTCATCAAGCAGAATAAAGCGCGGATCTGCCGCCAGTGCCCGGGCAATTTCCACCCGCCGGCGTTCACCACCGGACAGACTCATACCGAGACTGTCACGAATATGGACAATATTGAACTCTTCCAGCAGCTGTTCCATTTTTTCGTTACGGCCGTCGGCGTTCAGATCCTTGCGGGTCTGCAGTACGGCCATCAGGTTATCGGCCACGCTCAGGCGGCGAAAAATGGACGCTTCCTGAGGCAGATAGCCAATGCCGGCGCGGGCCCGCACATGCATAGGCTCATGGCTGATGTCATTGTCGTCTATGGTGATGCTGCCTGCATCCCGCTGCACCAGGCCTACAATCATGTAAAAGGAAGTGGTTTTGCCGGCACCGTTGGGGCCGAGCAATCCCACTATCTGGCCCGTATTTACCGTCAGGCTGACATCTGCCACTACCTTGCGGCCTTTGTAGCTTTTCTGCAGCCCGCGTGCTTTAAGTCTGGCCATGTCAGTCGTTACTCTGGTTGTCGAAATTCTGCACCTGCTCCGGCAGAAAGATGGTGGTTACCCTGTCTTTGCCGCCCTGGCTCTCGGCTTCCATTTGTTCCTTGTCGATAAAGTAGCGGATACGGTAGCCGGTAACGATGTTATCGTCCTGCTTAAGCTCCGCCTCCCGGATCAGGGTGATGGTGCGGGCCGCCATGTCATAGTGAATTTCCCGTGCCTGTGCCTGTACCGGCTTGCCGTTATTGAGCACTTGCCGGTAAGTAGCCGGATTGCCCCTGGCGGTCATGGACTGCAGCCCCTGCTCATTGCGGATCACGACCAGTTCACTGGCACGCACATCTATGCTGCCCTGTTTCACCACTACATTATCGGTAAAGGTCACCTTGTTTTCGGCCAGCTCCACCAGCTGGCGGCCAGCGTCTATGGTAACCGGCTGACGATAGTCACTGTCTTTGGCCTGCACCTGACCCAGGCCCAGCAGGCCGCCAAGACTAAGGATTAAAGTAAGTTGCCCGGGTTTCATTCAGTAGTTCCACCGTTTGTTGATCAAGCTTGCCCAGCAGGCCTGTGCCTTGCGCCTGATACTGCGAGCTTTCCAGTCTTACTGTCTGATCGGAACGCAGCCTGTTGTTAATAAAATCCATCTCCAGATATTCGGTGGTCAGGGTTTCCACCAGCGCATCCGGTTGCAGCCCTTTGCCCACTACATTGCTGGTCAGCACCGCATTATCGCCGGTGTTGATGGTGCCGTTATCACCGCTGAGACGCCATTGCGGCTGGCCGTCAGGAGAATAAAGCAAGATAACAGGTTTTTTCATCAGGGTCATGGAGAGGGACTCGTAGTACTCTGCCTGCTCCGCTTCCATGCCGCGATAGGGCAGCCCCTGTCGGTTGTACTGTATGCTGCTGAGGTTCGTTGCCACAAAATCGGGCTGAAAATCCTGTTCGTTTACCATGATGGTCTGATCGTTGCGAAACCATTGCCAGGTGATCAGCGCGGCCACAAACAGACCGGCAAATATCCAGGTCTGACGGTTCATACGCTCATGCCCTCAGCCTGTGCCAGTATGCCTTGAGCATCCAGCAACAGATCGCACAATTCACGGACGGCACCGTGTCCGCCGGTGGTGCGGGTAATGTAGCCAGCGCGCCGCAGCACCAGCGGATGCGCATCGGCCACTGCCACCCCCAGCCCGCAGTCCTGCATCACCGGCAGATCCACCACGTCATCGCCGATATAGGCCACCTGTTGTGCTGTCAGCTGCAGGTGATCAAGCAGCTCACCATAGCTGCGCAGTTTATCACTCTGACCCTGATAGATATGGCGCACACCCAATGCGTTCATGCGATCCGTGACGATGCGTGAGTTGCGTCCGGTGATCACCGCCACCTCGATGCCGGCGTTAAGCAGTGCCTTGATACCAAAGCCGTCACGGGTGGAAAAACTCTTGTATTCCTCACCGTCATTGCCCAGATAAATCATGCCGTCAGACAGCACGCCGTCCACATCACAGATCAGCAGGCGAATTTGTTTAAGTTGCTGCCAGATCTCCTGGCTGATATCACCATAAAGGGTCTGCACTGTCATCAGATCACTCCTGCGCGTAACAAGTCGTGCATATTAAAGGCACCGATAGGACGCTGCTGTTCATCCAATACCAGCAGACCACTGATTTTTTTCTCTTCCATCAGGTTAACGGCTTCTGCTGCCAGCATGCCCGGAGGAACCGTCGTGCAGCCTTTGGTCATCACCTGCTCGATGCGGGTGTTGTGTACATCCACTTTTTGATCAAGGGTCCGGCGCAGATCACCATCAGTATAGATGCCAGCCAGCCGGCCCTGATCATCGACGACGGCAGTAAAGCCCATACCAGTGCGGCCAATTTCCAGCAGTGCTTCTATCACCAGAGTATGCAGGCCCACACTGGGTACCTTGTCTTCCTTGTGCATGATGTCGGCCACCCGCAGCAGCAGCCGCTTACCCAGGGCTCCGCCGGGATGGCTGAGGGCAAAGTCGTCGGCAGTAAAGCCACGGGCTTCAAGCAGCGCGACCGCCAATGCATCGCCCATGGCCAGGGCCGCCGTGGTACTGGCGGTGGGAGCCAGCCCGAGCGGGCAGGCTTCCTGCTCGACGCGAGTACACAAATGTACATCTGCCTCCCGGGCCATGGTGGATTCAGGCTTGCCGGTCATGCAGATGAGTTTAAGACCACGCCGGCGCAGCACCGGCAACAGTGCGATAATTTCCTCGCTTTCGCCGGAGTTGGACAGCGCCAGCACCACATCCTTGCTGTCTATCATACCCAGATCACCATGGCTGGCTTCTCCCGGGTGAACATAAAAAGCAGGAGTGCCGGTACTGGCCAGGGTAGCAGCGATTTTATTGGCAATATGGCCTGATTTTCCCATGCCGGTGACAATGACCTTGCCGGGACATTCAAACATCAGCCGGCAGGCCTTGTTAAAAGATTCATCCAGATATTGAGAAAGGCCCTCCAGGGCTGCCTTTTCAATATCCAGAACACGTTGGGCAGTGGTGCGATAATCAAATTCAGCTGACATGAGGTTCTCCGCATTAAGGCCGCGACATTATAGAAAAGCCGGGGCCGAGAAGCGACCGGCTTGGTGCATTTGCCCGAGGGCTGCTCTGGTCAGAGGGTGGCGCAAATCGGTGTGCTGTAGTTGCTGATAGTCAGCCGAACTCATACAATCACTTCTTTTTTGCGGGGACATAGCGTGAGTCAAAGCCTTGTTGAAATAAGGGATCTTTGCTTCAGCCGTGGTGATCGACCTCTTTATGAGGGCATCAGCATGGACATTCCGCGTGGAAAGATCACCGCCATTATGGGCCCCAGCGGCATTGGCAAGACCACACTGCTGCGCCTGATTGGCGGCCAGATCAAGCCCGACAGCGGCAAAATACTCTTTGATGGTGCATCCATTCCTGCTCTGGGCCGCAAGCAGTTGTACGACGTACGTCGCCGTATGGGCATGTTGTTTCAGAGCGGAGCGCTGTTTACCGGTATGTCAGTATTTGACAATGTGGCTTTTCCGCTGCGTGAGCATAGCGGTCTGCCGGAAGCCATTATTCATACGTTAGTCATGATGAAGCTGGAAGCGGTCGGCTTACGTGGTGCGGCCGCGTTATTTCCGGCGGAGCTGTCGGGAGGCATGGCCCGGCGCGCGGCGCTGGCCCGGAGTATAGCGCTGGATCCCGAGTTGATTATGTACGATGAGCCTTTTGCCGGCCAGGATCCCATCAGTATGGGCGTACTGGTTCGGCTGATAGCTTCACTGAACCGTGCCCAGCAGCTGACCTCTGTGGTGGTAACTCATGATGTGGGTGAAGTGATGAGCATTGCCGATTACGCCTACATTATTGCCAATAAAAAGGTAATCGCAGCGGGAACGCCGGCAGAGCTGAAAGCGCATCAGGATCCGCAGGTGATCCAGTTTTTGCAAGGCGAAGCTGACGGCCCGGTACCCTTTCATTATCCGGCACCGGATTACAGGGAGTCACTTGCTTATGCTGACTGATACGATTGGTCGTCTGGGCCGCAATGGCGTATCGGCGCTGACGGCGTTAGGGCGCAGTGGCTTTATGCTGACGCATGCGTTGGTGGGCAAGCCAGAGCCCAGAAAACATTTTCCACTTCTGATACAGCAATTACATGTGGTCGGTGTTCAGTCGGTGCTGATTATTCTGGTATCCGGACTGTTCATCGGCATGGTGCTGGCGCTGCAGGGGTATAACGTGCTGGTGGACTTTGGTGCCGAGGGCAGCCTGGGGCAGCTGGTGTCACTATCGCTGCTGCGGGAGCTGGGACCGGTGGTGACGGCGTTGCTGTTTGCCGGTCGTGCCGGCTCGGCACTGACTGCCGAGCTGGGCCTGATGAAAGCCACCGAGCAGCTGTCCAGCCTGGAAATGATGGGAGTGGATCCGCTGCGCCGGGTAGTGGCCCCCCGTTTCTGGGCGGGGGTCATCAGCATGCCCTTGTTGGCATTTATGTTTAATATCGTGGGTATCTGGGGGGCCAAACTGGTTGGGGTTGACTGGCTGGGCGTTGATGCCGGCGGCTTCTGGTCCACCATGCAGGCAGCCGTCGACTGGCAGGACGATATTATGCAGGGCTTTATTAAAAGTCTGGTGTTTGCACTGGTGGTGACCTGGATTGCGTTGTTTAACGGCCATGATGCCAGGCCGACGGCAGCAGGGATCAGTCAGGCAACCACCCGCACTGTGGTTCATTCTTCTCTGGCGGTACTGGGGCTCGATTTTGTGCTGACCGCCATTATGTTCGGGTAACTTAATAATGAAATACAGCAAACTGGAATTCAGCGTCGGCTGCTTTATGCTGGCCGGCATCGGTGCCTTGCTGCTGCTGGCCTTCAAGGTGGCGGGCGTCAGTGTTAATGGCCAGAGCGAAACCTATACCCTCTATGCCCGTTTTGACAACATAGGCGGCCTGAAAGTGCGCTCACCCATCAAGGTGGGTGGTGTGGTGGTAGGCCGGGTGGCCGGTATTCGCCTGGATGCAGAGAGTCAGGTACCGGTGGTAACGCTGGCGGTTAATAAGGATGCCGGTGAATTTTCCGAAAGCAGCACCGCATCGATTCTGACTTCAGGTCTGCTGGGAGAGCAGTATCTGGGCATTACGCCCGGCTTTGCTGATGAAGACATGGGTATCGGCATGCTGGAAAATGGCGATACCATTACTGATACTCAGTCTGCTCTGGTACTGGAAGAGTTAATCGGCAAGTTTATCTATTCCATCGGTAAAGACTGAACCGGTAGTTCACTGAGGAGGAATCATGAAAAAAGTACTGATGTCCTGTTTGCTGGTCATCACCAGCTTGTTAACCATGCCTGCCATGGCAAATACGGATCCCTATCAGCTGGTGGAACAAGTGGCACAGCGCACCTTTGATCGGCTGAAACAGGAGCAGAGCAAAATTGCTGCTGATCCTGAGCACCTGCGGACCATAGTGCGGGAAGATATGTTGCCGGCAGTCGATGTGCGTTACTCCGCCTTTCGCGTTATCGGTGGCCAGCTCAAGAACACGACTTCCGAACAGCGCGAAGAGTTCGTCAAAGCCTTCAGTGATTATCTGGTGGTGACTTACGCCGATGCGCTGGCTGCTTACAAAGAGCAGACCGTCAATATTGGCACCGGCAGTACCTCTGCCGAAGAAACCCTGGCTACAGTACCTGTCACCGTACAGGAGCCGAACAAGCCTGAAATCAAGCTGGAGTTCAAGCTGCGCAAGAACAAGCGCACCGGCGAATGGAAAGTATTTGATATGATTGCTGAAGGTATCAGCCTGCTGTCGGCCAAACAATCTGAACTCAGTGGTCTTATTCGTCAGAAGGGTATTGAGGCCGTGAGTGAGCAGCTGCGAGAGCTGACCCGGAAGCCGGTGACGCCGCTGGAAACCGGACAATGAAACTGAGCCGCCCGCTGACCCGCGAACAGGTGCCGGCCTGGTGGGCAGAGCGTGATACCCTGTTTGCCGATAGTCAGGCAGATTTGAGTGCAGTAGAACGCATTGATTCCACCGGGCTGGCGTTGCTGGTGCAATGGAGCCAGCAGCTCGCTGCTCAAAATAAGCGTCTTGCGTTGCTCTCACCGCCGAAGGAGTTTTATCCTCTGGCCGATTTATACGGGGTAGGCAGTCTGTTTGACCTGCCCGATAACGATTCACGGAGTCCACATGGATCTGAAGAATGAAGTAGAGCGCCGGCTGCGTGATGCGCTGGAGCTGGACGAGCTGCATGTAAAAAATGATGGTGACCACTTTCAGGTGATTGCCGTTGCCGATATGTTTGCCGAGATGAGCCGGGTGAAGCGCCAGCAGGCCATTAACGGCCCGCTGATGGACCTGATTGCCCAAAATGCCATTCATGCCCTGAGTGTGAAAACCTTTACTCCCGAGCAGTGGGCCCGGGAGCGTAAATTTATAATGCCGTCCTGACAGGAGCGCGAATGGACAAGTTCAGAATTCAGGGGCCCTGCCGGCTGGCCGGCGAGGTGACCATCTCCGGTGCCAAAAACGCCGCCCTGCCCATCCTTTTCGGCACCCTGCTGTGTGATGAAGCCATCCACCTTTCTAATGTACCCAGACTGAAAGATGTGGATACCACCCTCAAGCTGCTGGCGTCCATGGGCGTGGATGTGCAGGTGAACGGCGGTGTTACCGTGCTGGCCGGTGGCGTAAACAGCCATATTGCTCCCTATGAGCTGGTGCGCACCATGCGTGCGTCCATTCTGGCGCTGGGGCCGCTGGTGGCCAAGTTTGGCAAGGCTGATGTGTCTTTGCCCGGTGGTTGTGCCATTGGTGCCCGCCCGGTCAACCTGCATATTCACGGCCTTGAGCAAATGGGTGCAAAGATCAGGGTCGAGGACGGCTATATCAAGGCCCGGGTTGATGGCCGGCTTAAAGGTGCCCATATTCTGATGGACATGGTCAGTGTGACCGGCACTGAAAACCTGCTGATGGCAGCAGTGCTGGCAGACGGCCGTACCATTATTGAAAACGCCGCCCGTGAGCCGGAAGTGGTGGACCTGGCCAACTTTCTCAATGCACTGGGTGCCAACATTCAGGGCATTGGGCAGGATACCCTGATCATTGATGGTGTTGAGGCCTTGCACGGCGGTAATTACAGTGTGCAGCCCGACCGCATTGAGACCGGCACTTTTCTGGTGGGCGCAGCGGTAACCGGCGGTGATATCACCTGCCGCAATACCGATCCGCATTTGCTGGAAGCGGTATTAGTAAAACTGCGGGAAGCGGGTGCTCTGGTAGAGACCGGTGAAGACTGGGTTCGCCTTGATATGACCGGTCGTACCCTTAAGCCGGTAGATATCAAAACCGCGCCTTATCCGGCCTTTCCTACCGATATGCAGGCTCAGTTTACCGTGCTGAATGCGGTAGCCAAGGGGGTGGGGCAGGTAACCGAAACCATTTTTGAAAACCGTTTTATGCACGTGCCCGAGCTGAACCGTATGGGTGCCAGCATTGAACTGAATGGTAATATGGCCATTTGCGGCGATACCGAGCAGCTGACCGGTGCCACCGTAATGGCCACGGATCTGCGCGCTTCGGCCAGTCTGGTGCTGGCCGGCTTTGTGGCCGAAGGTACCACCATAGTGGATCGCATCTACCACATTGACCGCGGCTATGAAGTGATTGAAGACAAGCTCGAAGCCCTGGGCGGCAACATAGAGCGGATCAAGGGCAACTGAAGCTGGAAGCGAGAAGTCGTTCGAGTGGACTGAAGTGACAATGAAAAGGGAAGACATGCAGTTGTCTTCCCTTTTTCGTTGGCAGCTCACTTTCTTCTAGCTTCTAGCTTCTAGCTTCTAACTTTCTGTTCAGCGCAGTCGCTGAAAGCGTCTGTCTTCTTCAATTTTCACCGGTACTGTCAGCATTTTGCCTTCTCGTAACAGGGTGACGCGAATTTCCGTGCCCGGCCGGGTTTCTGCTATCGTGTCCATGGCCTGGCGGGTATTGACGATTTCCTTACCATCAAGCGCCAGAATTACATCACCGCTGACAATACCGGCCTTGTCTGCCGGCGCATCCGGGCTGACGCTGTCTACATAAATACCAGCCCGCTCTTCCATATTGAGCAGGCGAGCCATTACCGGCGGAATGTCTGCACCGCCAATACCCAGGTAGCCCCTGATCACCCGGCCATTGGTGATTAATTCCTGCATGATACGGGCTGCCAGAGCATAGGGAATGGCAAAACTGATACCATAGCTTTCCTGATGGGCCACGCTCTGAAATGACGCCGTGTTAATGCCTACCAGCTCACCGTAAACATTCACCAGGGCACCGCCCGAGTTGCCCGCATTAATGGCGGCATCGGTCTGCAGCAGATCCTGACGGCCGTTACTGTCCGGACCCATGCTCGACAGGCCGGTGCGGCCGGTGGCGCTGATAATACCCTGAGTAATGGTCTGGCCCACGTTGTAGGGGTTGCCGATGGCCAGCACAATATCGCCCACCTGTGGGTTGATATCGTCACTTTGTGGAATTTCCGGCAAGCGGTCACCGTCGATTTTCAGTACGGCCAGATCCGTGGGAACATCAAAGCCAATGACTCTGGCAGCAATAATACGTCCGTCCTGCAGAGCCACTATGACCTGATCGGCATCGGCAATTACATGATAATTGGTCAGAACAAAGCCACGAGCTGACATAATTACCCCCGAGCCCAGGCCGGTTGCATTCAGGGTGGGGTTGGCGCTGCTGTGCTGAAAGCTGCGAGTATAGATATTGACCACAGCGGGGCCGGCACGGGAGGCCGCATGGGCAAAGCTGGTAACACCGGTTTGCGGATTACGCCACCAGTGTTCGAGAGATTGAGTACGCAGTTGAGGAAATAATAGCAACAGCAACACTGCCATCAGCACGCCATAAAGCGTACCTTGAAGGCAATATCTGATAAAAGTGGCTGGCCGCATGAAATAAGCCGGTGGCTGCTGAATCCGTAAAGCATAACATAAAGCCGTCATGAAGGGAGCCGCCCAGAGACAGACTCCCTTTCATTTCAGTAAGTTATCTTAGTACCAGATAGATGGATGAATTACCACGCTGAATATTCAGCGCCAGCACTTCGGGCTTACCCTCAATAATCTTGCGCAGCTCGCCCAGCTCTTTTACCCGCTGGCGGTTGACGCCGATAATGACGTCACCTTCCTCCAGGCCGGACATGGCCGCCGGTGAGCGGGGAACCACCTCAGTGACGCGCACGCCGCGTACGCTGTCACCACGGTCACTGTTGGCCAGTGAGGCACCTTCGAGCGCCTGATGCAGGGTGTTGGCAGCAACTTTCTGTTCACTGGCTTTGTCCAGCGTGACTTCAACGGTTTTTTCCTTGCCGTCACGGAAAAGGCCCAGTTCCACGGTGCGCTCTGCCCCCATGGTGGCTACCTTGGCGCGCAGTTCACCAAAGGAGCGAATGGGCTTACCGTCCAGACTGATGATAATGTCTCCGGCCTTCAGCCCGGCTTCATCGGCAGCAGAGTCTTCCAGTACCTGACTGACAAAGGCACCGTGCTGACTGCGATAGCCAAAGGTGCGGGCCAGATCGGACGTGAGCTCGCCGCCCATTACACCAAGCACACCCCGGCGTACTTCACCATACTCAAGTATCTGATCTGCCAGGTTCTTCACCATGTTGGCCGGAATGGCAAACCCGATGCCGATATTGCCGCCGCCCGGGCCGAGAATGGCGGTATTGATGCCCACCAGATTTCCTTTGAGATCCAGCAAAGCACCACCGGAGTTACCCGAGTTGATGGCGGCGTCGGTCTGAATAAAGTTTTCCAGGTTTTCTACATTCAGGCCCGTACGCCCCAGCGCGCTGATTACACCGGTGGTCACTGTCTGGCCCAGGCCAAAGGGATTACCGATAGCAATGGCAAAGTCACCTACGCGTAACTGGTCTGAGTCAGCAAAGCTGATTTCTACCAGGTTTTTGGCGTCCACCTTGAGCACGGCAATGTCTGATTCCTTGTCTGCACCGATCAGTTCAGCTTCATATTCCTGGCCGTCGATCAGGGTAATCAAAATCTTGTCAGCATCTTCAACGACATGATTATTGGTGATCACATAACCTTTTTTGGCATCAATAATCACGCCTGAGCCCAGCGCCTGAAAGGGACGTTCCCGCACCTGCTCACCGGGCATGTTTGGGCCAAAAAAGAACCGAAACGGCTCGGGCAGGACCTGACGGCTGACCTTGTTTCCCGATACCGAGATATTGACCACGCCCGGGCTGACCTTCTCCACCACCGGGGCCAGACTGTTGATTTCACTGCCTGCGCCAAAGGGCAGGGCGGCTTGTGCCGCAGGAATGGTGGTCAGGCCCAGGCTCAGGGCCAGGGCGGACAACAGAAGACGTCGACCTTTCATGCATATGCTCCTAACTGTTAACACAATAAATGCCGGAAGTTGTCTGTCAGACTCATGGCGGCAAGGGGAGTTCCGCGCTGGTAACGAAATGCGGTTACCTTCATTAATTGTGCTTTTTGTGTGGAAGATCAAGCCTCTGCCGGCTCATTCTTGCTGCCGTCAACGGTCAGCCATACACTGAAGCCCCTGTATTTACTCCGTGACCGTCATGACTCCCAGCAGCAAATATCAGTCAGATCTGAATCGTCCCGATTTTGTGAAAGATGCCGCCCAGGCGCAGGCCGTTAGTCACCTGCAGCGTCTTTATGATGACCTGACGGCAGCTCCGCCCGTTACCCCCAGGCCCAGTTTGTGGCAGCGGCTGACCGGCAAGACAGAGACGCCGGTTACTGCAGTGCGCGGACTTTATTTCTGGGGGGGAGTAGGCCGGGGCAAAACCTATCTGATGGATACTTTCTACGACTGTCTGCCTTTTGAGCGCAAGCTAAGGGTGCACTTTCACCGTTTTATGGTGCGGGTACACGATGAGCTGAAAAGTCTGAAGGGGCAAGCAGATCCGCTTAAAGTGGTGGCAGAGCGGCTGGCGCGGGATGCCAGGGTGATCTGTTTTGACGAGTTTTTTGTGTCCGACATCACCGATGCCATGATCCTCGGCACCCTGTTCGAATATCTGTTCGGCCATGGGGTGACACTGGTAGCCACCTCCAATATTCCCCCCGATGAGTTGTACCGCAATGGCCTGCAGCGGGCCCGGTTTTTGCCGGCCATTGACCTTATCAAGGCTAACTGCGAAGTGGTCAACGTGGATTCGGGCACTGACTACCGGCTGCGGACCCTGCAGCAGGCTGAGATTTATCACTCGCCACTGGATGCCCAGGCCAGCGCTAACCTTGAACAGTATTTTTCTCAGCTCAGCAATGAGTCCGGACGCTGGGAAACTGAAATAGAAGTGAATCAGCGGCAGTTAAGTGCCGTTGCGGAAGGTGATGGTGTACTTTACATTGACTTTCATGAGCTGTGCTGCACTGCCCGCTCGCAACTGGACTATATCGAGCTGGCCCGTTGCTACCATACGGTTTTACTGGCCAATGTGCAGCCCATGGGGCTCGACAGCGACGATGCTGCCCGGCGCTTTATCGCCATGGTAGATGAATTCTATGAGCGCCACGTGACGCTGATCATGTCGGCAGCGGTGCCTATGGAGCAACTTTATGGGGAAGGACGGCTTAATTTTGAGTTCCGGCGCTGTTTATCCCGGCTGACTGAAATGCAATCACATGAATATCTTGCCAGAGAGCACCTTCCTTAGTCACAATATGCGGCCCCGATCCGAGGCATGGTCGGGAAAAGGGCGGGCGAGCCAGCCGGTTTCAACGGGCATTGAAATTAGCAGGTGATTTTTAAGGCAACTTTACCTATAATCGCCCGGCCCACGTTACACAGCTGCCGATAAGGTGGCATCACAGTAAGCAGACAACTGCTCGAAGGGGCGGAAGGTCTGATCGTGTTTTGCGCATGTGCGCAAGTGTAGGATTCATTTTCAGTAATTTGGGTTCATCCATGAAAACTTTTGTTGCTAAGCCAGAAACCGTTAAGCGTGACTGGTATGTTGTTGATGCAGAGGGCAAAACTCTGGGTCGTCTGGCCACCGAGATTGCCCGCCGCCTGCGCGGTAAGCATAAGCCTGAATACACTCCTCACGTTGACTGCGGTGACTACATCGTGGTTATCAACGCCGAGAAAGTACAGGTAACCGGTAATAAAGCCGAAGACAAGATTTACTACTCTCACACCGGTTTCCCCGGTGGCATCAAGTCCATCAGCTTTGAAAAGCTGATCGAGCGCAAGCCCGAGATGGTTATCGAGTCTGCCGTACGCGGCATGCTGCCTCGCGGCCCCCTGGGTCGTGCCATGTACCGCAAGATGAAAGTCTTTGCGGGCAGCCAGCACAACCATGCTGCGCAACAACCTCAAGTACTGGACATCTAAGGCGGGATTAGGCAAATGGCAGAAACTCAATACTACGGTACCGGCCGTCGCAAAAGCTCCACTGCGCGTGTATTCGTAAAAGCGGGCAGCGGTAACATCGTTATCAACAAGCGTTCACTGGATCAGTATTTCGGTCGCGAAACCGCCCGTATGGTGGTTCGTCAGCCGCTGGAACTGACCGAGCTGAGCGAAAAGCTGGACCTGTACATCACCGTCGCCGGTGGTGGTATCTCAGGCCAGGCTGGTGCCATCCGTCACGGCATTACCCGTGCGCTGATGGAATATGACGAGACCCTGCGCGGTGCCCTGCGCAAGGCCGGCTTCGTGACCCGTGACGCCCGTCGCGTTGAGCGTAAGAAAGTTGGTCTGCACAAGGCGCGTAAGCGTCCCCAGTTCTCCAAGCGTTAATTGGGACTGCAGTCTTGTATATCAAAAAGCCCGGTTTATCCGGGCTTTTTTGTTTGCCCAGCGAAGCTGGCAAACCCGTCAGGTTGAAAGAAACCTGAATCACCCTGACTGAGGGGAAGATAATCCGAATGGCAAGGGCGCTGCGGGCCAACGGCAGGGTCTGAAGGAAGCCATAGGAAGTCAGA
>NZ_JAWJBK010000028.1:0-7292 GCF_032842915.1 Oceanimonas sp. CAM02
TTCTCAATCGACTGCGAGTGCCCACACAGTTTGCTTGATAAATTGTTAAAGAGCGTTGACCGCTTTCGCTGGTCAGGGCTGCGTATTCTACGCAACTCTTGGTGTTCGTCAAGCGTTGAATCAAACTTTGTTTCGTTGTCTTTCAACGTTTGTGACCGTAGGCGTGTTGCCCCGTGTCAGTGGATGCGCATTATAGGGAGCCGCGATTTTTGCGCAAGGGCTTTTTTGACAAAAATACGGCTTTTAGCACCGAACGCTTATTAACCCAGCAAAACCACATGTTAGCCACAGAGTTATGCACAGATCGCAGCTGACCACTCATTACTTAGCGCAATATTTGAGCATGACGATATTGAATACTGGTAAGAGATCACGTTTGTTTAAAGGAAACTTGATGCTATCGAGGTCGAAGAGCCCGAATGAAGCTATGCTGTGAAGGCCGTATGCCTTTTTTCTTTTATCTACATGAGACTTTTTTATCAATGAAGCTATTCCAGCACTCTCTTGTTGTTCAATCTGCGCTACTCGCTCTTACCACAGCCGTCACCGGTGGCATTCTGATCGTGCTGTTTACTGCATCCTATAGCAGTGGTCTTTGGTTTGCCCTGGGTGTAGTAGCCGGAGGTATTGCTGTTTCCTGGCTGGTGCGGGCTCCCTCCATTACCGGAGAAACTGCAGCTACCATCACTCTTTATGTGGGCAACCTGCCCTATCGTGCCAACGAAGCTGCAGTGCGCAGCTTGTTTGAGCAGTATGGCCATGTAGTATCGGTCAGGCTGATGAAAGACAGAAATACCGGCAAGCGACGGGGCTTTGGTTTTGTGGAGATGCCTGAGCACGCAGCTCTGGAGGCCAAAGAAGCATTAAACGATACTGAATTTCAGCAGCGTACGCTTAAGGTAAGAGAAGCAAACGAGAAAAAGGAAGACGAAAGTGATATCAGCCTCTGACCTCTGAGGCTTCAGACACAGAACTCACTGATGAGTGTGAATCCTTCCTTGGCAAAGGCCAGGCTCTGAGCCTTGGCCTTTGCCGTTAGTTCAGTGCAATACACTCGCCCCGAAAGCTGTTGAGTCTGCTCTGTTATTCTTTTTGCTGTAAAGGGTTGCAGTAACAGACTCGATACTCTGCGGGCGATAGCCTCTCCTGAATCGATAAGATGGACTTTGGGCAGACATTGACTTAGCTCATTGGCAAGCAGTGGAAAGTGGGTACACCCCAGCACCAGCGCATCAGGCTTATCGTTTCCCCGCCAGGGAGTAAGAATGCGGACAAGATGACTGATATTAACGGTTTCACCTGCCAGCTTGTCTTCTGCCATTCTTACCAGCTCGGTAGTGCCCAGCATGGATATTTGCATATCAGCAGCAAAGCGCTGCACCAACTCGGCAGTATAGCGGCGGGAAACCGTGCCCGGTGTGGCCAGCAGGCCGATATGTTTGAGTCCTTTTGAACGACAGTATTCAGCCGCGGGTTTAATGGCCGGCACCACGCCAACAACAGGTATGTGCAGTTGTTCGCGCAGCGCCGGTAGCACATAGGTACTGGCGGTATTGCAAGCGATGATCACAATATCGATATGGTGACGTGCCACAAACACAGTGAGCAGCTCCAGCACACGCTCTACCAGGCGCGCTTCATCCAGCTCGCCATAAGGAAAACAGGCATTGTCGAACAGATAGAAGTACTGATGTGCCGGTAATGCCCGGTGTACTTCCCGGTAGACGGAAAGGCCACCCATGCCGGAGTCGAAGATAAGAATGTTTGCCACTGACTGCCCTCGCTGTGCAAGGGCGACATAATAACGCCAACGGCTGAAAAAGAAAAAAAGCCGGCGCGAAGGCCGGCTGAAGCACAAAGTTGTCTGCGCGCTCATGGTAGAGTCGGATAAAGGGGCAACTTCATCCTCCTTGCTGGTTACCTCACTACCGGTAGCAAAACAGAGGCCTGCGCTGCTACAAGATCAGAAGCGGTAGTCGGCACCGACGTAAAACTCCATATCGGGGGCATCGTAGCCACTGACCACCTGATAGTCCTTGTCGAACAGGTTGTTGATCTTGCCGTTCAGGGTCAGGTTTTGGGTAAGCGGGTAGCGGGCACCGATATTCCAGATGGTGTAGGAAGGGGTATATACTGGACCAACTGCACCATAGGTTTTCCTATCACCCATATACATTACTTGAGCAAATAAATTAGCTTTTGCCACATCAATGTCACCGGTCCAGCTGAACTTGCGTTTGGCACGGTTAAGCAGCTGCTTCGCAGTCTCAATATCTTTGGCATTAGTGTACTCATAGCTGACGGAATGATGAAGTGGGCCCGTATCAGCATTAATAACAAACTCAGCACCTCTGATAAGAGTGTCAACATTATCTGTAGAGTTTCTAAAACTCACAATCATGTTATCTATTTCATTACGATAAATATTTAGCTGCCAATCAAATAGACTATAGTTACCAGATAATCCCAACTCCCAGTTTTCAGATTGTTCTGGCTTAAGCTCTGGGTTCCCCCCTCCCCAACTGCTCTTAGGGTAATATAAATCAGTAAAGTTCGGAGCTCTAAACGCAGTCCCATAACTTAATGTCGCTTTGTGCTGCTCCAGCAACTGAACTGACAACGCACTCTGCCAGGTGCCATGTGTACCGAACTGTTCGTTATCATCTACTCGGCCGGTCAGCTCCAGGGTAAGCGGTGACCAGGTATGATAGGCGGAAATAAACACACCTGTGTTATCACGGTCTGGCGCCGTAAAACTTGTGCTTCTGGACAACAAACGATCTTGTTGCCAATCCATACCAGTTAAAACGTAGGCCTGCTCGGCATAATAATACTGAATCAGGCCATCAACCCGGGTGGTAGCGGTGTTGGCAATATCGGCAGTATGCTGCCCATCACTTTTGTTCCAGTCCTCGGACTTAAATTCGCCATAACTGGCATTAAGCTGGCCAACTAACTGTTCGTCCTGATAGCGCAGACCAGTATCAACTTGATACGCTTTGGTATTACTGCTGTCAGAGCCAGGAAAACCAAAGTCTGGCTCATAATAATCATATTCCAGATTATTTTCCCAAGCATTAAGGTTGGCATCCAACGTCCAGTTCTGATCCAGCTGATGTTCCATACCCAGCGTCAGGTTTTTGCTGTCAAAGCCATCGCGGTCAGGCTGACTGTTGTCAGGCACCACATCATAGCCCCGGGTTTCCCGATAACCGGTGGCCAGCTGCAGCCGGGTGGCATCGGTGACCCACTGGTTAACCGACACATCGGCGGCATAGTAGTCGTTACTGCCTGTGGTCACGCCCACACTAATATCATTCACTTTAGAAGTGGTAATGATATTGACCACACCGCCAATGGCACGAGAGCCATAGATAGCGGCACGAGGACCACGAATATATTCAATGCGCTGAACGTTGCTCACCGGCAACTGGCTGAAGTCGACGTTCGAGTTCACCATCTGTGCCATGGGGCGACCGTTGAGTAACACCAGTACATGATCAGACTCGGTGCCACGCACAAACAGGCTGCTGAGCTGACCAATACCGCCGCTTTGGGAGCCAAATTGCATACCTGGCAGGGTTTCCAGCAAGTCAATCAGAGAACGAGGCTGGCGGCGTTCGATGTCGGCCCTGGTAATCACTTCCACCGGAGCCAGGGCACTGGTGAGCGGCTGCTCTGCCCGGTTGTAGATGGTAATAGAGGTAGGTTCAGACGAATTCTGGGCACAGGCGGCCCATGGCAGCAGTGCGGCTGCCAACAATTTCTTAGACATTCTTTTCCCTAGTTCGCGTAGTGAGGCCTGCGGCCTTGTGACTCTCTCTTTGGCAGGTTTTCGGACTTGAGAGCTCGGGCGGCAGCCCACCTACGGCGACGGCTTCCCACCTTGCGGCAGTGCCTGGAATCTTCCGTGTCGCTTTCGTTCCCTCTTACCGCTGCGCGCCAGTTCCGGATTTGCACCGGATTCCCATTTACGCCTGTCGGCACCAAAGCGCGGGCATTATAAAGGCTAACTGAAGATATATGCATGATTTTTGAGAAAAAACGCAAAACATGACTCATTGTGAAATATGAGCCGGCTCTCAATTACTTAAAATTAACATATATTTAACTTTGCAGTTTTTGATAGGCTGCCGTTTTAAGCTTATCGGCAGTGTCAGATGCAACAGGGAGAGAACCTTATGGCCAGCGATTCCAACAACAGCAAGCAGCCCACCCACAAGGGCATTCATGAACTGTACGGTGAAGATCCCATCAAAGCCGATAAGCAGCTCTGGGGCCGTGAGAGCGACCCCGGCAGCCGGCGGGGATTTTTAAAACGCAGCGGCCTGCTGGCCATGGCCACTGCCATTGGAGCCAGCATTCCCTTTGCCAGAAATATGCCGGCGGGGCTGATACCGGCCGCTTTTGCCCAGTCCGACGAGCCTTTTTCACTGCCCGGCAAAGAAGGGCTGACCATTCTTAACGACAGGCCCATTAACGCCGAAACCCCGCCTCATTTGCTGGATGACGAAATCACACCAGCCAAACATATGTTTGTGCGCAACAACGGCCTGGTGCCCAATATAGAAACGCTGGATCCGGCCAAATGGACGCTGGAAATCGCCGGTGAGTCCTGCGAGAACCCCACTACTTTTACCATTGCCGAGCTGAAAGAAAAGTTTGAACATCACAGCTATCAGCTGACGGTGGAATGCGGCGGTAACGGCCGCAGTGAATATGTACCGGCGGCCAGCGGCAACCAGTGGACGACCGGTGCCGTGGCCAGCCCCAAATTTACCGGGGTGCGGCTGCGGGATGTACTGGAAGCCTGTGGCATCAAAAAAGACGCGGTATATATTGGCTATTACGGCGGCGACCTTCACCCCAGCGGCGATCCGGGCAAAGAGGCCATCTCCCGGGGCGTGCCCATGTCCAAGGCACTGGAAGACGAAACCCTGATCGCCTGGGCCATGAACGATGAAGACATTCCGGTGTTAAATGGCCACCCGCTGCGGCTGGTATGTGGTGGCTGGCCGGCGTCGACTTCGGGCAAGTGGCTGAAGAAAATCGTGATCCGCAATCAGGTGCACGACGGCAACAAGATGGCGGCCCCCTCTTACAGCGTGCCCAAATATCCGGTAGCCCCAGGCACTCAAGTGCCGAATAAAGACATGGAAATCATCGAATCCATGCCGGTGAAGTCGCTGATCACCTTCCCCAAAACCGGTATCAGCCATCAGCTGGGCCAGCCCTTGCAGGTGCGGGGTCATGCCTGGGCCGGTGATCTGGAAGTGACCGAGCTGCATGTGTCCATCGACTTTGGTGCCACCTGGCACAAGGCCGAGTTGCGCAAGCCCGCCAACCGGCTGGCCTGGCAGCACTGGCACAGCGAGCTGAGCTTTCCGGAAAAAGGCTATTACGAGATCTGGGCCAAAGCCGTGGATAACGAAGGCCATGCTCAACCCATGGTAGTGCCGGGCTGGAATCCCAAAGGCTACCTGAATAACGCCTGCCATCGCATTGCGGTGCAAATCGTTTAATTGTTCAGGAGGTTAGCATGATACGCACTGCTGCACTGGCATTGCTGCTGGGCCTGACAACGGCACCCGCCCTGGCTGCCGAGCAGGATCCACAAACCGGCTTTATTATCGCTCCCGGCTGGGAGACGGTACGCAATAACTGCACCGCCTGCCATTCCGCCAAACTGGTCACCCAGAACAGTGGCAGCCGGGAACACTGGCTGTCACTGATCCGCTGGATGCAGGAAAAACAGGGGCTGTGGACCTTTGATGCCCAGACCGAGGAGACCATTCTTGCCTATCTAAGCAGCGCCTACGGCCCCAAAGAAGGTGCCCGACGGCCACCGCTGCGGGCGGATCAATTGCCGGAAAACCCCTACCGAAAGCCGGCCAGCACAGAGTAACTCTACTATTCGGCGGGAGCGGAGCAGCGCTCCTGCCTTTACCCGCCTTAAATGCCCACGCTCCGCTCTGGTCAACTGGACAAATTCACTACAAGCCGTAGAATTTGCGCTCCGTTTTAAAGTGAGGCGAATAATGAGCACCCAAGACAGCTACCAGACTCAACTGGATGAAAAAGCCGCCCGGCTGGAGCAAATTTTCGCTCCCTTTACCCCTCCCCGTCTGGAAGTGTTTGCCTCCGACCCCAAGCATTACCGCATGCGCGCCGAGTTTCGTGTGTGGCATGAGGGAGACGACCTCTATTACATCATGTTTGATCAGGCCACCCGGGAAAAATACCGGGTGGAGCAGTTTCCGGCCGCCTCTGCGCTCATCAACACCGCCATGCCGCTGCTGCTGGAAGCCCTGCGCCCCAGCCCTGTGCTGCGCCGCAAGCTGTTTCAGGTAGACTTTTTGTCTTCCCTCAGCAACGAGCTGGTGATCAGCCTGCTCTATCATCGCCAGCTGGGTGAAGACTGGCAGGCGGAAGTGACAAACCTGCGCGCCTGGCTGAAAGAAAGAGGCATCAGCGCCCACATTATTGGCCGGGCTAAAAAGCAGAAACTGGTGCACGACTGTGATTATGTGCTGGAGCGGCTGAACGTGTCCGGCCGGGAGCTGATTTATCAGCAGGTGGAGAACAGCTTTACTCAGCCCAATGGCCGCATGAACGAAAAAATGCTGGGCTGGGCACTGAACGTGACTCAGGGTGCCAGCGGTGATTTGCTGGAGCTGTATTGCGGCAACGGTAACTTCTCTCTGGCTCTGGCAAAAAACTTTCGCCGGGTGCTGGCAACGGAAATTTCCAGCTCTTCGGTCAAGTCAGCCCAGTACAATATTGCTGCCAACGCCATCGATAACGTCACCATACTGCGTATGTCGGCGGAAGAGTTCACTCAGGCCATGCGCGGCGTGCGCGAGTTTCGCCGGTTAAAAGGCGTGGATCTGCCAAGCTATGAGTGCAATACCATACTGGTGGACCCGCCCCGGGCCGGGCTGGATGAAGACACGGTAAAGCTGGTTCAGGATTACGACAATATCGTTTATATCTCCTGTAATCCGGACACACTGCGTCAGAACCTGGAAACCCTGAGCCAGACTCACCACATCAGCCGTTTTGCGCTGTTTGATCAGTTCCCCTACACCCATCATATGGAAGCCGGTGTGTATCTGACGCGCCGAAAGTGAATAGTGATGAGTGAACACGTGAAATAACGAGTAGGGTGAGGCGTTACCGCCTCATCCCTCTCACAGAACCGTACGTACGGACCTCGTATACGGCTCATGCCTGCTTTTATTCAGCCTGCGGGCTGAACACATACCCTGTCCTGACATCTTCAAGATTGACCA
>NZ_JAWJBK010000029.1:0-410714 GCF_032842915.1 Oceanimonas sp. CAM02
TCGTTGAGAAAACAGGTGGATTATTACATCCGGTATTTTTACAACAGGGTGCGGCTGCACAGTAGTCTCGACTATGTATCTCCGATACAGTATGAAAAAGCCGCTTAACAATAACGTGTCCGTTTTATCGGGTGAACATCAATCTGACAGATAACAATATTACTACTTTGGATATTAGTCATAACCCTAAACTGAGGGCGCTGTGGGCAACCGGAAATCCGTTGGAAAGTCTTGATATCAGCGCTAACCCTTCATTAAGTGACTATGAAACAGACGACGGTGTTTTAGTTAAACAATAATTTTTTACCATCAGCCCCAGCGCCGGGCATGCCCGGGCGCTGGGGTTGCCAGCATGCAGCATTAATACTATAAACTGGTTTACAATGGTTTATTTTTATACCAGCTTCAGGAGAAGAGTTATGATCAAAGCGTTACCCCCTTTGTTAACGGTAACAGTTACTGTACTTTCCGGATTGCTCTTTTTCTTTTCAGCTGCTCCGGCCCTGGCGTCCTTGGACTGTGGAGAGTTAAAAGGGTGCGACAGAAAGTTCTGTGAGATAGAGAGTCAGCTTAAGATTGCTCAGGAAAGAGGCAATGACCGAAAAGCGGCTGGGTTAGCAAAAGCATTGGCCGAGGCAAAGCAGCATTGCACGGCTGAAGGCCTTCGCAAGGAGCTGGCCGAAGAAATAGAAGAAGCCAGGAAAGATCTGGCAGCGTATCGGGCTGATCTTAAGGAAGCTGAAGAAGATGGAGATGCGGATGATATTCGAAAATACCAGCAAAAAATTGAAGAAGAGCAAGATGAAATTGATCAGCTTGAAAAGGAGCTTTCGGGTCTGAATTAAACAGAACTGCGCATAGTTATGGGCTGGAAGTAAGCTGACAGTGCGTGACATGTGTTTCAGTTTAACGCCATAAGAGAATTCCGATGACCATTCATTCCGGCTCCTGCCTGTGCGGCACTGTGCGTTTTGAGGTAAACGGCAAATTCGACAGCTTTTATCTGTGTTATTGCCGGCGCTGCCAGAAAGACACCGGTTCGGCCCACGGGGCTAATCTGTTCTCGCAATCGGCCAGTATTGAGTGGATCTCGGGAACGACGGCGGTCACGTCTTTTACGCTGCCAGGCACTCGCCACAGCAGAAGCTTTTGCAAGCATTGCGGCTCGGCCCTGCCCAACACACAAATAGCCGGCTTGCTGGTGGTGCCGGCCGGCTGTCTGGACACTGATATTTCTTTATTGCCCACGGCGCGCATTTTTACCTGCCATCAGGCGGACTGGAGTAAACAGCCAGATGGAGTGCCAGCTTTCAGTGACTTGCCGAATAAACAGCCGTAAGGCTACATTCCGGCTCTGTCTGCCTGTACCATTATCGGTTTACTCTTTACAGGGCGCTGTTCACTCATGTCCACGTTTTTTTCCGGTTTTGCCTTGAGCTTTTCGCTTATTCTGGCCATTGGCTCCCAGAATGCCTTTGTGCTGAAGCAGGGCATTAAGCGCCATCATGTGTTTGTGGTGTGTGCTGTGTGTGCCCTGTCTGATGCGGTGCTTATCTCGTTGGGGGTGGCGGGTTTTGGTGCCATGGTGAAGCAGTTTCCGGCCATTGAAACGGTGGCCCGTTATGGCGGGGCGGCTTTTTTGGCGGTGTATGCGCTGTTAAGCTTTAAATCGGCCTTCAGTAACCGCCATGCCATGACGGCAGCCGGAGATACGCAGCAGTCGCTGCTGAAAACCGTGGCCATGTGTCTGGCCTTTACCTGGCTTAATCCGCACGTTTATCTGGATACCATGGTGCTGCTGGGCTCCATTTCTACCCAATATCAGGCCCAGGGACTGTTTGCCTTTGGTGCCATTTGTGCGTCACTGGTGTTCTTTTTCAGTCTGGGTTACGGAGCCCGTGTGCTGGCTCCGGTCTTTCAGCGGCCCCAGGCCTGGCGGGTGCTGGAGTTTGTGGTGGGGGTGATGATGACTACCATTGCAATCACGCTGGTGGCGGGAGCCTGAGGGTTATTTCAGCTCCGTCTCAATCAGCACTATATCCTGACTGCTGTTATTCAGCACATTGTGCTCAGTGCCGGCCGGCCGGTAATAGCACTCACCGGCACGCATTTCTGCTGGTTTGGGGCCATCGCCGGTATCAATGTGCAGCACACAGTTTTGCATGGGCACAATGACATAGTCGCGTTCATGACGGTGCCACCGGCTTTCGCCACCGGCAGGAAACAGCAGGTGATTAACGCAGGTGCGCTCGTTATCAATTTGCTGGGTAATCTGCAAAACCGGACGTTCAGACATTGACTGCTCCTTGTTAACGCTGTTGATAGTGCTGCACAGCCTGGATGATGCCGGCGGCATCCAGACCCAGGCGGGCCCAGATTTGCTGCTGGCTGCCTTGCTCCACAAAGCGGTCGGGTAACCCCAGGTTCAGCACCGGCATGGGCTTTTTATGCCGCATCAGGCATTCGTTTACCGCCGAGCCGGCACCGCCCATAATGGCGTTTTCTTCCAGTGTGACCAGCAGCTCGTGATCGGCTGCCAGCTCCAGCAGCAGGGCTTCGTCCAGGGGTTTTACAAAACGCATATCTACCAGGGTGGCATTCAGTGCTGCTGCGGCGGCTTCGGCCTCAGGCAGCAGAGTACCAAAGTTCAGCAGGGCAATCTTGCTGCCCTGGCGCAGCCGCCGGCCCTTGCCAATTTCCAGTGCCGTCATGGTGCTGTTCACTTCGGCACCGGGGCCGCCGCCACGCGGGTAGCGCACGGCGGCGGGGCCGGGGTGCATATAGCCGGTGTAGAGCATTTGCCGGCATTCGTTTTCGTCCGCCGGCGTCATGATCACCATGTTGGGCACGGTGCGCATAAAGCTTAAGTCGTAGGCACCCTGATGAGTGGGGCCGTCGGCACCCACTATGCCGGCACGGTCAATGGCAAAGAGCACATCCAGGTTCTGCAGCGCCACATCATGAATAAGCTGGTCATAAGCTCGCTGCAAAAAGGTGGAGTAAATGGCAACGATCGGCTTTTTGCCCTCTATGGCCATGCCTGCCGCCAGAGTGACGGCGTGCTGCTCGGCAATGGCCACATCAAAGTAGCGGTCGGGAAACTCCCGGGAGTAGCGCACTAACCCTGAGCCTTCGCGCATGGCGGGAGTAATGGCCATCAGCTTGTTGCACTGGCCGGCCATGTCGCACAGCCAGTTGCCAAAAATAGCGGAATAGCTGGGGCTGGCCGGTGTGCTTTTGGGCAGACTGCTGGTGGCGGGATCAAACCTGGGCACGCCATGATAACCAATGGGATCCTGCTCGGCGGGCAAATAGCCTTTGCCCTTGCGGGTCATGACGTGCAGCAGCTGCGGGCCCTTGAGCTTGCGCATATTGCGCAGAGTATCGGTCAGGGCAGCTATGTCGTGGCCGTCTATCGGACCCACATAATTAAAGCCAAATTCTTCAAACAGGGTGCCGGGCACCACCATGCCCTTGAGATGTTCTTCGGTGCGTCTGGCCAGCTCTTTCAGCGGCGGCAGAATTTCCAGCGCCTTTTTGCCGCCTTCGCGCAGTGTGCTGTAAAGCGAGCCCGACATAATGCGCGCCAGATGGTTGTTGAGCGCGCCCACGTTCTCGGAAATGGACATTTCGTTGTCGTTCAGCACCACCAGCAGATCTTTATGCAGATCACCGGCGTGGTTGAGCGCTTCAAAGGCCATGCCGGCGGTAAGGGCACCGTCACCAATCACCGCCACTACTTTGCGGTTTTGCTGCTCGGCATCGGCGGCAATGGCCATGCCCAGCGCCGCGCCTATGCTGGTGCTGGAGTGACCCACGGAAAGAGTGTCATATTCGCTTTCTTCCCGCCAGGGAAAGGGATGCAGGCCGTCCAGCTGGCGAATGCTGCTCATGCGCTCGCGCCGTCCGGTGAGAATTTTGTGCGGATAGGCCTGATGGCCCACATCCCATACCAGCCGGTCAAAGGGGGTGTTATACACATAGTGCAGCGCCACTGTCAGCTCTACGACGCCCAGGCCCGAGGCCAGGTGGCCGCTGCTGCGGCTTACCGAGTGCAGCAAATAGGATCTCAGCTCCTCACACAGGGCCGGCAGCCGCTCTTGCGGCAGGCTGCGCAGCTCTTCCGGCAGGTTGGCCAGGGCCAGTGTGGGATAATCGGCAATATTCAGACTCATAGGCTTATCGTTATTTAGTATTCGCGCTGCACTATGTAGTGGGCGAAAGCTTCCAGTGTGTCGGTATTGTAAGAAAGGCCGGCCAGTGCGGCCAGGGCATCGTTATGCAGGCGATCGGCCAGGGCTCGGGCACCGTCCAGCCCCAGCAGGGCAGGGTAGGTGCTTTTTTGCTGTTCCAGATCCTTGCCCCGGGTTTTGCCCAGGGTTTCGGTGCTGGCAGTAATGTCGAGAATATCGTCCTGCACCTGAAACGCCAGGCCAATGGCTTCGGCGTAGCGGCTCAGGGCATCCAGCTCTTCAGGCTGCACCGACACCGAGCAGAGCGCACCCATGCGCACGGCCGCACGAATAAGCGCACCGGTTTTATGCCGATGAATGGTTTCAAGCGTAGCAGCTTCTATTTGCCGGCCTTCATGATAAATATCCAGTGCCTGACCACCGCACATGCCGCCGTAGCCGCTGGCGGTGGCCAGCTCCTGCACCAGCTGCAGCCGGCGTTCGGCTGGCAGCCGGCCTCCGGCATCGCTCAGCAGCTCAAAGGCCAGAGTTTGCAGGGCGTCGCCGGCAAGAATGGCGGTGGCTTCGTCAAACGCCTTGTGTACCGTAGGCTGGCCCCGGCGCAGGTCGTCGTTGTCCATGGCGGGCAAATCGTCGTGGATCAGCGAATAGGCATGGATGCATTCAATGGCGGCGGCGGCGGCATCGGCGGCCGCCGGATCCGCATCCTCGGCAAGACCGGCAGTGGCATAAACCAGCATGGGGCGCACCCGTTTACCGCCCTGGGTCAGGCCATATTCCATGGCGTCACGCAGTTGCGGTGAGAGCGGACCCAGCCGGCCAAGGGCCTGCTGCAGAACAGCATTAATGCGTTCACCATATTGCTGGTGCCATTGGGTGATCACGCCGGTTTCTCCGCCGGGTTAAAGTCGGCCAGAGTATCGCCGTCTTTCATCAGAATTTTTACCTGTTGCTCAGCCTGGCTCAGTCGTTGCTGGCCGGCACGCACCAGCTGCACGCCCCGTTCAAATGATTTAAGTGCCTGATCCAGGCTCAGCTCGCCCTGCTCCAGCTGATCCACCAGGCCTTCCAGCTCGGCGAGGGCGCTTTCAAAGTCCATGTTTTCCGGTTTTTTGGCAGCCACGGGCATCCTCTGTTCAATCACGTGCAAAATTGGGCCAATAGTAACACCGCTGTCCGGAATTTGGCGAAGGATTAGCAACATTCAGTTGCAGAACTGCTTCGCTGTTAAACATTTTTGCGCTGTGCCGATAACAACAACGGCGACAACTGCCGGGGCAAAGGGGTAAGATTGAGCCGTTTTTTGCCCGCATTGACAGAAAGAGGACTCCCATTTTGGATTTGGCAACACTCCTAGGACTGATTGGCGGACTGGCCTTTGTTGGCATGGCAATGGTTTTGGGTGGCAGCATCACCATGTATGTGGATGTGCCGTCCATTTTTATTGTGTTTGTGGGTTCACTGTTCGTGGTGATGATGAAGTTCAACCTGGGCCAGTTTCTGGGAGCGGCCAAGGTGGCGGGCAAGGCGTTTATGTTCAAGCTGGAAAAGCCCGAAGAGCTGATTGAGCGGGTGGTACAGCTGGCCGACTCGGCCCGTAAGGGCGGCTTTCTGGCGCTGGAAGAAGCAGAAATTACCAATCCGTTTCTGCAAAAGGCGGTGAACATGCTGGTGGACGGCCACGATCAGGCGGTAGTGAAAGCCGCGCTGGAAAAAGACATTGATCTGAATGCCGAGCGCCAGGAGCAGGGGGCCAAAATCTTCCGCTCGCTGGGGGATGTAGCTCCCGCCATGGGCATGATTGGCACCCTGATTGGTCTGGTGGCCATGCTGGCCAACATGGACGATCCCAAGGCCATTGGCCCGGCCATGGCCATTGCTCTGCTAACGACCCTTTACGGTGCCATGCTGGCCAATATGATAGCCCTGCCCATTGCCGACAAGCTGGATTTGCGTTCGGAAGAAGAGCGTCTTAACCGCACGCTGATCATGGACGCCGTGCTGGGCATTCAGGACGGCCAGAACCCCCGGGTGCTGCAGGCGCTGCTGGAAAACTATCTGGCAGAGAATAAGCGCACCAAGGAGGAATAGTGGCCAAAAAGAACAAGCCGGCACCGGCAGGTGCTCCCGCCTGGATGGCCACCTTTGCAGACCTGGCCACCATTCTGATGAGCTTTTTTGTGCTGCTGCTGGCCTTTGCCGAAATGGATGTGCTCAAGTTCAAGCAAATTGCCGGCAGCATGAAGTTTGCCTTTGGGGTGCAGAATCAGATTGAGGTATCGGAAATTCCCAAGGGTACCTCCGTGATTGCGCTGGAGTTTCGCCCCGGCCGGCCCGAGCCTACGCCCATTAATACCATCATGCAGCATACCACCGACTCTACCCTGGCCGAGCTGGACTTTCAGCCCGGCGAGTCGGACCGGGCCTCGGGCCAGAGCAGGGAAGATGGCAACATGAGCGGCAGCCAGCAGCCGGAGCAGACCAGTGCCGAAGCCATCAGTCTGGCTCAGGCCATGGCCGAGCAGCTGAGCAGCGCCATTGAACAGGACGCCATTGAGATTGAAGCGCTGGGCCAGCAGGTGGTGATCCGCATTCGGGAAAATGCGTCTTTTCCCGCCGGCTCAGCATTTTTGCAGCCCAAGTTCTGGCCGGTTATTCGCCAGGTAGGGGCGCTGGTAAAAGATGTGCCCGGTGAAATTCTGGTGTCGGGCCATTCCGACGACATTGGCAGCGGCTATGAGCTGTTCAGCTCCAACTGGGAATTGTCTACTCAGCGGGCACTGGCGGTAGCGGATCAGCTCAGGCGCACCGAAGGCTTTGACGACAGCCGCATGGTGGTCATGGGCCTGGCCGACACCAAGCCCCTGGCACCCAACGATACACCTGAAAACCGCCGCCTTAACCGGCGGGTGGAAATTACCATTTCTCAGGGCAAGCCGGTCTACACAGAGCCGGTAGAGGCGGTTGCGCCCAACACCCCCTGAACTGCTTTTCTTTTAACCATAAGCCCGGCACGTGTATAATGCCGGGCTTATTTTTTTATGTGTTGTTCGAGCGTACCGAAATTATGAAATTTATTATCAAGCTTCATCCTGAAATGACCATCAAGAGCAAGTCGGTGCGCCAGCGCATGAGCAAGATCCTCTCGGGCAACATTCGCAATACCCTCAGGCCACTGGATGAAACTGTTAAAGTGCGGGTGGACTGGGACAAGATGGTGGTACGCAGCAATAACAATGACGAGGCCAGCCGCCAGCAGCTGACAGAGGCGCTCGGCTGCATTCCCGGCATTCAGTCGTTTCTGGAGGTGGTGGAATTCAAGGTCAGCTCCCTGGATGACATTCTGGAACACGCCCAGGCCATGTTTGGTGACCAGCTTGCCGGCAAAACCTTTTGTGTGCGTGCCAAGCGCCGGGGCAAGCAGGCGTTCAGCTCGCTGGATGTGGAGCGCTATGTGGGCGGCGGCCTGAACCAGCGTTGCAACACCGCCGGTGTGAAACTCAAGCAGCCCGATGTGCAGATTAATCTGGAACTGGATGACGAGCGGCTGTATCTGGTGAGCAAGCAGCACGCCGGCATGGGCGGTTATCCCATTGCCACTCAGGAAAGTGTGCTCAGCCTGATGTCCGGTGGCTACGACTCGGGCGTGTCGTCGTTTCAGTTCATCAAGCGCGGCAGCCGGGTGCATTACTGCTTCTTCAACCTGGGCGGGCGCGAGCATGAAGCCGGCGTGCGCGAGGTGGTGCACTTTTTGTGGAAGAAATACGGCTCGTCTCACCGGGTGAAGTTTATTTCGGTGCCCTTTGAAGGGGTGGTGGCCGAGATCCTGGAGAAAATCGACAAGGGCCATATGGGGGTGGTGCTCAAGCGCATGATGATGCGCGCCGGTGCCGAAGTGGCCCGGCGCCTGGCGGTTAATGCGCTGGTTACCGGTGAGTCCATGGGCCAGGTATCCAGCCAGACGGTGACCAACCTCAATGTGATCGACAGAGTGACCGACACCCTGATACTGCGGCCCTTGATCGCCACCGACAAGCAGGACATTATCGATCAGGCGCGGGCCATCGGTACTGCGCCTTATGCGGAAAAAATGCCGGAATATTGCGGTGTGATTTCGCAAAAGCCCACCATTAAAGCGGTGCTGAGCAAGGTGGAAGAAGAAGAAGCCAATTTTGACTTTGGTGTGCTCGACACCGCCGTGCAGTCCTCTTTTGTGGAAGACGTGCGCGATCTGGACAGAGTATGGGAGGTGCCGGAAGTGGAAATCAGCGAACAGGTAACGGAGCAGGAGGTGATCCTCGATATTCGTGCGCCGGAAGAAGAAGAGCAGTCTCCGCTGGAAGTGGCCGGCCACAGAGTGATACGTCTGCCGTTTTTCCGCCTGGCCAACCAGTTTGGCGAGCTGGACCAGAACAAAACCTACCTGCTTTACTGTGCCCGCGGCGTGATGAGCCGGCTGCAGGCTATTCATCTGAAAGAGCAGGGCTTTGAAAATGTAAAGGTGTATAAGCCCTGAGTTAGCCTAGAGAATAGAATGGTAGGTTGGGATGAGCGATGCGAATCTCAACAACTCCAGCCGGTATGAACCATTCGTCACTCCGGGCCTGACCCGGAGTCCAGGGCAGTTGCACTGTAGTTTGCAGAAAGATGCCGGGTCGTTGCCCGGCATGACGGCGTTTTACACTTGCCCCTCGTGTTTTTTCACTTCCTGATACAGCTGCTGGCACACCGGCACCGGCAGTTCACCGGCGTGCTTGAGCAGATACCCTGTGATGTAGTCAATTTCCGTGGGCCGGCCGTGGGCCAGATCCTGGTGCATGGAAGAATAGTTGGTGGCGGTCAGTTCAATTACACTGTTCAGCCGGCGGCGATATTGCTCCAGGGTTTCGGTTTCACCCAGCGCGCTCAGCACAGTGTGCACTTCCTGGCTCAGTTGCTCCACCACATCGGCAAAGCGGGGCTCACTGAGCTGACCGTTATAAATATTGTGGCAGGCAGTGAGCGGATTAATCACGGCATTAATGGCGAGCTTGCGCCGCTGCAGTGAGAGTATGTCTTCACTCCACCCGGCATGCCCCAGGGCTGAGGCCAGCGGTTTTGTCAGGTGTGAGAAGGCCTTGCCTTTCTCATTAACCGGCCCCAGCCAGGTTTCGCCCTTACCGGTGTGGCGCACCTGTGAGTTACCTTCCCGCAGAGCACCATGGCTGGTTACGCCGGCCAGCAGCGGGTTGTGGGGCAGCAGTTTGGCTACGTCTTCGGCAATGCCCATGCCGTTGTGCAGCAATATTACCGGCACCTCACGAGGCAGCCCCCGCAAACTGCCCAGCGCGGGCAGTACCTGATAGGCTTTGGTCATCACCAGCAAACACTCAATATCGGCTGCCTGCTCGGCAAAACGGTAGTGAGGGCTTACCAGCCGGCGGCGCTCATTCAGGGCAATAAACTCAAATGCCGGGTGAAAATGTCGGCGGCGACGGTCGCTCAGCATCAGCGATACCGGCCTTTTTTGTTCGGTCAGCAAAGCAGCAAAGGTGCAGCCCAGCGCGCCAGCTCCCAATATGGTCCACTCACGCATCATTCTCTCTCCGGTTTTTTGATATTATTCTGCGTTATTGATCCCATACGTTAGCCGTGAACCGCTTGGCTTGCCAGCGGTTTCGGCGCTTACTCAAGGAGCTTTCATGCCTTCTTTTGATATTGTTTCCGAAGTGGAAATGAATGAAGTACGCAACGCTGTTGAAAACGCCAGCCGCGAGCTGACCACCCGCTATGATTTTCGTGGTGTGGAAGCCAGCTTTGAGCTGAACGACAACAAGGTAAAGCTGGAAGCAGAAGCCGACATGCAGCTGCAGCAGATGCGTGACATATTACGCGGTGCCTTAATCAAGCGAGGCATTGATGTACGGGTGCTAGACGCCGGCAGCATTAATCGCACCGGAAAACGCCATGTGCAGGAAATGAGCTTTCTGCAGGGCATTGACAGTGCACTGGCAAAAAAGCTGGTAAAGAAGATTAAAGACAGCAAAATCAAGGTGCAGGCGTCCATTCAGGGCGAGCAGCTGCGGGTTACCGGCAAGAAGCGGGACGATCTGCAGCAGGTGATTGCCCTGCTGCGCGCCGAAGAGCAGGAGCAGCCGCTGCAGTTTAATAACTTTCGGGATTAAGGCAGCCAAGGCCGGGTTTCGTACCCGGCATGGCTTCTAGCTTTCGGCTTCCAGCTTGCCGACCCGCCGGGCGACCACCGCAATCAGTACCAGCACCGGCAGGCCAAGGGCGGCGGTGCCGGTAAAGAAGACCGCATAGCCCATGGCGTCCACCACCACTCCCGAGAAGCCGGCCATAAATTTGGGCAGCAGCAGCATCACTGAGCTGAACAGCGCATATTGAGTGGCAGAGAAGGCCACATTGGTCAGGCTGGAGAGATAAGTCACAAAGGCAGCGGTAGCAATGCCGGCGCTTAAGTTATCCAGCGAGATAATCACCGTCAGCAGGCGCACATCCGGGCCCAGCTGGCTCATCAGGGCAAAGAGTACATTGGTGCCGGCAGTCAGCACGGCACCCAGCATCAGAATGCGCAGTGTGCCAAAGCGCACCACCAGCACACCACCCAGGGCGGCGCCCAGCAGCGTCATTATCACGCCATACACCTTGGTCACGGTGGCAATTTCGGTTTTGGTAAAGCCCATATCCACATAAAAGGGATTGGCCATCACGCCCATGACGACATCTGCCACCCGATAGCTGGCAATCAGACTCAGGATCAACAGAGCATGCCAGCCATAGCGCTGAAAAAAGTCGGCAAAGGGGTTGACCACGGCGCTTTTGCCAAATGCGAGAAAGCCGGCCAGCCAGGCCGGCCAGCCCCGGTTTACCAGCTGCGCCTTGTGCTCCTGCTGAGACCGTTGCTGCTCACCCAGGTCTACCTTCGGCTCGTGCAGCAGCAGGCAGGTCAGTACACCCACCAGCATGCAGCCGGCCATGGTCAGATAGGCCACCTGCCAGCCGTACATGCTGTAGCTGATGTCGGAGCCGGCCCAGGCGGCAATGGCCAGCGCACCGGCCCCGGCCATGATCATCGCCAGCCGGTAGCCGGTCATGTAGGCGGCAGCCAGCGCCCCCTGCAGCCGCTCCGGAGCTGACTCTATGCGATAGGCGTCTATCACTATGTCTTGCGTGGCTGAAGCAAACGCGACGGCAAGCGCAAACAGTGCCAGTTGCACCAGGCTGACGGTGGGATCAGAAAACGCCATGCCCGCCAGCGCCGCCATAATAATCAGCTGGGAAAACAGCATCCAGCTGCGCCGCCGGCCCATCATACGGGATAACAGTGGCAGCGGCAGCCTGTCTACCAGCGGTGACCACAGCCATTTTACCCCGTAGGCCAGCGCCACCCAGCTGAAAAAGCCAATGCTGGTGCGGCTGACGCCGGCTTCACGCAGCCAGAACGACAGGGTGCCAAACACCAGCAGCAGCGGCAGGCCGGAGGAAAACCCCAGGGCCAGCATAATCAGTACGCGCCGCTCAGTGTAGAGCGACAGACTTTGCTGCCATTTCAGTGCCCGGGTTTTGATGGTTATTCTCCGGGCAGGCGACGAACCTGCTCAAGAATAATGGGCTCTTCCGGTACTTCCCGGGAGCGCAGCTGCAGGTTCATGCCGGTGGGGACGGCAGCCATGCGCTGCAATACGTCCTCACCCTTTACCACTTTGCCAAAGACGGTGTAACCGGCACGGCGGCCGCCGTCCAGCGAGGTGTTATCAGCGAGGTTGATATAAAACTGGCGGGTGGCGCTGTGTGGATCCTGAGTGCGGGCCATGGCGATGGTGCCGGTGCTGTTCGACAGACCATTACCCGACTCATTCTGCACCGGATCACGGGTGGGCAGACGCTCATAATCGGCAGTAAAGCCGCCACCCTGAACCACAAACCCTGGGATCAGCCGGTGAAAAATGGATCCGGCATAGCTGCCGTCGTCCACATAGCTCAAAAAGTTGGCCACTGTCTTGGGGGCGGCCTGTTCGTTCAGCTCCACTTCCAGGGTGCCCAGACTGGTGACCAGCTCCACGCGGGGGCCGGCCAGGGCGGTGGCGGACAGCAGGCCCGCCAGCAGGATTAATATGTTTTTCATTTAGTTACCGTTAATAAAGCTTTGTACGTCACGATCGGCCAGTATGTCCTGCACCATCAGGCTCAGCTGACGGTTAAGGGCATCGGTGACCTTGTCCAGCTCCGGATGCAGACGGCCGGGAAATTCCTGCTGGGCGCTGCGGCGATATTGCTTGGTAATGCGCTGGCCGTTGCGCTCCAGCACCAGCTGTACTCTTACCTTCTGTACCACGTCATAGCTGATATGACCGCGGATCACCCGGGCCAGTACTTCCTGCAGCTCCAGGGTAGCGCGGGTGTTGGCACCCTGCTCAATAAAGGCTCCCTGCGTGCTGAACCCTTGCGCCAGCGCCTGCTCCAGCTGCAGCCGCAGATTATTGGCCGCTCCCACCACCACCGGTGATTTGTCTTTTTGTTCAATCTGAATGATGAAGTCACTGCTGCGGTTGTCACTGCTGGACAGCGCCAGGGTCTGGCCACGATAAACACCGCCGCTCACGTTGGCGGTAGCGGGATTTACATCTACCGCTATAGGGTAATAGCTGGCACAGGCAGACAGGCCCAGGGCCAGCAGGGGAATAGTTAACCATTTGATACGATTCATGAACAGGTCCTTCAGGCGGTATGAATGGCTCTCAGAATAACGAATTTGCGGTTGGATGCCACTACTCGCTGATTACCGAACAGTCGTTTAAGTTTCTGGTGATAGTCGAGGTGGCGGTTACCCACCAGTAACAGCTCGCCGCCCCGGCGCAGTACCCGGCGGGCATCGGTCATCATTTGCCAGGCAATATGATCGGTAATGGCCTGCTGCTGATGAAAGGGCGGATTGCACAGCACCAGATCGGCACTGTCGGGGGCTACGCCGTCAAGACAGTTATTGACCATAAAGCGCGCCCGGGGCAGGGCATCGGGCAGGTTGTGCTCCACATTAAGCTGGGCACTGGCCACTGCCATATGGGATTCATCCACAAAGGTGACGGTGGCTTGCGGATTGCGGGCCAGGGCCATCAGCCCGAGCACACCGTTGCCGCAGCCCAGGTCGATGATTCTGCCCGGCCGGTTGGCGGGCAGCTGCTCCAGCATAAAGCGGGCACCAATATCCAGGCTGGCGCGGGAGAACACAGCGGCATGGTTATAAATGGTGAAGGCGCTGCCCTCCAGCGGCCAGGCCAGCGGGGCCGGCGCGGGAGAGGGGGCAATGGCCATATTCCGCTCGGTAAAAATCAGCCTCGCCTTTTTCCAGGCCAGGCTGGTGCGGGTGGGGCCAAGCAACTGCTCAAACAGCGTCAGAGTAGATGTATGCACGTCCTTGGCCTTGGCACCGGCCACTATTCGCGTGTTTGGCCCCGCTACCCGGCTGATGGCGGCGAGCTGGTGTTCAAGCATGGCATTGGTCTTGGGCAGCTTGAGGATCACCAGGCCGGGCGCGGCGGGCAACTCGTCCAGGCTGGTGAGCGAGTGCCACTCAGGCTCAAGCCCGTTGTCGGCGGCGTTGGCAGCCAGCGCCAGCCCGGCTACCCGGGAGTCGGTAACGGTAAAGGGCCGGTACTGGTGCAGGCCCAGCGTCAGGGCACCAAAGCCATCGTTAAGAATCACCAGGGGAGCAGTCCGGTCCCACTCCAGGGTGGCCAGTTCGTTCATGATATATTCGTCCGCCGCTTCCCAGGCCTGCAGACCGTGGCGGGCCTGGCGGGGGTAGCGGTGCAGCGTCAGCTCGCCGCCCTCGGCAAGAGGAAAGTGATGATTCATGGGGTTGATGCCTGATTATTTGCAAAGAGCGGCATTTTAGCAGTTTAAAGAGGAAAATCAGCATGCAGCTATGGTCAGAGCCAGAGTGGCTCACGCTCAAGCAGGGCCGTCTTTTATGGTGGCCGGACGCCTTTGCCGCCGAAGCCGGTGCCTGGCAGGCCGAGCTTGAGCAAAGCATTCCCTGGCAGCAGCACCGGTTAATGATGTTTGGTCGTGAGCTGAATGAGCCGCGGCTGTCCTGCTGGATGGGCGACTGGCCCTATCGTTATTCCGGCCGGCAGCGTGCGCCTGAGCCCTGGCATCCTTTGGTAAAGGAAATAGCCGGCCGTCTTGAGCGAATTTGCGGTCAGCCCTTTGATGGTGTGCTGCTTAATTGTTACCGCAACGGCCAGGACAGCATGGGCTGGCATGCCGACAATGAGCCCGAGCTGGGCCGGGACCCCATGATAGCGTCGGTCAGCCTGGGAGCAGGCAGGCGTTTTTTGCTGCGTCATCATCAGGGGGAGCAGCGTGAATTATGGCTGGAGCACGGCAGTCTGCTGGTGATGGCGGGGCAAATGCAGCATCATTGGCAGCATGCCCTGCCCAAAATGGCCCGGGATTCAAATTTGCGTATCAACCTCACATTTCGGCGGTTTGCCGGCACCGGGTGAAAGTGCCCGAGCGTCGGACCTGTCCTTTGTTGTGAATATCACCGGAGATTAACATGTCGATTCAGAACACCATTGAACAAAAAGTGATGGCTGCGCTGTCACCTGAGCATCTGGACGTGATAAATGAAAGCTACATGCACAGAGTGGAACCCGGCTCGGAAACCCACTTCAAGCTGGTGGTGGTGAGCGATGCCTTTGAAGGTCAGCGGCTGCTGGCCCGTCATCGTACCCTGAACACCCTGCTGGCCGAGGAGCTGGCCGGTGGTGTGCATGCGCTGGCACTGCATACCCTGACGCCTGCCGAATGGCGTGCCCGTGGCGGTGTGCCCGACAGCCCCAACTGCATGGGCAAGGCGGGAGTGTCGGTTTAAGACATCTGTTATTTGTGGTTAGCAGATTTGTTACCAGCCCGATGTGACTGGAAATCACTTCCATTTTTCCGCCTTGTGCGACCAAAGCATGATTCTGCCTTGAAAATCATGGCCTTATTTTTGCTTGGTGAAAAATGAAACAAGCGGGTTTTACTGACTGCGGCGGTAAATTTTAGCAATTGCCGTGGCAGCCGCCGCTTTAAAAGTGCTAGAATTACGCGCCTTTTAAATCGGGCTGGATGTTACCGGAGTGTAGTCGTGCTGTTGTCAGGGCGATGCCAACATGCCGGTAGCGACTCATCAGCATGTTGTCATGTTTTTCATGGCAAGTACCTGTCTTCCCCTAACAAGTAGTGCAAGTGAGTATGATTACAATTAAAAAAGGACTGGACCTCCCAATTGCCGGGGCACCAGAGCAAGTAATCTACGATGGTCCCTCCATCAAGCGCGTTGCTACGCTGGGCGAGGAGTATGTGGGTATGCGCCCTACCATGCACGTCAAGGTAGAGGATCGCGTCAAGAAAGGTCAGATTCTGTTTGAAGATAAAAAGAATCCTGGCGTTAAATTCACAGCTCCCGCCGCAGGTACCGTGGTTGAAATCAACCGTGGTGCCAAGCGTGTTTTGCAGTCTGTTGTTATTGCCGTAGACGACAGCGAAGAGCAGATTACTTTTCAAAGCTATAGCTCTGCCGAACTGGCCAAACTGGAACGTGAAACTGTGCAGGAGCAGCTGGTTGAATCCGGCATGTGGACTGCGCTTCGTACCCGCCCCTTCAGCAAGGTGCCGGCGCTGGACTCTGCTCCGCGCTCCATCTTTGTGACCGCCATGGACACCAACCCGCTCAGTGCCAATGCCGAGCTGGTGATCAAGGAAAACGCCCAGGCGTTTACCGATGGTCTGCAGGTGCTGAGCCGCCTGACCGACGGCCAGGTGCATGTATGTAAAGGTGAAGGCAGCCTGCCACAGGCCAACTCCGCGAACGTAAAAGAACACGTTTTCAGCGGTGTGCACCCTGCTGGTCTGGCCGGTACCCACATTCATTTCATTGATCCTGTGGTACCCGGCAAGGTGGTCTGGTACATCAACTATCAGGACGTGATTGCCTTTGGCAAGCTGTTCACCAGCGGTGAAATCTGCACCGACCGTGTGGTTGCTCTGGGCGGCCCCGTGGTGAACAAGCCCCGCCTGCTGCGCACCCGTATCGGCGCATCTCTGGATGAGCTGACTGCCGGCGAGCTGCAGGAGGGTGAAAACCGCGTGATTTCCGGCTCGGTACTGGCCGGCACCAACGCTAATGGTCCGCATGCTTATCTGGGTCGCTACCATTTGCAGGTCTCCGCACTGAAGGAAGGCCGCGAGAAGGAACTGTTCGGCTGGCTGGCTCCGGGTTCCAACAAGTTCTCGGTTACCCGTGCTTACCTGGGCCATCTGGCCAAGGGCAAGCTGTTTGACCTGACCACGACCACCAACGGCTCTGCCCGTGCCATGGTACCAATTGGTAACTATGAGCGCGTGATGCCGCTGGATGTTCTGCCGACCCTGTTGCTGCGTGATTTGCTGTCCGGTGACACCGACAGCGCCCAAAGCCTGGGCTGCCTGGAGCTGGATGAAGAAGATCTGGCGCTGTGCACCTATGTTTGCCCGGGCAAATACGATTATGGCCAGGTGTTGCGTGAGTGCCTGACCAAGATTGAGCTGGAGGGCTAAGAAGTGAGCTTAAAGCAGACTCTGGAAAACATGGAGCACCACTTTGAGCAGGGCGGTAAATACGAGAAGTTTTACGCTCTGTACGAAGCGGTTGCTACCGTACTTTACACTCCGGGCATGGTTACCCGTAAATCCTCCCATGTACGTGACAGCATCGATCTGAAGCGCATCATGATCATGGTGTGGATGGCCACTTTCCCGGCCATGTTCTTTGGTATGTACAACGCCGGTGGCCAGGCCATTGCGGCCCTCACCAGCATGTACAGCCCGGCCGATCTGGCTGGTGTGATTGATGGCAACTGGCGTTACAGTCTGGCCAGTGGTCTGGGGGCGACCCTGGGCGAAGGTGCCGGCTGGGGCAGTAAAATGCTGCTGGGTGCCACCTACTTCCTGCCCATCTACCTGACGGTATTTATTGTCGGTGGTTTCTGGGAAGTGCTGTTTGCCTCTGTGCGCAAGCATGAAGTAAACGAAGGCTTCTTCGTAACTTCCGTACTGTTCGCACTGATCGTACCCGCAACCCTGCCGCTGTGGCAGGCGGCGCTGGGCATCACCTTTGGTGTGGTCATGGCCAAGGAAATCTTTGGCGGTACCGGCAAAAACTTCCTTAACCCGGCACTGGCAGGCCGTGCTTTCCTGTTCTTTGCCTATCCGGCCGAGATCTCTGGTGACACCGTCTGGACTGCCGTAGACGGCTTCTCTGGCGCGACTGCGCTGGGACAGTGGGCTGCCGGCGGCCAGGCTGCGCTGATGGACGCCAACACCGGTGCTGTCATCAGCTGGATGGATGCCTTTATCGGTAACATTCAGGGCTCTATCGGTGAAGTCTCTACCCTTGCCATTCTGATTGGTGGTCTGTTCATCATCTATATGGGCATTGCTTCCTGGCGCATTGTGGCCGGTGTGATGGTGGGTATGGTCGTAACTGCCACCCTGTTCAACTTTATCGGCTCCGATACCAACGCCATGTTCTCCATGCCATGGTACTGGCACCTGGTACTGGGTGGTTTTGCTTTCGGTATGATGTTTATGGCCACCGATCCGGTTTCTGCCTCCTTTACCAACAAGGGTAAATGGTGGTACGGCGCCCTGATTGGTCTGATGGTGGTGCTGATCCGTGTGGTCAACCCGGCCTTCCCTGAAGGCATGATGCTGGCCATTCTGTTCGCCAACCTGTTCGCTCCCCTGTTCGATCACTTCGTGGTTCAGGCAAATATCAAACGGAGGCTGGCCCGTGGCTAAGAAAGAATCTATCGGCAGAACCTTTGCCGTTGTTGGCGGCCTGTGCCTGGTCTGCTCCATTATTGTATCCGGGGCTGCTGTCTCGCTGAAGCCGACTCAGCAGCGTAATCAGGCGCTGGACGTGCAGACCAACATTGTCAGTGTGGCCGGTCTGGGCCGTGAAGATGTAGCGGAAACCTATGACCGTTTCATTGAAGCACGCCTGCTTGACCTGACCACCGGTCAGCTCACTGACGAAGCCGCTGCCGGCTACAACCAGCGCAATGCCGCCAAGGATCCGGCCACCAGCATCAAGCTGAGCCCCGATGAAGATCCCGCCGGCATTCGCCGCCGTGCCAACCTGGCCCCGGTTTACCTGGCCAAGAACGAAAACGGCGAGCTGGACAGCATCATTCTGCCGGTACATGGCCAGGGCCTGTGGTCTACCATGTATGCGTTTGTGGCTGTGGCACCCGATGGCAACACTATCAAGGGCATCACTTACTACGAGCAGGGTGAAACTCCCGGACTCGGCGGTGAGGTGGAAAACCCTAACTGGCGCGCTCAGTTTGTTGGCAAAAAGCTGTTTGATGAAAATGGCAAGCCGGCACTGAGAGTGGTGAAGGGCGGTGCTCCTCAGGGTGCTCCTTCCAGTGTTGATGGCCTGTCTGGCGCAACCCTGACTTCCGACGGTGTGCAAAAAACCTTTGAATTCTGGCTCGGTGAGAAAGGCTTTGGTCCTTTCCTGGCCAAGGTTCGTGAAGGAGAACTGAACAATGGCTGATAAAGCTGAAATGAAAAAGGTTCTGTTCGGTCCCATCATTGGCAACAACCCCATCGCCCTTCAGGTGCTGGGTATCTGTTCTGCCCTGGCGGTGACCTCGCAGATGCAGACGGCATTTGTAATGTCGCTGGCGGTAATTGCGGTAACAGCGTTCTCCAACCTGTTTATCTCACTTATCCGCAACCAGATCCCCAACTCGGTACGGATTATTGCCCAGATGGCGATTATCGCCTCTCTGGTAATCGTGGTGGACCAGATCCTGAAAGCTTATGCCTATGACATCTCCAAGCAGCTGTCGGTATTCGTAGGTCTGATCATCACCAACTGTATCGTAATGGGCCGCGCCGAAGCCTATGCCATGAAGAGCCCGCCCATGATGTCGTTCCTGGACGGTATCGGTAACGGTCTGGGTTATGGTCTTATCCTGCTGGTAGTAGCGACCATTCGTGAACTGTTTGGCTCCGGCACCTGGTTTGGCATTGAAATTCTGCCGCTGATCAAAAACGGTGGCTGGTATCAGGCCAACGGTCTGCTGCTGCTGCCGCCGAGCGCCTTCTTTATTATTGGTGGCTTTATCTGGGTACTGCGTACCTTCCGCCCCGAGCAGGTGGAGGCCAAGGAGTAAAAGATGGAACATTATCTGAGTCTGTTTGTTCGTTCCGTGTTCATCGAGAACCTGGCCCTGGCTTTCTTCCTGGGGATGTGTACCTTTCTGGCGGTGTCCAAAAAGGTAAAGACCTCTTTTGGTCTGGGTGTGGCGGTTATTGTGGTACTGACTATTTCAGTGCCGGTTAACAACCTCATCTACAACTTCATTCTGAAAGACGGTGCCCTGACTGAAGGGGTGGATCTGAGCTTCCTGAACTTCATTACCTTTATCGGGGTAATTGCGGCGCTGGTGCAGATCCTGGAAATGACCCTGGATAAGTTCTTTCCGGCACTTTACAACGCCCTGGGCATCTTTCTGCCGCTGATCACCGTAAACTGCGCCATCTTTGGTGGCGTGTCGTTCATGGTGCAGCGGGACTACAACTTTAGCGAGTCTATCGTCTACGGTTTTGGTTCCGGTGTGGGCTGGATGCTGGCTATCGTACTGCTGGCCGGTTTGCGTGAGAAGATGAAGTATGCGGATGTGCCCGATGGCCTGCGTGGTCTGGGTATCACCTTTATTTCCGCCGGTCTGATGGCCCTTGGCTTCATGTCTTTCTCTGGCATTTCTCTGTAAACCCAGTGACGGAAAAGGAATAAACGATGGAAATCATTTTAGGTGTGGTCATGTTCACCGTGATCGTGCTGGCTTTGGTAAGCATCATTTTGTTTGCCAAGTCCAAGCTCGTCGCGGAAGGGGATGTGACTATCAGCATCAATGACGATCCCGATAAGGCGATCACATCCGGTGCCGGTGTCAAGCTGCTGGGTGCTCTGGCGGCCAACGGTATCTTCGTCTCTTCTGCCTGTGGTGGCGGTGGCTCCTGTGGCCAGTGCCGGGTGCGGGTACTGGACGGTGGCGGTGAAATTCTGCCTACCGAGCTGGATCACATCTCCAAGCGTGAAGCTCGCGAAGGCGAGCGTCTGTCCTGTCAGGTGAACGTTAAGCAGGACATGAAGATCGAGCTGCCGGAAGAAGTGTTCGGCATCAAGAAGTGGGACTGTGAAGTTATCTCCAACGATAACAAGGCGACCTTTATCAAGGAACTCAAGCTGAAGATTCCCAACGGCGAAAGCGTACCTTTCCGCGCCGGTGGTTATATTCAGATTGAAGCGCCGCCTCACCACGTCAAGTACAAAGACTTTGATGTACCGGAGAAATTCCGCGAAGACTGGGACAAGTTCAAGATCTTTGATCTGGAGTCCAAAGTAGACGAAGAAACCATTCGCGCCTACTCCATGGCCAACTATCCGGAAGAAGAAGGCATCATTATGCTGAACGTGCGGATTGCCACGCCGCCGCCCAGCAACTGGACCGCGCCTCCCGGCAAGATGTCTTCCTACATCTGGTCGCTGAAGCCCGGCGACAAGGCCACCATTTCCGGTCCCTTCGGTGAGTTCTTCGCCAAAGATACTGATGCCGAGATGGTGTTCATTGGTGGTGGTGCCGGCATGGCGCCGATGCGTTCGCACATCTTTGACCAGCTCAAGCGCCTGAACTCCAAGCGCAAGATCAGCTTCTGGTATGGTGCCCGTTCCAAGCGTGAAATGTTCTATGTGGAAGATTTTGACGGTCTGCAGGAACAGTGCGAGAACTTCCAGTGGCATGTGGCCCTGAGTGATCCGCTACCCGATGACAACTGGGACGGTTACACCGGCTTTATCCACAACGTACTGTATGAAAACTATCTGAAGGATCACGAAGCGCCGGAAGATTGTGAGTTCTACATGTGTGGACCGCCCGTGATGAACGCCGCCGTTATCAACATGCTCAAGAACCTGGGCGTTGAAGACGAGAACATCATGCTGGATGACTTTGGTGGTTAATCACAAATGATGATTCGCGTAATTAACTGGCTGGCCCCACTGGGGCTGGCCTTTTTATTGGCGGCCTGCCGGCCGGCAGATGATGTTGCAACTCAGCTGCACCTGACTGGCAACACCATGGGTACTTACTATTCCGTTAAAGTAGTGGGTGCCGGTGACAGCCAGGCCGAGGTATTGCAGGCTGAAATCGACCGCCGGCTGGAGTTGGTCAATGATCAAATGTCCACTTACCGTGAACACTCCGAGCTGAGCCGGTTTAACCAGTATCGGGACCAGGCTCCCTTTAAGGTATCCAGCGACACCGCCAAGGTGGTAACTGCCGCGCTGCAGCTGGGGCGGGA
The DNA here is from genome assembly GCF_032842915.1 of Oceanimonas sp. CAM02. Classification (NCBI taxonomy): domain Bacteria; kingdom Pseudomonadati; phylum Pseudomonadota; class Gammaproteobacteria; order Aeromonadales; family Aeromonadaceae; genus Oceanimonas; species Oceanimonas sp. CAM02. The sequence goes on from NZ_JAWJBK010000029.1 coordinate 21,606, forward strand.
CAGCAACGACGCTCTGGATGTGACCGTCGGGCCGCTGGTCAACCTGTGGGGCTTTGGCCCTGACGCCCGGCCAACGCATATTCCCAGTGATGAACAGCTGGCAGAGACCAAGGCCGAGACCGGTCTGGCTCACCTGTCGGTGATCACCCGTGCCGATGGTGACTATCTGCAAAAATCCCTGCCCGGGCTTTATGTGGACCTGTCGTCCATTGCCAAGGGCTTTGGTGTGGATGCGGTGTCGGAATACCTCTCCGAGCAGGGGCTGACCAATCATCTGGTGGAAATTGGTGGTGAGGTGAGAACCCGGGGCCTGAATGCTCATGGTCAGGACTGGCGTATAGCGGTGGAAAAACCCGGTGCAGGTGAGGGCATGGTACAGCAGGTGGTAACCATTGCCGGTACCAGTGTGGCGACTTCCGGTGATTATCGTAATTACTACGAGCTGGATGGTGAGCGGGTTTCCCATACCATTGATCCGGCTACCGGCAAGCCCATTACTCACCGGCTGGCGTCGGTGACAGTCATTCATCCGTCCTGTATGATGGCAGACGGTCTGGCCACGGCGCTGACGGTGATGGGAACCGAGCGAGCACTGGCATTTGCCGAGCAGCGGGGGCTGGCGGTCTATCTGCTGACCAAAACGGACGATGGCTTTAAAGTGGATATGTCCAGCGCCTTCAAGAAGTATCTAAGAGGTTGATATGCTGTATTTTCTGATTACTTTTGGCGTCTTTGCGCTGGTGGTGGCGGCCATGGCCATTGGCTATATTATTCAGCGCAAGACCATTTCCGGCTCCTGCGGCGGCCTGGGTGGCATTGGTGTAGAAAAAGCCTGTGACTGCCCGGATCCATGCGACAACCGCAAAAAGAAAATGGCCAAGGAAGAAGCCCGCCGCCAAATGCTGGAAGAAAACCGCATCATCTAAAAGCAGGGACTAGGGATTGGGGACCAGGGACTTGGTCATTCCGGCCCTCGAGCCGGAATCCATCCTGCAGGCCACTGTGTCATCCGCTCTGGACTCCGGCCTGCGCCGGAGTGACAGAAAACCAAATCCCTATTCCCTAATCCCCGCATTGTCGTTATGCGTAAAATCATTCATGTGGACATGGACTGTTTCTTTGCCGCCGTGGAGATGCGGGCTCACCCTGAGTGGCGGGACATTCCTCTGGCCATTGGCGGCAGTGCCAGCCGGCGGGGAGTGATTGCCACCTGCAACTACCCGGCGCGTCAGTTTGGTGTGCGCTCGGCCATGCCCAGTCATCAGGCGCTGCGGTTGTGCCCTCATCTGTTGCTTATTCGCGGTAATATGGCGGAATACAAGCGGGTATCTCAGCAAATCCGTGCCATCTTTTATCGCTACACCGAGCTGGTTGAGCCCCTTTCCCTTGATGAAGCCTACCTGGATGTGACCGGCAGCCCGCTGTTTAACGGCAGCGCCACCTTAATTGCCGAGGATATACGCCGGGCCATTCGTGACGAGCTGCAGCTGACTGCTTCGGCAGGCGTGGCACCCAACAAGTTTCTGGCCAAAATTGCTTCTGATGAAAACAAACCCGATGGTCTCTTTGTGCTGTCACCGGGGAAGGTGCCTGAGTATGTGCGTGGCCTGGCACTGAGCAAGATTCCCGGTGTAGGCCAGAAAACCGCAGAAAAACTCGCTGCCATGGGGCTGGAAACCTGCGATCAGGCCGTGGCTGCCGGTGAAGACACTCTGGTGCGCCATTTCGGCAAGTTTGGTTATGCGCTGTGGCAGCGGGCTCAGGGCGTTGACGAACGGCCGGTGCAGACCGACAGAGTACGCAAATCGGTGGGCGTGGAAACCACACTGGCTGCGGATATTTATGCTGCTGAGCAGGGCAGGGAAATATTACAGCAGCTCTGGCCGGAACTGCTGCGCCGGCTGGCTGAACGGCCCATCAGTGGTCTGTGCATCAAGCTCAAGTTTGACGATTTTGAACAGACCACACTATCACGGCGCACCACAGTGCCCGAGCTGGAGTCAGCCCTTAAGCTGTGTGAACAGATCTGGGAGCGGGCAGAAGGCCGCGGCGTGCGGCTGGTGGGTATAAGCGCGGAGCTGGCTGGGGAAGACAGCGGCGTCCAGCTCGGGTTTGAGTGGGGTTGAAACCAGGGAATAGGGATTAGGGAGCAGGGGTTCCCTATTCCCGACTCCCCATTCCCGGGTTATTTAAGGTGATCTTCTTCCACAAACCAGCCCTGATTAGATTGTGGGGCCGCCGGTGCGGCTTGTGCGCTGCCCACCACGGCGGCGGGACCGCTGCTCTGTGCCTGCGCTGAGCTTGTCGTGGCTGTGCCCGGCTCCAGTGCCGGCGCATCACGGCCGTCATCGGGATGGGCCTGGTTTTGCTGGTAGCCGTCATTGCTGTAGTCATTCTGCACACCCGGGGCCAGCTTGCGGGTTTCATCCAGCAGTTCACGGCCAAAATCAACAGCCCGGCTGAGAAGGTTGTCGGCCAGTGCCGGTGTGGTCACCAGCACACCAAGCAGTAACAGGGATTTTGCTTTCATCGGGCACCTCCATAATAAACTGCCCAAATCATAAGCGAAAATCCCTGTGCTGAATATGTCTTCGGCCTTGTCTTTGTCGTTAACTGACGCGCTCGGGTGTTTGCTCCAGTACGCGCACCAGTAATTGCCAGAAGCGCTCCACAGCACTGATGCTGACCCGCTCATCGGGAGAGTGAGCACCCTGAATGGTCGGCCCGAACGACACCATGTCCCAGTGCGGGTACACATGGCCCAGCAAACCGCATTCCAGGCCGGCATGAATAACCTTAACCGCCGGCAGCTCGCCAAATACGTCTTTGTGCGTATCCAGCACCAGCTTCATGATGGGGGAGTCCGGGTTGGGCTGCCAGCCCGGATAGGCACCGTCCAGCATCACGGTGGCACCGGCCAGCTCAAATACAGCGGTGGTCATGGCGGCCACCCTGTCTCGTCCGGCATTATCCAGCGAGCGGATCAGGCATTGCACATGAATATGATCATCGCGGGTTTCAATGACTCCCAGGTTACTGGACGTCTGTGTAACGTCAGGCATGGTACGGCTCATGGCCAGGGCACCGTGAGGGCAGGCCAGCAGAGCCCGCACCAGCTGTTGCTGGAGGGGCCGGTTCATTATTCGCCCGGGCAGTGCGCAAGGAAGCAGTTCTAGCTGAATAAAATCGTCAACACCCTGAAACTCACTGCAGTATTGCTGCTGATATTGCGCCAGCAGCGCGTGCAGTTCGGGCTGGTCCTGCTCGGGCAATACCAGCACAGCACTGGCTTCCCGGGCGATGGCATTGCGCAGGGTACCGCCGGCAAGCGTGCTCAGCCGCACTTGCTCAAACCGGCTGAAGGCATGCAGCAGCTCTGCCAGCAGCTTGTTGGCACTGGCCCGGCCTTCATGAATATTGATGCCGGAATGGCCACCACGCAGGCCCTTGATGTTCAGCTGCAGCGCCACCAGGCCTGGTGGTACCGGCTCGGCCTGATAGGGCAGGGTAATGTTGGCATCCACACCACCGGCACAGCCCATATAAACGTCACCGTCCTGCTCCGAGTCGGTATTGAGCAGTATCTCGCCTTCAAGCCAGCCGGGCTGAAGATTAAAAGCGCCTGTCATGCCGCTTTCTTCATCGACGGTCAGCAGCACTTCCAGCGGACCGTGTGTGAGTGTGTTGTCGGCCAGCACGGCCAGACAGGCGGCCATGCCAATGCCATTGTCGGCACCCAGGGTGGTGCCGGTGGCACAGACCCAGTCACCGTCAATGCGCGGACGAATGGGATCCCTGGTAAAGTCATGCTGCGTGCCGGCATTGGCCTGAGGCACCATATCAAGGTGGGCCTGCAGCACCACTCCCTTGCGGTTTTCCATGCCGGGACTGGCGGGCTTTTTAATAAGCAAGTTACCAATCTCATCCTGTTGTACCACCAGGCCAAGATCGTTGGCCCATAGAGTGATCCAGCGACGCAGTTCGGCTTCATGGCCGGAAGGGTGAGGAATGCTGCAGATGGTGTCAAAAAAGCCCCAGACACTGGCCGGGGCTAAAGTACGTATGGAAGTCATGCGGTTACCGGCAAATAAAACAGTGCATTCAGCTTACCCTGCCTCTGCGGCCGTTATCCATTACCGGCCTCAAAATCTGAGAGGCTCAGGCTTTAAAACCGTCAACTTCTGCTGACAGCCGCTGTCCCAGACCGAGCAGGGCGGTACCGGCACTGTCGGTTTCATGGGTTTTGCTGCGCACTTCTTCTGCCAGTTCGCTCAGACGGCTGAGGTTGCGGCTCATTTCTTCCGTGGTCTGGCGCTGCTGCTCGGCGGCGGTGGCAATCTGGTTGTTCATGTCGTTAATCAGCGTCATGCGCTCGGTAATGGTTGCCAGAGCCTCACCTGCCTGTACCGCGCTGCCCTGAGTTTCCTCGGCGCGCTGCATCAGCGTCTGCATGCGGGTGACAGTATCATCCGACTCCTGCTGAAGACCATGAATAATTTGCTCAATCTCATTGGTGGAACTTTGGGTGCGGGTGGCCAGCTCCCGTACCTCGTCGGCCACCACCGCAAAGCCGCGGCCCTGCTCACCGGCCCGGGCTGCTTCAATGGCGGCATTCAGTGCCAGCAGGTTGGTTTGCTCGGCAATGGTGCGGATCACCTCCAGCACGGTACCAATTTCCTTGGTACGTTCTGCCAGCGCTCCCAGCCGTTGCTGAGCCTGACTGAGTTCATTGACCAGCGCGGAGGAATGCTCGCAGGTCTCTGCTACCTGTTGCGAGCCCTGCTGGGCAGCAACGGAGGACTCCCGGCTGGCGTTGGCAGCCTGGCCGGCAGAGCGGGCAACCTCACTGCTGGTGGCCAGCATTTCCTGCATGGCGGTGGCCACTTGCTCGGTTTCAGCGGACTGCTGCTCCGACACACTGCGGTTATGACGTACGATTTCCGACAGCCGGCCGGATGCCTGCGTAACTTCCTGGCTGATGGGCGAGAGCCGGCGAATGGTGTCGCCCAGGCGGGCACAGAACTGGTTAAAGCTCTGGCTGAGCTGGGTAATTTCATCCCTGCCGCTTTCATCCAGGCGCTGGCGCAAGTCACCCTCACCGTGAGAAATATCCCTCAGGGCACTGACTGTCTGACTTACCGGATTAAGAATGCTGCGGATCAGTACCACGGCTACCAGCACCGCCACGGCACCCAGGCCCAGCATCAGCAGCATGACCTTGCCTGCCAGCTCAAACAGCTGAGTTTCTACATCATCAATATAAATACCGGTGCCGATAATCCAGCCCCAGGGGTCGAACAGCTGGACGTAAGAGACTTTTTCTACCGGTTCACTCAGGCCGGGCTTGGGCCAGAGATAGTGTACAAAGCCGCGGCCACCGGTTTCTATTTCCCGCACCATTTCAACAAACAGCCGCTTGCCATTGGGATCCTGAAAGCCGCTCAGGTCTTCACCGTTGAGCTCCGGCTTCATGGGATGCAGTATCATGCGGGGGTGATGGTCATTGATCCAGAAATAGTCATCGTTGCCATAGCGCAGGCCGGCTACCGCGACCTTGGCCAGCGAGCGGGCCTGGGCTTCTGAAAGCTGGCCGCTTAATTGCTGAGCGTAATAATGTTGAATAACACTGCTGGCCTGCTGTACCTGATGCATGGCCTGAGTGCGCTTTTCTTCTACCAGGCTCTGATAAAAAAACCATAACATCAGCAGAGTGACACCAAGAATGCCTGCAGACAGTAATAACAGATTCAGGTAGAGCCGTTTTGCGATGGTCAGAGAGCGAAGCCAGTTCACATTAAATTCCTTTTTATTGTGGTCAGATTCCGTGCCGAACTCATTCTAGGTACTAATTCCCACAAAGTAAGTATGTATTCAGGGAAATGAGATAAAGTCGTCTTAGACTTTGGTCTAACATGGTGGGGAAGGATCTTCGCCGAAAAAGCTGTTTAGCTGGTCAAGAATGAGCGCGATCTTTATAATGCGCCCATTGTTTGCCCGCCAGTCCGTCAATGCAGGCTGCCGGGTGGCCATTCTGTTTTAAAGCCAACACCCAAAGGTTCTTTTATATGTCCAACAAATTCGTCGTCACCTGGGACTCTTTTCAGCGCGAAGCGCGCAAGCTGGCTGCCCGCCAGCTGCCGGCCAGCCAGTGGAAAGGCATTATTGCCGTCAGCCGCGGTGGTCTGGTACCTGCCGCCATTCTGGCCCGTGAGCTGGGTATTCGTCACGTAGACACCCTGTGCATTTCCAGCTACGACCATAATCAGCAGCGTGATGATCTGCAGGTACTCAAGCAGGTAAACGGCGACGGCGAAGGTTTCCTGATTGTGGATGATCTGGTTGATACCGGTAATACCGCCAAGGTGATCCGCGAGCTGTATCCCAAGGCCAAGTTCATTACCGTGTTTGCCAAGCCCAAAGGCGAGCCGCTGGTAGATGACTTTGAAGTGCGTGTTGGCCAGGATACCTGGATTGAACAACCCTGGGACATGAGCGTGACCTTTGTAACGCCTCTGTGCGATCAGGACCAGGCATGATAAAAAGGCTCTTCGGGGCCTTTTTTATTTTCAGACGCCGGAGTGCCGATGACAGACCTGCAAAGCAACGTGACCGAGCAATTGTTTTCAGCTGTACACCATGTTCCTGAAACATCCACCATCAGCTATGCCGGCCGGCGCACGGCAGTACCACAAGAGCCGGCTCCATTTGTAGATGGTGCCGATCTGCCCGCCTTTTACCGGCTGCAAAAGCGGGCTCTCTGGCACTGGCAGGGCATAGACAGTATCGAAATAGAAGCCACACTGGCGCGCATGGCCATGGCTACCGGCAGGCGCAGTGTGGATGCCTGGCTGGATACGCTGGTGGAATATGGGCCCGGCCACTGGGTATTTGAGTGGAGTCAGCTGGGAGCGGCGGCACAACAACAGGCGCGTCAGGCCAGTGGTCAGCATCAGGCTCAGCAGCACTTTCTGGCCGCGGCCCGTTACTTTTCGCTGGCCAGTTATCCTCATCTGAAAGGTGACCGGCTTGCGTTGCAGGCTCAGTTACTGGCCAATCAGGCTTACCGGGAAGCCGGGCGGTTGCTGCCGGTGCCGTTAAAAGAACTGCGTATTCCCTTTAACGGCAAGGAAGTGCAGGGTTATCTGCATCTGCCCGCCGCCGACAGACCACTGCCTTTAGTGATAGTAAGCGGTAGCCTGGACAGCCTGCAGCTCGACTTCTGGCATTTTTATCATCGTTTTCTGGCTCCGGCGGGTATTGCCATGCTGACCGTTGACATGCCCGGTATCGGTTACTCTTCTCACTGGCCTCTGGTACAGGACAGCAGCCGGCTGCATCAGGCGGTGCTGCATTATGTGCCGAATATTCCCTGGGTTGATGAACGCCGGGTCGCCATGCTGGGGGTGCGCATGGGCGGCAATGTGGCGGCCCGGCTGGCCAGTCTGGAGCCATTCCGGCTGCGGGCTGCCGTCAGCATTGCCGGTGCCGCCAATTTGTTTTTCAGCGAACAGGAGCGCTTTATGCGGGCACCGGCCATGCTGAGAGACAGTGTGGCCAACCGGCTGGGCATGATCAGTAACGACTGGAACAGCGTGTTTCATCATTGCCGGGGACTGTCTTTAAAAACCCAGGGACTGATGGCACGAAAAACCTCCGTCCCCCTGCTCAGTATTGGCCATCGTCATGACTTTTTATGCCCGGAGCAGGAAATTCAGGCGCTGGCGGGGATCAGCCGCAGTGGCCAGGCGCAGGTGCTGGATAAACTGCCCTTGCTGGATGTATATGAAACTGCCTTGACCCGTGCCCGTGACTGGTTGCTAGACCACCTTTAAATTCGGGGCAAGGTATGGTTGCGACTTTTTTGCTCATCAGTGCTGCGTATCCTTTATTCTTGAGCGAAAAAGCGTTACATATAGGCCAGTTACCAGGGAGGTGGTTATGAGTACTGAAACAGTAAGTCATGGCAAGCTGTTGCGTCTGTTTGCGGCCATTGGCCCCTATCTGCGCAGTGAGCAGTCCAGTCAGGACGGTTACTTCTTTGATTGCCTGGCGGTGTGCGTCAGTGCCAAGGCGGAGCCGGAAAAACGGGAATTCTGGGGCTGGTGGCTGAAGCTTGTGCCTAAAAGCGACCAGAGTTTTGAATTTCATTATCGTCTTGGTCACTTTGGTGGCGAAGGGGGTGAGTGGCAGGAGCGGGATATTCCCCGCAAGCATGAAGAGGAAGTTGCCCGTACCCTGCGTGACTTCTACGACAAGCTGGCTGCCTGTCTTGACGAACTTTCTCTCAGTGCCGGCCCGGCACCGGAGCTTGGTGACAAGCACCTGCTGAGCCCCGCCTAAGCGTTTTTCGGCCCGCCGCAAAACCAAATTTTAAATAACAATTGCCGGCACCATGCCGGCATTGCTGTGTAGTAAAGGAGCCGCAGGGCGTTCCATGAAAGGCAAAACCATTGTTGTAAAACTGGGTACCAGTGTGCTCACCGGCGGCACCCGCCATCTCGACAAGGCACACATGGTGGAGCTGGTGCGCCAGTGCGCCAGCCTGCACCGGGCTGGCCACCGCATTATTGTCGTTACCTCAGCCGCTATTGCTGCCGGCCGTGAGCACCTGGGCTTTCCTGAACTGGCCGGTACCATGGCCAACAAGCAGATGCTGGCAGCCGTTGGCCAGACCCAGCTGATCCAGACCTGGCAGTCGTTATTCAATATCTATGGCCTGCATGTGGGCCAGTTGCTGCTGACCCGTGCCGATCTGGAAGACAGAGAGCGCTATCTCAACGCCCGGGACAGTCTGCGTGCCCTGCTGGATCACCGTATTATTCCGGTAATCAACGAAAACGACGCCGTGGCCACCAATGAGATCAAGGTGGGGGATAACGATAATCTGTCTGCCCGCGCCGCCATTCTGGCCGAGGCCGACTTGTTAATCCTGCTGACCGATCAGCGTGGTCTCTTTACTGCCGATCCGCGCAATAACCCAGATGCCCAGCTGATTGAAGAAGTGCAGACCATAGACGATACCCTGCGCAAGCTGGCCGGGGGCAGTGTCAGTGGTCTGGGCACCGGTGGTATGGCCACCAAGCTGCAGGCTGCCGACGTCGCCCGCCGGGCCGGGGTGGATGTGGTGATTGCTACCGGTCAGATTCCGGAAGTGGTAGGCCGGCTGGCTGCCGGCGAGCGGGTGGGTACCCGTTTTCCGGCACTGGCCACGCCGCTGGAAAGCCGCAAGCGCTGGATCCTGGCGGGCCCGCCTCCCCATGGTGAGATTCATATTGATACCGGCGCTGTGCGGGCGGTAACAGACAAGGGATCCAGCCTGCTGCCCAAGGGCATAGTACGGGTGGAAGGGCGTTTTCGCCGGGGTGAGGCCGTGCGTATTGTCAATGCCGACGGCCGGGAAGTGGCCCGGGGAATTTGTCGTTACGACGCACAGGATCTGGACCATATTAAAGGACAGCACTCTGATCAAATAGAAACACTGCTTGGCTATGGCTATGGCAGTGTTGCCATTCATCGTGACGATCTGGTGCTTTTGTAGGAGATATCATGGATTTGCAACAAATGGGCGATGCTGCCCAACAGGCCTCTTATGTGCTGGCGCAAGCCAGTACCCAAACCAAGAATGCGGCCCTCATTGCCATGGCCGGTGCGCTTGAGCAAAACGCGGCTGCCATTCTGGCGGCTAATGAAAAGGATCTGGCCATTGCCCGGGAAAACGGCATTGGTGATGCCATGCTCGACCGTTTGATGCTGAACAGCGCACGGCTTACCGCCATTGCCGACGATGTACGCAATGTGGTGCGGCTGCCGGATCCTGTGGGTGCCGAGCTTGAGTCCCGGGTGCTGGAAAATGGCATGCGGCTGTCCCGCCGCCGGGTACCGCTGGGCGTGGTAGGCGTTATTTATGAAGCTCGCCCGAATGTCACCATCGATATTGCTGCTCTGTGCCTGAAAACCGGAAATGCCAGCATTTTGCGCGGCGGCCGGGAAACCTTTCATACCAATCAGGAACTGGTAAAAGTGATCCGTCAGGCACTGGCAGCCTGCGATTTGCCTGAATCCTGTGTGCAGTATATCGGTGAGCCTGGACGGGAGTGGGTGAGCGGTTTGCTCAAGCTGGATCAGTATGTAGACATGATTATTCCGCGTGGCGGCCCCGGTCTGCACCAGCTGTGCAAGGAGCAGTCTACCATTCCGGTCATTATCGGTGGCTTTGGTATTGGCCATATGTTTGTGGACGAAAGTGCCGACCTGGTGCGTGCTGTTGAGGTCATTGATAATGCCAAGACCCAGCGTCCCAGTGTATGCAACACCATAGACACGCTGCTGGTGCATGAACGGGTTGCCGCTGACCTGCTGCCAGCCCTGAGTGTTCGCATGGCGGAAAAAAATGTGACCCTGGTGGCTGCTCCGCCGGCACTGGCACTATTGCAAAACGGCCCCGCCACGGTGCGCGCTGCTGAAGACGGCGACTTTGATACCGAATGGCTGAGCCTGACGCTGGGCGTGAAGCTGGTGAGCGATGTTGACGCGGCGCTGGCCCATTTGCGGGCACACAATGCGGCTCACTCCGATGCCATTCTGACCAATAGTCTGGTTAATGCCGAGCGTTTTATTAATGGCGCGCCGTCTGCGGCCGTGTACGTGAATGCATCTACCCGCTTTACCGATGGTGCCCAGTTTGGCCTGGGGGCCGAAGTGGCGGTCTCTACCCAGAAGCTGCATGCCCGGGGGCCAATGGGGCTGGAAGAGCTGACCAGCTACAAATGGGTAGGCCAGGCCGATTATCTTATTCGCGAGTAACCACCGGCCCCGTATCAGGGGCCGGAACTTTATTGAGGGGAGAGGACTGATATGCCATCCAAGTTGCTGGATGCCCTGTTGCTGGCGATGCCGTTATCGCCCACGCTGGAGTCCTGGCGTCAGCATCTGATTAATCACCTGAACTATCCGGTGCAGGGAGCCCAAAGTCTGTTTATCGGCGATCCTGTGCTGGTTATCGTGTCGTTTCAGCATGGTCAGGCGGAAGTGTTATTGCCTGCCATGGAGTGGCGGCATCATGATATGCAAACGACCAAGCCCACCTCTCAGGGCGTGGTAGACGGCAATACCGGCACCCTGGAGCAGTTGCTGGCGCTGGTTGAAGAAGGCATTGCCCTGCGGCTGAAGTCATTTCATGAATGCAGCCACTGCGGCAAACGCTGTGCGCCGGAAGAGCTGGGCTCGCTGATGGGGGATCCCACCTGCCGGACATGCCTTAAAGGCCGGCGGGTGCTGTTTTAACGGCAGAGAATGGGGAGCGGGGAATAGAGAATAGCATCCCCAATCCCCAATCCCCAATCCCCAGTCCCCAGTCCCCAGTCCTTAGTCCCCGAACTGAACCAGCCAGCGTCTGAGTATCATGCCCGGCAGCGTGGTAAAGCCGGTAGTGGCCAGTTTCAGTTCACCCTTGTGCACTATCATCAGGGTGGGCGTTACGCCAATGCCCAGCGCACGTGCCAGCCGGTTGTTTTCATCGTTAATCACCGGAAAGTCATAGCCCTTGTCGTTCATATAGGCCTGTACTTTTTCACGGCTGCCTGACGCAATGGCAATACTCATCACCCGGCCCGGTACCAGATCCACCATGGGGGACACCAGCCGGCATACGCCGCACCAGCTGGCCCACACATACAGCAGCACCGGTTCATGCTGGCTTTGAGTGGCCAGATCCACCGGCACACCCTGCAGGGTGACCAGACCGTCCAGTGCGTCAGCCGAAGCCGGCAGACTGCGGCTGCGCCATAAATCTACAGCCGTCATCACCACCAGCAATACCAGGGCATAGCCCAGCAAGCGTTTAAGCCAGCTCATTGTGCCGCTTCCAGTGCTGAAATAACCCTGTCGCTGGTCAGCAGCACCTCCAGATCCCGTCCTTCGGGCAAGCCGGGACCAAACACCTGATTAAAGGGAATGCCGGCCCGGCCATGGGCCCGCAGGTAGTCGGTGATGGCCGGATCGGGCCGGGTCCAGTCGCCCTGCATCAGCACCACATCATGCTTGCTCAGTGCACTGTATACCGGATCCCGCTGGATCACGCCCACCTTGTTGGCCTTGCAGGTAATGCACCAGTCAGCAGTGATATCTACAAATACACGCTTGCCCGCCGCCACTTCCTGCTCGATGCGGGCTACATCAAGGGGCTGCCAGGGCAGCTCTGGCTTGGCCGGCGTGACCCAGTGCTCCTGGGTAAGCAGTGCCACACCGCCCAGTACCGCACCGGCCAGGCTGATGCCGGCGGCACCAAAGACAAGCGCGCGCATGCCATGACGGCGCAGCAGGGACCAGAGCGGCAATATGACCAACAGAGCGGCCAGTAACAGGCTGATGGGGCCACCCAGAGTAGCTGACAGCAGCGACAGCAACCACAGGCTGGTGGCCAGCAGCATCAGGCCAAACAGCCATTTGACTTTGACCATCCAGGGGCCGGGCCTGGGCATAAAGCGCACAAAGCCCGGAAAGGCCGCCAGCACCAGCCAGGGCAGGGCCATGCCCAGCCCCAGACCAGTAAAGATGGCAATCAGGATCAGTGGTGATGACGCCAGGGCCGCCGCCACTGCGGTGCCCAGAAACGGTGCACTGCAGGGAGTAGCCAGCAAAGTGGCAAACATGCCCTGCAGCAGATGGCTGCTGTTGCCGCCGCCCGGACGGGTGGCCAGCCAGGTACTCAGAGCGCTGGGCAGACGAATTTCAAATAACCCGAACAGGTTAAGAGAAAACAGGGCTGTGACCGCCAGCATAAAGCCGATAAAGCCCGGCTGCTGAAACTGAATGCCCCAGCCAAGCTGAGCGCCGGACCAGGTGAGGAACAGCATAAAGGCTGCCAGACCCCAGAACGACAGCATGATGCCGGCAGCAGACAGCAGCAGCGGTCTGCGTACCTGTGCACGGCTGCGCTCGCCCAGTAACAGGGTGTTTAGCTTCAGCCCCAGCACCGGCAGCACACAGGGCATGATGTTGAGAATAAGACCGCCGAGCAGGGCATAACCGAGCACCAGCAGCAGGCCGGGCTGACTGCTGGCTGCAGCTGCCAGTGTGCCTTGGGTCACCGAAGCGCTCAGCTCTTCGGCCAGGCTGTCATCGGCCACGGTAACGGTGAGCTGTTGGTCATGCAGGTTGAGCTCCGGATCCCAGCTGCTGACGGTAAAGCGCGCTTCCAGTTGGTTGCCTGTAGTGCTGAGTTGAGGCTGGCTGAATACGGCGGTGTCGGTATCGTCTACAAATACCTTCGGGCTGCTCCAGCCAGCGTCGTGCAGCAAGCGAATGGCCAGCTGTTCTTTTTCTGCGTCCCAGCGCCAGTCACCGGCCTGCACAAGCGTTGCCGGACGCGGCACTTGCGACAGCGCCTGCTGAAAATCATGGTTAACGGTTTCATTCAGGGGAGCATCAGCCTGCAGCGGCAGCGTCAGCTGATATTCGGTGAGCACACAGATGGTGGTGCAGCTGGGCAGGGTCAGAGTGGCATTGAAGGTAGCCGGTGCCTGGCGTTTTTCTGGTGTGATATAGACCGGAAAGTTCACATCGTGCTGATAACCCTGAGTTTCTATGCCCAGCAGATGAAAGCGCTCGGGCAGGGGCCAGCGCCAGTCAAAGGCCTGAACATTTTGTGATGTCTGCCAGTCGAGTTTGGGCGCTATGCCGCCCTCACCGGGAGAACGCCAGTAGGTTTTCCAGTCGTCAGCCAGACGCACCTGCAGCAGGGCGGCATATTGACCGGTGGCCTCGTTCAACGGGCCGTTTTGTACCAGCCGCACCTGCACAGGCGGATGGTCGGGAGCTTGCAGCCAGCCGGTGTCGGTGGCCTGAGCGCTCAGGGTGACAAGCAGCAAACAGAAGTAAAAAAGTCTATACACGATTAATGTCTCCGGTAATCAACGCAAAAGATAAGAAAGTCTTACCTTGGCTGTCATTCCCGGAATACACACAGTAACAGGTGTCGCCGGTATTCAGGCACCGGTTCTGGCGGAGGTATCAGCCGGCGGCCATGACGGCGGGGGGGCAGCCACCACCAGAATAACAGGGTAATCAGCCCAAGCAGCAGGCTGTCGGGATGATCCCAGAACTTGGTCAGCAGTTGTTCCGACAGCGAGCAGCGCTCATGGCTGTCGGCGCCGGCGGCATCGTCGCTCTGGCTTATCTGGGTTTGTTGCACACATGGGTTCATTATGCCCATACGCTGACCCAGGCAAAGCACGCCCACCAGCAACACCAGCATAATGGCCAGCCGGCCCCGGCTCAGCCCAGTGCCAGCCATAACGCCACACCCAGCATCAGACTGCCGGCAATGCGGTTCATCAGCTGAACCTTACCTTTTTGCTGCAATATCCGGCTTAATGTCCGGCCACCGCTGGCATAGAGCAGCATACAGATAAACTCCAGCGTCAGAATAATGGATATCAGTCCGGCCAGCTGCCCGGGCAGCGGTGCCCGGTTATCGATAAAGGGAGGCAGCAGGGCAATAAAAAAAGCCCAGCCCTTGGGATTGGCAATGGCGGTAATAAAGCCCTGACTAATCAGGTTAACAGCCGGAATATGGCGCGGACCTGCATCCACCGGACTTAACGCCAGCTTGCCTCTGGAACGCCACAGCTGAATACCGAGCCAGGCCAGATAAAGACCGCCGCCGTATTTAAGCAGCAGAAACAGCTGCGGGTATTGCAGCATCAGAGCAGCCACTCCCACTACCGCCAGACAGGCCACCAGCCCCACGCCCGCCAGCTCCCCCAGCATCATCCACAGGGTGCGTTTAACGCCCACTGTCATACCCAGTGACAGCGCCAGTGTCATGCACATGCCCGGGGTGATGGACACAAAGAAAAAAGTGGGCACAAACACCATTAAAACCGATGCGTTAATAGATCACCTGCCTGCCAGTGGCGCTAGGACTAAATAAAATCATCGCCATTGTAGGCCAAATGCCATCTATCAGACCAGCCTAGCGCGTTTGTGTCAGTCACTGAAACGGGGGCTGAGTACCAGCCGGCCGGGCACAATATCCAGCGCCAGCGGTACATTTTTCACCCAGCGATAACGGCCATCATCAAGACGGTATACCGGCTGGTTTTCAAGCACAGCTCGCACCAGCTGCATCATGCCGGCTGACGCGATCCCGACTTCCCCCTGATAGCCAAAGGCATTAACCTTGCTGTTCAGCAGATTGAGATCCCGAATAAAGATGGCGTTTTTCTGACGATCGTAGACCGGACGGCCTTCAATCTGCAGATCCAGCATGGCGGGAAAACGTGCCACTATGGCATTGATGGCGGTTTCGCCGCGAATATCGAGGCGCACCACCTGACGGTTATCCGGCCCTATGGTGAGATTCAAATCGTCAATGCGTGTTTCTACCAGCCCCTGCGTGAGTGTAGGGGCCTGCTGCTCCAGCTGAGTATAAAGCGCTTTTTCCAGCTCGCTTTCAGACACGCTGTATTGACTGACGCCGGCGCAGGCGCTCAGCAGCAGAGCACCAAGAGCAAGGGTAAGGGTTCTGAACATGGTGTACCTCTTTCGGGAGCTGTCAGCTATAAGTAAAACTACTTCTGCATGACTGCGAACCTTGGTTTAAAAGCCTGCAGCCCGGCAAAAAGTGTAAGTTTTTTGTTCATGTTTCAGCGCGTACAAGCCATCTTGTCTTACAGCTTAAAGCTGGCCGCTGCGAAAAGCCTATGGCCTTGAGCTTAAAAGCCGGTCGAGCTGGTTGGCAAAGGCCTGACGGTCGGCCTGGCTCAGGGCGGGCGGGCCGCCGGTTTGTACGCCGCTGGCGCGCATTGTGTCCATAAAATCACGCATGGTCAGTTTGGCGCGAATGGTGCCCTTGTCAAAGCGCTCGCCACGGGGGCTGAGCACGCCAGCTCCCTGTTCCAGGGCCTCTGCCGCCAGTGGAATATCCGCGGTAATGAGCAAATCACCGGACTCAATACGTTGCACAATTTCGTTATCAGCTACGTCAAACCCTTTCGCCACCTGCAGCTGGCGCACCAGTTTTGAGGCGGGCACCGGCAACACATGATTGGCCACCAGAATCAGTGGTGTGCCGGTGCGCTCGGCGGCGCGCAGCAAGATATCCCGAATAACCCGGGGGCAGGCATCCGCATCTACCCAAACCTGCATCAGTTGTGCCGCCCTGAGGACTTTTTGCGATCCAGCGCGTCTTTCAGCTCGTAAGGATCCACCACTATGCCGGTTTCATTCAGGGTAGGGAATACGGCCACCAGCAGCTCGTCGTCGGTCATGCCCGGCACCCAGCGCTTCAGCCACACATTCAGGCTGATGGCTTCCGGTTTGCAGTGCTGCCAGTCGCCCTGGGCCCAGTCCTGGGCATAGCCGGCGTGGGGCCATACCGGAATGCAGTCTTCATCATCGTCTGTGGTCAGCATCATGCAGCCGTGTTCATCGGTGAGGATCCAGAGCTCCTGTTGTTCGTTTACCCGGTTGACCAGGTGATTGAAACGCTCGTTATCGCTCAGGCTCAGTACCTGCGCCTTGTCTTGTTCATTGAGGGTATAGCTCATACCGGTTCTCGCTCTGGTGAATTAGCTGGCATGTTCACACTACACCAGTGGCTTTGTCCAGCTTATGTGCATGAAAGCGTTGCCATGCCTTTTCATGAAAGAAGTAGGCCACTGTATTGATCAAGGGCTCCACCAGTGCAATCAGCCCGCCTACCAGCAGACTGCCTGAAAGCAGCCAGGCCACACTGAAAGCGACGGTGAAATGCACCAGTGCGAAGGTCAGTGTTTTGTACATAACAGGCTCCTTGAGCAAAGGGGGTTCACATCTCAAATGATAATTATTATTGTAAATAGGTCCAATCGTTCCTTGTTATCGGTTTCATCGGCATTTTCTCTGTTACAAATGGGCTGTAAGGCTAATGGAGCGTTTACAGCCGGACCCTGCTCGGGATAGATTGGAAAAACACAGTGAATTCGAGCCAGGGTGCTCATCAGTAAATATAAAGCAGGGTTGCTCATGCATTTTCAGACCGACGATATCCGCATTAACGAAATCAAAGAGCTGTTGCCGCCGGTGGCGGTGCTGGAGAAATATCCGGCCACCGATACCGCCTCGGCCACCGTGTTTGAATCCCGGGAGGCCATTCACCGCATTCTGGCCGGTGAAGACGATCGCCTGCTGGTGGTGGTGGGGCCCTGCTCCATTCATAACACCGACGCTGCCATTGAGTATGGCCGGAAGCTGAAGGCGCTGCGTGAGCGCTATGCCGACACGCTGGAAGTGGTGATGCGGGTCTACTTTGAAAAGCCGCGTACTACCGTTGGCTGGAAAGGACTTATCAACGATCCTTATCTCGACAACAGCTTTCAGATCAACGACGGGCTGCGCATCGGCCGCAAGCTGCTGCTGGATCTCAACGACATGGGCCTGCCCACCGCCAGCGAATTTCTCGACATGATCACGCCGCAATATCTGGCAGATCTGATGAGCTGGGGCGCCATTGGTGCCCGTACTACCGAGTCTCAGGTGCACCGCGAGCTGGCGTCGGGTCTGTCCTGCCCGGTGGGCTTCAAGAACGGCACCGACGGCACCATCAAGGTGGCGGCAGATGCCATTGGTGCCGCCAGTGCCTCTCATCATTTTCTGTCGGTTACCAAATACGGCCATTCCGCCATTGTTTCCACTGCCGGCAACCCGGACTGCCATATTATTCTGCGGGGCGGCAAAGAGCCCAACTACAGCGCAGAGCATGTTGCGGCGGTGTGTGAAGGGCTGGAAAAAGCCGGTTTACCGCAAAAGCTGATGATCGACTTCAGCCATGCCAACAGCAGCAAGCAATATCAGCGGCAGATGCTGGTGGCGGAAGACGTGTGCGGCCAGATTGCTGCCGGTCAGCAGGCCATTATGGGCGTGATGGTGGAAAGTCACCTGGTGGAAGGCCGCCAGGATCTGAAAGAGGGCTGTGAGCTGACCTGGGGTCAGAGCATTACCGATGCCTGCATCGGCTGGGAAGATACCGAGAAAATGCTGGCACAGCTGGCAGAAGCCGTGGCGGCCCGCCGTCAGGCGTAATCTAAGTGAGGAGAGAGGAGTCAGAGGGGGAGGGGGTTAACTACCTCCGACTTCTGAGCTGAACAAAAAAGGAGCCTTTAGGCTCCTTTTTTGTGTCTGATGGTGATGATGGAAGGGCTGGACTTTTCTCTTCACCCTTCACCCCTCACCCTCACGGGGTTATTTCACTTCCACACCCTGCGCCTGCAGATCGGCATGATAAGAGGAGCGCACAAAGGGGCCACAGGCGGCATGAGTAAAGCCAATGCCGTCAGCAAAGTCTTTCAGTTCGTCAAACTCCGCGGGCGGCACATAGCGCTTCACCGGCAGGTGGTGACGGCTGGGCTGCAGATACTGGCCCAGGGTCAGCATGGTGACGTTATGTTCACGCAGATCCTTAAGCACTTCCATGATCTCTTCATTGGTTTCACCCAGCCCCATCATCAGGCCAGACTTGGTGGCCACCTGAGGATGCATTTCCTTGAACCGGCGCAGCAGCTCCAGTGACCATTTATAGTCGGCGCCGGGGCGGGCTACCCGATACAGGCGGGGGGCGGTTTCCAGGTTGTGGTTGAACACATCCGGCGGCGTGTCTTTGAGGATCTCCAGCGCCGTGTCCATGCGGCCACGGAAGTCCGGGGTCAGAATTTCAATTTTGGTATTGGGGCTTTGCTCGCGAATGGCCTTGATGCAGTCGGCAAAGTGCTGGGCACCGCCATCGCGCAGGTCGTCCCGGTCGACCGAGGTGATCACCACATATTTCAGACCCAGCTCTTTGATGGTCTTGGCCAGCTTGGCTGGCTCTTCCGGATCCACCGGCAGCGGGCGGCCGTGAGCCACATCGCAGAAGGGGCAGCGGCGAGTACAGATGGCACCCAGAATCATAAAGGTGGCGGTGCCGTGGTTAAAGCATTCGGCCAGATTGGGGCAGGAGGCTTCCTCGCACACAGAATGCAGGTTGTTCTCGCGCATAATGTTTTTGAGACCCTGTATGCGCTGATTGCTGGGAGGAAGTTTAATCTTCATCCACTCCGGCTTGCGCAGCACTTCTTCTTCTTGCTCGGGCATGAATTTGACCGGAATAAGGGCCATTTTGTCGGCGTCGCGCAGTTTTACGCCGGGTTCGACGCGCACAGGTTTACTCATAATGATACTTCTCTGTGGTGTAGTAGAGATGTTGATAGCCCAACCGGCCGGCCAGCAGGGGGACCAGGCGAGACTGGGCTTCATCCAAGTTCTGAGGACCACCCAGAGTACTGCACTGGGTCATGGCCATGCCGGCATAGCCGCAGGGGTTAATACGCAAAAACGGACTGAGATCCATGTTGACGTTAAGCGCCAGCCCATGAAAAGAGCAGCCCCGACGTACCCGCAGGCCCAGAGAGGCAATTTTGCTGTCGGCGACATACACGCCGGGAGCATCGGCCTTGGCGTAGGCTTCCACGTTATATTCTTTCAGCAGGGCGACAATTGACTCTTCCATGGCGGTAACCAGGTTACGCACCCCCAGTTTTTTGCGGCGCACATCCAGCAGCAGATACAGCACCAGCTGGCCAGGGCCGTGATAGGTAACCTGACCGCCACGATCGGCCTGAATGACCGGAATATCACCGGCGTTAAGCACATGCTCAGCCTTACCGGCCTGACCCTGGGTAAATACCGGCATATGCTCCACCAGCCAGAACTCATCACCGGTGTTTTGATCACGCTGGTCGGTGAAGTGTTGCATGGTGTGCCAGACGTGCTCGTAAGACGCCAGCCCCCAGTTTCTGATGGTGAGTTTGTCCTGCTGCATGAGTGAGTGCCTCAGAGTACGTATTTAACCAGCTCGATTTTGCCAAGCTCGGTATAAAGCAGCTCTATGTGCTCTTTGCTGTGCACCGTCACATTGACGCTGACAGCGTGATAATTGCCTTTGCTGCTGGGACGCACCTTGGGACTGTAGTCGCCGGGAGCGTGCTGCTGCAGTACTTCCACGATCAGATCGGGCAGGCGCTCGTCAGCCAGGCCCAGCACCTTGAAGGGAAAGTGGCAGGGAAAATCAAGCAACTCATCAAATTTGGTATTCATGGCAACCTTTGAAACAGCAGTATTCAATCGGGAATGGTGTAAATTTTCACAACCCATGTCGCATTTCTAACATAAAAACGGTTAATCTGAAACCGACAACTTGCAGGGTTATTGGTGAAGAGAGAAGCGGGAACGGGGCCGTTTGAGTGCGGCCCCAATAAGATATTATTTAAACAGACCTTGAATCAGCAGCGTAATATAGTCAATAAACCGGCTGAACAGACCACCCTGCTCTACATTTTCCAGCGCCACCAGCGGTACGGTAGCGACTTCACTGTCATTCAGCTTCAGGTGCAGTGTGCCTACCTGTTCGCCTTTCGCCAGCGGTGCCTTCAGGGCCTGATCCAGGGTGAAGTCGGCTTGCAGATTCTGAGCCTGGCCACGGGGAATGGTCACTGCCACCGCCTTGTCTACGCCCAGGGCGACAGTGTCTTTGTCACCCATCCAGATTTGCTGATCTACCAGCTTGCTGCCCGCTTCATACGGGGTCAGGGTCTGGTAGAAGCGAAAGCCATAAGTCAGCAGTTTTTTACTTTCGGCAGCCCGGGCACGCTCGCTGCTGGCACCCATCACTACCGCAATCAGACGCATATCATCCTTGGTGGCAGAAGATACCAGGTTGTAGCCCACAGCACTGACATGGCCGGTTTTGATGCCGTCTACATTGAGGGACTGATCCCACAGCAGGGAGTTGCGGTTGTGCTGAGTAATGCCGTTAAAGCTAAACGACTTCTCGGCATAGATGGCATATTCCTCGGGCACATCGCGGATCAGCGCCTGACCCAGTTTGGCCATGTCCCGGGCGGTGGTATACATCTCATCACTGTGCAGGCCGTGGGGCGTGACAAAGTGGCTGTCATTCATTCCCAGCCGTGCGGCCCAGGAGTTCATCAGGTCCGCAAAGGAGTTGACGCTGCCCGCCAGGTGTTCGGCTACGGCCACGGTGGCATCGTTACCCGACTGAATAATGATGCCCCGGTTCAGATCATCAATACTCACTTGCTTGCCGACTTCCAGAAACATCACCGAAGAGCCGGGGAAGTTCTGGGCCCAGGCCGCTTCACTGATGGTCACCATGTCGTCACGCTTGACCTTGCCTTCTTCCAGTGCCTGGCCCAGCACATAGGAGGTCAGCATTTTGGTCAGGCTGGCCGGCGGCAGCTTCTGATCAGCATTTTCTGCCACCAGCACCTGGCCGCTGGCATAGTCCATCAGCACATAAGATTTGGCCGCAATGGCCGGCGGCTCGGGGATCATGGAAATGGTATTTTGTGCCTGAGCGGAAAAAGACATCAGGCCGGCAATGGCGAGAGTAGGCAGAATGTTGACCGTACGCATAAGGTAAATCAGACCTTTATTAAATAATGAATGGCGTGAATTGCCGTTTTATGATGGATATCAGGTTATTTAGTTCAGGAAATATGCCTGTTCAAAGCCTTCAGCCACCAAACGGGTAAGAATCTTATCTGTTTGAGTAGCCGGAATGGGACCCATTTGCAATCGGTACCAATCAGAACGCTGCTCTACCCGGGCCGGAAAACCATACTCTTTGCTCAGGCGGGCAGCAAGTGCTCTGGCCTTGTCGCCGGAACGGGTAGCCAGCAGCTGAATATGACGACCTGTGGCTTTATTGGCCAGAAGACTGTCCTGCTTGCCGGGAGACATTTTAATCAGCTCGATCTTTACCGGGGCTGTGCCTTTATCGAGCATACCCAGCTTCCAGGCTGCAGCATAAGACAAATCGATAATACGGCCGTCGTGAAACGGTCCGCGGTCGTTTACTCGCACTATGACCTGTCTGCCGTTGGCAGTATTGGTCACTTTGACAAACGACGGCAGCGGCAGGTTCTTGTGAGCAGCCGTCATGGTATACATGTCGTACACCTCACCGTTGGATGTGTCGTGACCATGAAACTTGGCTCCATACCATGAGGCCATGCCTTCATCCCGGTAATTTTCTACCTCGCGCCAGACTTCATAGTCCTGACCCCAGACGTTGTAATCTTTATTACCCCGGCGGCTGTAAGGCTCAAAGCGCGGCACCGCATCCTTGACATGAGACATGTCGGGCATTTCGCCCGGTGCCTTATCCTGGCGCATGGAATAGCGGCCACCGGCGGTTTCGCGGTCGTAGCTGTCATCTTTGGTCTGCTCCGGAGCATCGGGCTGGCTGCTGCAGGCGGCCAGCAGCAGTGCCGCCAGTGGCAGCAGCAGCCCGGAGCGCACAAGCTTAACGCTGTTGTTCAAACGCATGTTTTATCTCTTCACTCAGTTGATACACCGCCATGGCATAGAGCGGGCTGCGATTATAACGGGTAATGACATAAAAGTTATGCTGTGCCACCCAATATTCCGGACCATCTGCACCTTCCAGTTTGAGCAGTTTGACCGGCGTATCCGGAGCCAGTTTGACGGCGGTGGTAATGCCGGCAGCGTTCAGCTCGGCCCAGCTGTAATCCAGCTCAAGAGCGGCAGACACCATGGCATCGGCAGCATCGGTATCGGTCACGCTGGCCTTGTGCACCACGGGCTCACCCGGCTGCCATTTATGCTGGTGGAAATAGTTGGCCACGCTGCCAATGGCGTCCACAGGCTCAAACAGATTGATGTGGCCGTCATCATTAAAATCGAGCGCATAGTGACGGTAGCTGGAGGAAATAAACTGGCCCATGCCCATGGCACCGGCATAGGAGCCTTTTTGTTCATCCAGTGCCCACTGCTGCTGCTCGGCCAGTTTCAGGTAATGGCCCAGCTCGGAGCGGAAAAATGCGCCTCTGGGCGGGTAATGAAAGCCAAGAGTATAGAGTGCATCCAGTACCCTGTGAGTGCCCATGTGGGCACCATAGTAGGTTTCCACACCAATAATGGCGGTAATGATCTGGGCCGGCACCTGCAGTTCCTGCTCGGCGCGGGTCAGCAGAGCCTCATGCTTTTTCCAGAAAACGGCACCCTGCTCAATACGCTTGTCGGTCAGAAAAATGGGGCGATAATCACGCCATGGTTTGGCCTCGGCCGGACGGGTCATGGCATCAATAATGGACTGCTGATAGGTAGCGCCGGCAATGGCCTGATCCAGATCTTGCTGGCTCAACTCAAATTTGTCCGCCAGCTCATTCAGCCATTGCTGCTGCTCGGTAACAGTGGGGGCGGCTGAAACCGAGGTTGAAAACCAAAGTGCCGCAGAAAGGAGAGCGAGGCGCATTGCGTGATTCCTTGTGTGTTATTTTGCCAACAGGCGTTTGTGAGTGTGCACGGACATGAGAATGCCAAATCCGGCCATCAGTGTCACCATGGAGGTGCCACCATAACTGATCAGCGGCAGCGGGACGCCCACCACCGGCAGCAGGCCGCTGACCATACCGATATTCACGAACACATAAACAAAAAAGGTCAGTGTCAGTGCACCTGCCAGCAGCCTGGGAAAAGCTCCCTGAGCCTGTACTGAAATTTGCAGGCCCCGGCCAATAATAAACAGATACATCAGGATCAGCACACTGACTCCCACCAGCCCGAACTCTTCTGCCAGCACCGCAAAAATAAAGTCGGTATGGCGTTCGGGCAGAAATTCCAGCTGAGACTGAGTGCCGTGCAGCCAGCCTTTTCCCCACAGCCCGCCTGAGCCTATGGCGATTTTAGACTGAATAATATGATAGCCGGCACCGAGTGGATCACTTTCCGGGTTGAGCAGGGTCAGTACTCGTCGTTTCTGATAGTCGTGCATCAGAAAATACCAGAGCGCCGGCAAAAAGGCCGCCAGACCCGCCAGTGCCAGCATGATCAGGCGCCAGGGCAGACCGGCAAGAAAAATAACGAACAGACCAGAGGCGGCAACCAGCAGAGACGTCCCCAGATCCGGCTGCTTGGCAATCAGCAGAGTAGGGACCAGCACCAGGGCAAAGGCCAGTGCCACATGCAGCAGGCTGGGCGGCAGCGGATAGCGGCTGATATAGGCAGCAATGGTAATGGGCATGGCCAGCTTCAGTGCTTCCGACGGCTGAAACCGGAATGAGCCAATTTCCAGCCAGCGCTGGGCTCCCTTGCCAACATCACCGATTAGCAGCACCAGTATCAGCAGCACAACGCCAATGATAAAGACAGGAGGAGCCCAGCGGGCATAAAAGCCCGGAGAGAACTGGGCCAGTATCACCATCACACTGAGTGATACAGCAATATGTATGCCCTGACGGGTTAAGGTATCGGTATTTTCCCCGCTGGCAGAATAGAGAATCACCAGGCTGGCAGTCAGTAAGATCAGCAGGCCGCCCAGCAGCGGCCAGTCCAGATGCAGGCGCTCACCCAAAGAGCGGCGATGCTTATTCATGAGCGGTGACCTCTTCATTCAGCTCGGGCGTATCAGGCAACAGATAGGCGTCCAGCATGGCCCTGGCCACGGGAGCGGCATGAGAGCTGCCGCCACCGACATTTTCCAGTACCACAGAGACCACGGCTTCAGGTTCATCAAAGGGAGCAAAGGCCACAAACAGGGCATTATCCCGCAGGTGTTCCTTCAGACTTTGATGATCATACTGTTGGTTTTCCGCCAGACTGAACACCTGAGCCGTACCTGACTTGCCGCCGGCAATATAGGGAGTATCGGCAAAGGCCCGGCGGGCAGTGCCTTCCTTGCCGTTAATGACCCGCCACATGCCGGTGAGCGCCACATTCCAGTGATTATCCTGCTTGAGCTCGATAGGATCGCCATGACTGATCGGCATGCTGACTTTTTTACCATTCAATACAATGGCATTGAGCAGGCGCGGATGCACGGTATCGCCGTGATCGACCATAATGGACGTGGCCCGGGCCAGCTGCAGCGGGGTGGCGGTCCAGTAACCCTGACCAATGCCCACGGAAATGGTGTCGCCCTGATACCAGGGCTGCTTATGCCGGCGTTGTTTCCAGTCCCGGGATGGCATGGTGCCGCTTGCTTCTTCGTGCAGATCAATGCCCGAGTTCTGGCCAAAGCCAAAACGGCTCATGTAATCGTGCATGGTATCTATGCCCAGCCGGTAGGCTATATCGTAAAAGAATGTATCAGCCGAGATTTCAATGGCTCTGTATACGTCCATCCAGCCATGCCCCCAGCGCCGCCAGTCACGGAATTTACGTTTGGTATTGGGGATCTGAAAGTAAGGACCACCAAAAAAACGGGTAGACGGAGTAATGGCTCCCTCATTCAGCGCCATAACCGACAGCATGGGCTTGACCGTCGAGGCGGGGGCATAAATACCCTGGCTGGCGCGGTTAATCAGAGGACGATCGGGATTTTGCAGCAACTCGCGATAATCCGGACCACTGATGCCGTGCACAAACAGGTTGGGATCATAGCTGGGGTTGGAGACCAGCGCCCGTACCTGACCGTCTTTCGGGGTCATCATCACAATGGCACCGCGCTTGCCGTCCAGCAATGCCTGGGCCTGCTGCTGCAGGCGAATATCAAGATTAAGATAAATGTCGGTGCCGGGCACCGGTGGCTCATATTTCAGCGTGCGGATCACCCGGCCCCGGTTGTTGACCTCCACTTCCTGGTAGCCCACATGACCATGCAGCAGGTCTTCGTAATAGCGCTCAACGCCCAGTTTGCCGATATCCCGGGTGGCGGCATAGTTGGCCAGCTTGTTGTCCTGTTTCAGTCGCTCCACGTCTCTGTCATTGATTTTGGCCATATAGCCCAGTACGTGGGTAAGTGTGTCTTTGTAGGGATAGTAACGCTTCAGGTAGGCTTCAATGGACGCGCCGGGGAACTTGTGCTGATTAATACTGAAACGGGCCACCTGATCTTCATTCAGACGGCTGACCAGCACCACCGGGTTAAAACGGCGATGACGCTGTACATCATGAAAAAAACGTTCTTTCAGCTCAGGATCCAGATCCAGCAGGGTGATCAGCTGCTCGATGGTATCATTGAGGTCATTCGACTTTTCCGGCGTGATCTCCAGGCTGTAAATGGGGCGGTTTTCTGCCAGCAGCACGCCGTTACGATCATAAATCAGCCCCCGGGTAGGTGCGATGGGCACCACCTTGATGCGGTTGTCGTTGGACCTGGTCTGGTAGCTCTGATGCTCTTCAATCTGCAGATGATAGAGGTTGGCAAACAGGCCGCCCATCATCAGCACAATGGCAATAAACGACACCAGGGTGCGCCGCCAGTGCAAAGAAGATTCGGCGACATGATCGCGCATTTTTACCCGGGATTTGGCCACGACTTACTCCCGGTGATAGGGATGGTTATTGTTGATGCTCCAGGCACGATAAAGGCTTTCAGCGGCCAGCACCCTAACCAGCGGATGGGGCAAAGTGAGCGGTGAAAGTGACCAGCTTTGCTCGGCAGCTGCCTTGCAGGCCGGCGCCAGCCCTTCGGGGCCACCGATCAGAATGGCCACATCCCGGCCGTCGTGCTGCCAGCGGGTAAGTTGCTCGGCCAGCTGCTCTGTGGTCCAGGGTCTGCCGGGAATATCCAGGGTGACGATGCGGGCTGATTTATTGATGGCAGCCAGCATCTGTTCGCCTTCTTTATGCAGAATGCGGTCAATATCGGCATTTTTTCCCCGCTTGCCGGCGCTGATCTCGGTGAGTTCCAGAGGCATATCCCGGGGAAAGCGACGCTGATATTCCTGAAAGCCCGTGGTTACCCAGGCCGGCATTTTGGTACCGACCGCCACCAGCTGGAGTTTCATCCGGCCATGGCTCCGGCGGCGCTGCCACCCCAGAGTTTTTCCAGCTGATAAAAATCGCGGGTTTCTTCCTGCATCACATGGACGATGGCATCACCCAAATCGACCAGCACCCATTCACCGGCATCCTGACCCGCCATGCTCAGCAGATTAAGGCCGGCATGCTTGGCTTCGGTAGCCAGGTGGTCTGCAATGGAGTTAACGTGCCGGCTTGAATTACCGGAACAGACGATCATGCAGTCTGTGATAGTGGATTTACCGGTTACATCCAGCACACGAATGTCCCGGGCTTTGAGATCGTCCAGTTTATCGACGATAAAATCGTGCAGTGCTTTGTCTTGCAAAAGTGCATTCTCCTTGATGATACAACCGTGAATTATACCATGGTGCCGGTATAGAGTCCCTGCTGTCGAATGTAGTTGGCCACTGCCTCGGGCAACAAATATTGCGGATTGTTCCCCGCTTTGATGCTGTTGCGTATTTGTGTGGATGATACTTCAAGCTCGGGGTTGTTCAGCAGAAAAATATGGCCGGCGGGTGTCTGATGCAGTCGCTCTCTGTCCTGAGTGCCGTGATGCTCAAGCAGGGCGGTTAACCTGGTGTTCAGCTTCGGTTTCCAGCCGGGCCTGTGACTGACCACCAGATGCGCATATTCCAGCAGCTCCTGCCAGCGATGCCATTTATCAAGACTGCACAGCGAGTCCATACCCATAATAAAGCACAAGGGCCGGTCACCCTGCTCGGCACGAAGGGCTGCCAGGGTGTTGACCGTATAAGAGGGTGTGCTGCGGGTCAGTTCGCGTTCGTCTGCCACCAGTCCGGGGGTAGCCGCAGCGGCCAGGCGCACCATGGCCAGCCGGTGTGCCGGTGCGCTGTCGGGGGTGGCTCTGTGAGGAGGAATATGATTGGGCAGCAGCCGTACTTCATTCAGGCCCAGTTGTTCTTTGGCCACAATGGCAGTACGCAGATGAGCAATGTGGACGGGATCAAAGGTCCCTCCGAGTAATCCGATGGGGGCAGTCATGGCAGTATGACGGGCTCCTTGTCGTCGAAAAATCCCACGCACAGGGCCTGCAGCCAGCGCCAGGCACTGTCGTCATCAAACCCGGCCACGGCAGCATCGGCCGCAGCCAGCATGCGGGAGAGGGCGGTAATTTTAGGGCCTTTAAGCCGGTTGAGTGCGGCCTGCATCAGCGGCTGGCGACTGGACCACACATGCAAAGCGGCAGCGGCCTGCTGAAAAGACTGTCCGCCGGCCAGTGCCGCGTGCAGGCTTTGCAGTGTATTCAGCTCTTTGGTCAGCAGGTAACAAAGCATGCCTGCTTCTACACCTTCCTGGCGAAGCTGCTGCAGAATACGGCAGCCCCGCTTTACCTTGCCCTGCAACAAAGGATCCAGCAGCTGAAACGGGTTGAAATGGTAATGGGGCTGCACATGCTGCTGCAGCGCCGGTAAGGTCAGCGGCTGAGGCAGGTTAAGCAGGGCCAGCTTTTCAATTTCGCCGGCAGCGGCCAGCAGGTTACCTTCAAAGGCCAGAGTCAGCCAGTGCAGGGCATCGGGCTCGGCAGCAAGCTGATGCTGGCGCAGGCGCAGCTCGAGCCAGCGTGCCAGGTGGCGGGCATCGGGTGTAAATACCGGGATCACCGGGCCGGCGGCAGCGAGGGCTTTGTACCAGGCGGTTTTTTGTTGCTGCTGGTTAAGGCGGGGACCGCTTATCAGTAACAACAGATCGGAGTGGCTTTGAGCAAGCAGCTCTCTGAGCCGGTCTGAGGCGGTTTTGTCCAGTTTCTCCGGGAGTGCCAGCTCGATAATCTGCCGGCTGCTGAACAGGCTCATGCTCTGACTGGCATCAAAAATCGCATCCCAGTCCGGGCCGTTGTCGGCATCGAAGCGGTAACGCTCATCAAAGCCCTGTGCCCGGGCGGACCGGCGCAACTGATCCAGGGCCTCCTGCCTGAGCAGTGGCTCATCACCATAAATAAAATAGCAGGGGGCCAGCCCTGCCTGAAGATGTTTACTCAGTTGCTCCGGATACAGACGCATCAGAATGACAGACGGCTCAGCTGCCGCACAATTTGCTCTGCGGCTTCATGCTCCATCTGCTCCCGCAGTTGCTGTTGTTCCCGGCTTGATGCCAGCGCCTGAGACGACTTGTCGAGAAAGCTGCGGTTAAAGGCCACGTTAAACACCTGACGGGGCTCATCGGGCATATCCAGGGTAAAGCGAGTGCCAAAACGCATGGCATATTCCAGGGTGTCACCGGAAGGCTTGACCGACGCTGTGGTGTTGCCCTGACCGACACCGGTAATAGAGAGAACAGGGGTATCACCGTCGTTGTCTACCAGCACCACACCGGCGCGCAGCAACCGGGCCGAGACCAGCCGGTAGAACTGGGTTTTGTCATCGCCATTCAGCACCAGCCGCTGCAGCTGAGGCGGCAGGTTATCCCCGCCGCGCAGCTGAAAGCCGCAACCGGCCAGTGCCAGGGTCAGCGACAGCAGCACAATGGCCTTGATTCGAGTGAGCATAACTACTCCTATAAAACATAGTCTGAAGCTGGAAGCCGGAAGCTTGAAGAAAAACACAGACACACCAGCTTGTTGTGCCATGCTTTCTTCTAGCTTCTAGCTTCTAGCTTCTAGCTTCTAGCTTCTAGCTTCTAGCTTCTAGCTTCCAGCTATCAATTAGCCACTATGTTCAGCAGCTTGCCGGGTACGTAGATCACCTTGCGAATGGTTTTGCCGTCCAGGTGACGGGCTACATTATCATCGGCGGTGCCGGCAGCTTCTACCGCGTCTTTATCCGCATCGGCGGGCACGGTAATTTTGCCCCGTACCTTGCCGTTCACCTGTACCACCACCAGTTTTTCATCTTCCACCAGGGCATCGGCATCCACCACCGGCCAGGCGGCGTGGTCGATATCGTTCTGGCCCAGGGCGCGCCACAACTCAAAGCAGGTGTGCGGCACAATCGGGTGCAGCATTACCACCACGGCTTCCAGCGCTTCCTGCAGCAGGGCCCGGTTCTGCCCGTCATTCATGTCCATTTTGGCCAGATGGTTGAGCAGCTCCATAATGGCGGCAATGGCAGTGTTAAAGGTCTGACGGCGGCCGATATCGTCGCTCACCTTGGCAATGGTTTTGTGCAGTTCCCGACGCAGGGTTTTCTGGTTGCCATCAAGAGCAGCCTTGTTCAGAGCCGGAGCAGTGCCATGAGACTGGTGCTCAAACACCAGCTTCCACACTCGCTTGAGGAAGCGCTGGGCACCTTCCACCCCGGAGTCGGACCACTCCAGGGTCATGTCGGCGGGAGAGGCGAACATCATAAACAGGCGCACGGTATCGGCACCGTAGCGGTCGATCATGACCTGGGGATCAATGCCGTTGTTCTTGGACTTGGACATCTTGGTCATGCCGGTGTGCACCAGCTCGCGGCCGTCGGCGTCGGTGGCTTTCTTGATGCGGCCTTTTTCGTCCCGCTCCACGGTCACGTCGAGCGGGCTTACCCAGACGCGGGCACCCTTGTCGTCGGTGTAGTAGAAGGCGTCGGCCAGTACCATGCCCTGACACAGCAGGCGCTTGAACGGCTCGTCGGACTCGACCAGACCAGTGTCACGCAGCAGCTTGTGAAAGAAGCGGGCGTAGAGCAGGTGCATACAGGCGTGCTCAATGCCGCCGATGTACTGATCCACCGGCAGCCAGTAGTTGGCCTTTTCCACGTCCAGCATGCCTTCGTCGTAATTCGGGCTGCAGTAGCGAGCATAGTACCAGGACGACTCCATAAAGGTGTCAAAGGTGTCGGTTTCACGCAGCGCCGGCTGGCCGTTATAAGTGGTTTTGGCCCACTCGGGATCCGCCTTGATCGGGCTCTGAATGCCGTCCATCACCACGTCTTCCGGCAGCACCACCGGCAGTGTGTCTTCCGGCGCACCCACGACTGTGCCGTCTTCCAGATTGAGCATGGGAATGGGCGCGCCCCAGTAGCGCTGGCGGCTGACGCCCCAGTCGCGCAGGCGGAAGTTCACGGTCTTGCGGCCCAGACCTTTTTCTTCCAGGGTCTTGGCGATGGCGTCAAAGGCCTGCTCAAAGTTCATACCGTCAAACTCGCCGGAGTCGAACAGCACACCTTTTTCGGTGTAGGCCTCGGTGCTTACGTCCAGTTCGCTGCCGTCGGCGGGCTTGATCACCGGTACTATGTCGAGGCCGTACTTGCCGGCAAACTCATAGTCACGCTGATCGTGGGCGGGCACGGCCATAACAGCACCGGAGCCGTAATCCATCAGCACAAAGTTGGCCACCCACACCGGCACCTGCTTGCCGGTGAGCGGGTGCACAGCCATCAGGCCGGTGGCCATGCCCTTTTTCTCCATGGTGGCCATCTCGGCTTCGGCCACCTTGTTATGTTTGCAGTCGTCGATAAAGGCAGCCAGCTCCGGATTGTTTTCGGCGGCTTTGGCGGCCAGCGGGTGACCGGCGGCAATGCCCACATAGGTCACACCAAACAGGGTATCGGGGCGGGTGGTGTACACCTCAAAGCTGTCGTCGGCTCCGGCCACATCAAAGCGCAGGGTCACGCCCTCGCTGCGGCCAATCCAGTTACGCTGCATGGTTTTCACCTGATCGGGCCAGCCTTCCAGCTCGTCGATATCGCGCAGCAGCTCATCGGCGTAGTCGGTGATCTTGATAAACCACTGAGGAATTTCCTTTTGCTCTACCGGCGTGTCGCAGCGCCAGCAGCAGCCGTCGTTGACCTGCTCGTTGGCGAGCACGGTTTCGTCGTTGGGGCACCAGTTCACTGAAGAGGTCTTTTTATATACCAGGCCTTTTTCATACAGCTTGGTAAAGAACCACTGCTCCCAGCGGTAATATTCCGGCGTGCAGGTGGCCAGCTCACGGTTCCAGTCGTAACCAAAACCCAGTCGCTTGAGCTGGTTTTTCATGTAGTCGATATTTTCGTAGGTCCAGGGGGCCGGCGCTGTCTTGTTGTTGATGGCAGCGTTTTCGGCGGGCAGACCAAAGGCATCCCAGCCGATGGGCTGCAGCACATTTTTGCCCTGCAACCGTTGATAGCGGGAGATAACGTCGCCTATGGTGTAGTTACGGACGTGCCCCATATGTAGCCGACCTGAAGGATAGGGGAACATCGAAAGGCAATAAAATTTGTCTTTGCCGGCTTGTTCGGTGGCCTTGAAGGTCTGCTGCTCGTCCCAATGGCGTTGCACCTGGGGTTCGATATTCTGGGGGTTATATTGCTCTTGCATTATGACGTCCGGTTCCGTAAATGAGTGGTAACACCAGCGATAAATCGGCATAGAATACCTTAGGGGGTAGCCGGCAACAATACCGGCCCCGGCACTGACTGTGAGGATAACGTCATGAGCGAACAAGACGATAAGCAGAAAAAAGGGTATGACGCCTTTGTGGAAGAGCTGCAGCGTCAGTGGGAAATGGCTGAAACCACCACCTTGAAAGAGGCGGTGGAAAAAACCCAGGCCTATATGGAAGCGGCCAGCGATCTGACCAAAGACGAGCTTGCGCTCATCGCTGAATATGTAAAACGGGATCTGGCCGCTTTTGGCGAAGAGAAAGGCGGCTTTCGCGACAGCCTGTTTTATCGTCGCATCAGTGAGACGGTATGGAGCTGGCTGGCTGACATTACCGACAGAAGCCAGCTGGAATGGCAGGAGCTGCGCGAAGACTTGGCTCATCACGGTGAATATCAGGCCGGGGAAGTGGTGGGGCCGGGTCTGTATGACTGCACCCTGTGCGCCCACCGCCACGAGGTGACTCACCCCGAGGTGCTGACTACCTGCCTGGAGTGCAATCACCACACCTTCATTCGCCATCCGTTAACGCCCTGAGGGCGTTACCAGAACATTGATTATTTAAATAATTGTCGCTCTGCCATGACCAGCCGGTTGTTGGCCGGCTGGCGGCAACGCAGGCCAATCAGCAGGCTGAATGCCAATATGCCCAGCAGCGGCAGGCTGCCAAATCGGGCGTAGGGTGTCAGCCCAGTCATACCAATGACGTCGGCGGTCAGCACCCCTTTTTCAAACTGAGGCAGACTGGCGGTCATGCGGCCTTTTTCATCGGTCACCAGCGTGACGCCATTATTGGTAGCACGGATCATGGGCCGGCCCAGCTCAAGGGCACGCATGCGGGCAATTTGCTGATGTTGCCAGGGGCCGATGGAGCGGCCAAACCAGGTGTCGTTCGATACCGTCAGCAGAAAGTCGGTTTCCGGCTTCAGGTTATCGCGTACCAGGCCGGGAAAGGCCACTTCATAGCAGATAGCCACACTCATGTCCCTGCCGGCGGCCTTCAGATCCGCCTGCTCGTTTGTGCCCCGGGAAAAAGACGACATGGGCAGGTTGAAAAAGGGAGCCAGCGGGCGCAGCAGATTACCAAAGGGCACAAACTCACCAATGGGCACCAGTTGTTGTTTGTAATAGCGGTTACTCTGACCGGGCTGATAATCACCGCTGCCAAGGCCCAGTACGGCATTATAAACATGGTCGTCGTTGGGGCGGGACACCAGGCCGGTGATCAGCGATTGTCCCCGTTCAAACATCAGTTTGTCGACCTGCTCCAGCCAGGGAGCCAGTTGCTGCTCCGAGGCAGGCAGAGCTGACTCGGGCCAGATCACCACATCGGCATTTAATGCCGGGCGGGTCAGATCCAGATAACGTTGCAGGCTCAGCTCCAGCTGGCCCGGAATCCACTTCAGGGATTGCTCTATATTGCCCTGCACCAGAGCCACTCTAAGCGGTTGTGTGGGAGACACCCATTGCAGCTGCTGACTGGCCACCCCCAGCCCCCAGAGCACACCGGTAAAGGCCAGTGCACGCCAGCGCCGGTTTGCCCCTGCCCACCAGAGCACAGCGGCAGAAAAGGTCAGCAACCAGCTGATGCCCTGCACTCCCAGTATGGGGGCCAGCCCTGCCACCGGGCCGTCGAGCTGAGAGTAGCCCGCCCACAGCCAGGGAAAGCCGGTCAGTACCCAGCCCCGCAGCCAGTCGGCGCCTATCAGCAATACCGGCAGCACCCACAGTAACCGCGCCCGGGGCGAGGCCACAAAGCGATGGGCCAGCCACAGCGCCAGGCCGGTATAGGCCGACAGATAGGCCGCCAGCAGGGCCACCAGCACAAAGGCCACCGGCAGCGGCAGGCCGCCGAACAGTGTCATGCTGTTATGGATCCACCACAGGCCGGGCAGGTACAAGCCCAGGCTCCAGGCAAAGCCACGGCGGGCAGCAGCGCCCGGGGCGCAGTGATGAGTGAAGGCAAACAGGCCCGTCAGTGATACCAGCGCCAGAGGCCAGATATCAAAAGGACTGAAGGCTAAAACGCCAAGGGCCCCGCATAGCAGGGCCCCGAATAATGGCAGCAATTTATACACTTATGCCGGCTCCGATGAGGAGGTTTCCTGATTGTCCGGTATCTTAACCTGTAACTGCAGCAGGCGTCGACGGTCGGCATGAGCCACCTTAAATACAAAACCGTTCAGCTCCAGCTGTTCGCCCTTGCCGGGCAGGTGGCCAAAAGCGTGCATCACCAGACCGCCGACGGTATCGGCTTCTTCATCGCTGAAGTCGGAGTTGAAAAAGTCGTTGAAATCATCAATGTCGGTAAGTGCCGCCACCGAGAACACCCGCTTGCTGATCTGGCGGATTTCAGCGCTTTCTTCGGCATCAAACTCGTCTTCAATATCACCCACAATCAGCTCGAGAATGTCTTCAATGGTGACCAGGCCCGACACGCCGCCAAATTCATCCACGACGATGGCCATGTGGTAGCGCTCTTCGCGGAATTCCTTGAGCAGCTTGTCGAGGCGTTTACTCTCGGGCACCACCACGGCGGGACGAAGGACCTTTTCAATGGAAAAGTCTTCTTCGGTGAGGCCAAAGCCGTAGGGCAGCAGATCCTTGGCCAGCAGTATGCCTTCAATATGATCCTTGTCTTCGTTCACCACCGGAAAACGGGAGTGGGTAGACTCGATGATCATGGGCAAAAAGCTGGAGACCGGCTGGGATTTTTCCACCGTCACCATCTGGGAGCGGGGGATCATGATGTCGCGAACCCTGAGTTCGCTCACTTCCAGTACGCCTTCAATCATGTCTTTGGTGTCCTGATCAATCAGATCCCGTTCACCCGCGTCCATGATTACTTCTACCAGTTCTTCCCGGTTCTTCGGTTCGCCCTGAAACATCTGGCCCAGTCGTTCAAGCCAGTTTTTCTTTGCGGACGAACCGTTGTCTGAGTGTGAATTGTCGTCGCTCACTTGTTAACCTTCGTCGTCGTCTTGATAGGGGTTATCCATGCCCAGCCCGGCCAGAATAACAATCTCTCTGGCCTCCATTTCTTCGGCTTCATCATCCTTAATATGGTCAAACCCGAGTAAATGCAAGCAACCATGCACCACCATGTGCGCCCAGTGTGCCTGCAAGGGCTTATTTTGCTCGGCGGCTTCCCGCTCTACTACCTGCCGGCAGATCACCAGATCGCCCAGCAGCGGCAGCGCTATGCCGGGTGGTGCCTCAAAAGGAAACGACAGCACATTGGTTGGTTTGTCTTTGCCGCGGTAGTCCCGGTTAAGCGCCTGACTTTCTGCTTCATCTACCAGCCGCACCGTCATTTCGGTTTCATCGCGCTCACCGTTGAGGGCGGCAGTCAGCCACCGCTCAAAATCCTGCTCGGTTGGCAGGCCAGGTGCCTCATCGCAGGCGATTTGCAGATCCAGCCACAGTGTCATGCTGATGATGCTCCGTTGGTGTTGCTTTGCTGGCGCTTCTGGGCGTCATCAAAGGCTTCATAGGCGCGCACAATGCGGGCCACCACAGGGTGGCGTACCACGTCTTCGGCGCGAAAGAAGTTGAACGACAGGCCTTCTACGCCGCTCAAGACCTCAATGGCGTGGCGCAGGCCGGATTTGGCGTTGCGAGGCAGGTCAATCTGAGTGATATCACCGGTGATCACCGCCTTGGAATTAAAGCCAATACGGGTAAGGAACATTTTCATCTGCTCCACCGTGGTGTTCTGGCTTTCATCCAGGATTACAAAGGCATCGTTCAGGGTGCGCCCGCGCATGTAGGCCAGCGGGGCCACTTCAATGACGTTGCGCTCAATGAGCTTTTCCACCCGCTCAAAGCCCAGCATTTCAAACAGGGCATCGTAAAGCGGGCGCAGGTAAGGATCCACTTTCTGGCTCAGGTCGCCGGGCAGAAAGCCAAGCTTCTCGCCTGCTTCCACTGCCGGCCGGGTAAGCAGAATGCGGCGGATTTCCTGACGCTCCAGCGCGTCGACTGCCGCAGCTACCGCCAGATAGGTTTTGCCGGTGCCTGCCGGGCCAATACCAAAGGTGATATCGTGGCTCAGAATATGGGCCACATAGTGCGCCTGATTGGGGCTGCGCGGCTTGATAAGGCCCCGCTTGGTCTTGATGGTCACTTCCTTGCCGTAGCGATAGCCGGCATCGTCTTCGTCGTCCTGCTCCAGCACGCGGCTTTCCTTGATGGCCAGATGTACCTGCTCAGGGGTGATATCGGGCACGGGCTGGCCCTTGACGGACTGAGTGTCGACGTAAAGGCGGGTGAGAATGTCGTTGGCCACCTGAGCCAGACGCGCGGGGCCGACAATCTGAAAGTGCTCATCGCTGTGGTTGATTTCCACCCCTAAACGGCGTTCCAGCTGTTTGATATTGTCGTCAAAGGGGCCGCACAGGCTGACCAGACGCTGGCCGTCGGCGGGTTGCAGTTCAAGGTCCAGATGAGTGACGTTGGCTGTCAAGGTAACTCCTGTTGCCAAAAAGCTTTAAGCTGTAAGCCGTAAGCTTGAAGCTAAAAACAAACATACTCCTGTTGGAGCTGTGTCGGTAGTCTGATTACAGTACCGGGCTGGTTCAGCACCATAAACTAATATGGCTGTGTAGTCTGAACCAAGCCTGGCAATGGCAGCCGATGCTGTTTGTCTTACAGCTTAAAGCTGATAGCTTACAGCTGCTGTTAAGGGGTAAAAGTGGCGACACCGGTGTCGTCGGGCACGCCGTCTGGGCGGCGGGCCAGAATGCTTTGGGGTGACACCTGAGTGCGCAGATCCATGCCGTCTTCGCCGTGCAGGAATTTGCCGCGCAGGCTGTGGGGCATCACTTCGGTGATCTCCACATCGGCAAAACCGCCAATCAGGGTATGCGGGCCTTCAAAGTTCACCACCCGGTTGTTCTCGGTGCGACCGCGCAGCTCCATGGGGTTCAGCTTGGACGGCCCTTCCACCAGAATACGCTGGACGGAGCCGAGCATCTGCCGGCTGATCAGCTGTGCCTGATTATTGATGGTGTTCTGCAGCCGGTACAGGCGCTGTTTTTTCTCTTCCATCGAAATATCGTCGGGCAAATCGGCGGCCGGCGTGCCCGGGCGGGGGCTGTAAATAAAGCTGAAGCTCATATCAAAGCCCACGTCTTCAATGAGTTTCATGGTCTTTTCAAAGTCGTCGGCCTCTTCACCGGGAAAGCCCACAATAAAGTCGGAGCTGATGGTGATATCGGGGCGCGCGGCCCTGAGCTTGCGAATCTTGGACTTGTATTCAATGGCGGTGTGCGGGCGCTTCATCAGGGTAAGGATGCGATCCGAACCGCTTTGCACCGGCAGGTGCAGGAAACTTACCACTTCCGGCGTGTCTTTATACACCTCAATAATGTCATCGGTGAACTCGATG
Source organism: Oceanimonas sp. CAM02 (assembly GCF_032842915.1). NCBI lineage: Bacteria > Pseudomonadati > Pseudomonadota > Gammaproteobacteria > Aeromonadales > Aeromonadaceae > Oceanimonas > Oceanimonas sp. CAM02. Next base: position 59,104 of record NZ_JAWJBK010000029.1, read on the forward strand.
GGATGACTGGTGGTGTAACGAATGCGGTCGATGCCGTCGATGGCGGCCACCAGCCGCAGCAGCTCGGCAAAGGTGCAAATGTCGCCGTCATGGGTTTCGCCCCGGTAGGCGTTGACGTTCTGGCCCAGCAGGTTCACTTCCCGCACGCCCTGATCGGCAAGCTGGGCGATTTCATAAAGCACATCGTCCAGCGGGCGGCTCACTTCCTCGCCGCGGGTATAGGGCACCACGCAGAAGGAGCAATATTTGGAGCAGCCTTCCATAATGGACACAAAGGCGGTGGCACCTTCGGCTTTGGGCTCGGGCAGGTTGTCGAACTTTTCAATTTCCGGGAATGCCACGTCTACCTGAGCACCACGGCCCTCAAGTACGGATTTGATCATGGCGGGCAGCCGGTGCAGGGTTTGCGGACCGAACACAATGTCCACAAAAGGCGCGCGGGCACGAATGGCATCGCCTTCCTGGGACGCCACGCAGCCGCCCACACCAATCACCAGTTTGGGGTTGGCTTCCTTGAGCGGACGCCAGCGCCCGAGCTGATGAAAGACCTTCTCCTGGGCCTTCTCGCGAATGGAGCAGGTGTTAAGCAGCAGCACATCGGCTTGGTCTGCTTCTTCGGTAAGCTGGTAGCCGTGGCTGGCATCCAGCAGATCGGCCATCTTGGATGAATCGTATTCGTTCATCTGACAGCCCCAGGTTTTGATATGAAGTTTTTTGCTCATGGCGCTCTAGTTACTGCTGTGAGTCGTGCATTTTGGACCGGGCATTCTACTCTTTTCTCTGCACAGTGGCCAGATAATATCCAGTCGCGGTCCGGTGCCAAATGAGCAAATTGCCGTCGGCCAAACAATGAGAGTTAGGGTAGAATAACGGAAAAATCCGGAGGGTAAACAATGCAACAGTGTGATATCGCTATTGTAGGCGGCGGCATGGTAGGGGCGTTGGCCGCTGCCATGCTGGCACCTGCCGGGCTATCCATTCGCGTGCTGGAAGGCCGCCAGCCCGTCGAGTTTTCACCCGCACAACCTCATGATCTGCGTATTTCTTCCATCAGTGCCGCCTCGGTAAGGCTGTTGCAGCAGGCCGGTGCCTGGCAGGCCATTACTCACATGCGCGCCTGGCCTTACCAAAAGCTGGAGGCGAGCGAGTGGCAGGGCTTTGCCACTCATTTCAGTGCTGAAGAGCTGGACTGTGAGTATCTGGGCTACATGCTGGAAAACCGTATTATTCAGTTGGGTCTGTGGCAGACCCTGGCCCAGTGGCATAACGTGACCATCGACTGCCCTCAGACCATGGAGACACTGCAACAAACCCCCGAAGGTGCCTTGCTTACCCTGGGTAATGGCGAGCAATTGCAGGCCCGGCTGGTGCTGGCCTGCGACGGGGCCGAGTCCCGGGTGCGGCAGCTGGCGGGCATGGGCGTCACCGCCTGGGATTATGCCCAGCAGTGTATGCTGATCAGCGTGGCAGGAGCGCAGCTTGAGCAGGACATTACCTGGCAGCAGTTCTGTTCATCCGGCCCCCGGGCGCTGTTACCGCTGGGCAACGGCAAAGCCTCGCTGGTGTGGTATGACAGCAAAGACCGTATTGAACAGCTGGCGGCCCTGAGTAATGAGGCGCTGGCTGCCGAGGTGGCGGCGCATTTTCCGCCCCGGCTTGGCCCGGTGACCGTGCTCGATAAAGGCCACTTTCCTCTGCGCCGGCGTCATGCCAACCAGTACGTAAAGGGAAGTGTGGTGCTGCTGGGGGATGCGGCCCACACCATCAATCCGCTGGCGGGGCAGGGGGTAAACCTGGGCTTCAAGGACGTGGCGGTGCTGAGTGAGCTGGTTCATCAGGCGGTGGAGCAGGGTGAGGATATTGCCGCCCCTGAGCTGCTCAAGCGCTTTGAACGCCGCCGCCGTCCCGACAACCTGCTGATGCAGGGGGCCATGGATGTGTTTTATCAGGCCTTCAGCAACGAGCTGCCACCGCTCAAGCTGCTGCGTAACCTGGGGCTAAAGGCCGCCGAGCACAGCGGACCGCTGAAAAAGCAAGTGATGAAATACGCCATGGGACTTTAACTGCGGGGGAGCAGGGAATGGGGAATTGGGACAGGTACGATTCCCTAATCCCTAATCCCTAATCCCTAATCCCAGAAAGCAAAAAACCAGCCGGAAGGCTGGTTTTTTGCTTTAGATGGCTGGGGTACCAGGATTCGAACCTGGGAATGGCGAGATCAAAACCCGCTGCCTTACCGCTTGGCGATACCCCAATTTTTTAAATGGTGCGGGAGGCGAGACTTGAACTCGCACACCTTGCGGCGCCAGAACCTAAATCTGGTGCGTCTACCAATTTCGCCACTCCCGCAAAAGAGTGGTGGCTATGGCGGGATTCGAACCTGCGACCCCATCATTATGAGTGATGTGCTCTAACCAACTGAGCTACATAGCCACATAAAGCATTGAGTCGCCTCAATGTTCCTGAAACGTCTGAAGTGCATCTGGTGCTGTATCTTCAACATTTCCTGAAAATGGCTGGGGTACCAGGATTCGAACCTGGGAATGGCGAGATCAAAACCCGCTGCCTTACCGCTTGGCGATACCCCAACAGCTGCGCCCGTATTTTTAACATATACCAGCACATTTGAAAATGGCTGGGGTACCAGGATTCGAACCTGGGAATGGCGAGATCAAAACCCGCTGCCTTACCGCTTGGCGATACCCCAGCAATGGTGGCTATGGCGGGATTCGAACCTGCGACCCCATCATTATGAGTGATGTGCTCTAACCAACTGAGCTACATAGCCACTGCTTGTTGATGACCTTCCGTCACCGAACGGGGCGCATTATGCGTATCCGTTCCGACAGCGTCAACCTCTTTTCTTCAAAAAATTGCTTTGCAGCAGCCGGTTGGCCACAAACTGAACGGCTTGTCTTGAAGCTGAGCAAAAGCCGGTGAGATTAACAGCAGGCTGGAGGGAATGGGGATTAGGGATTAGGCCATTCCCCATTCCCTGCTCCCCACTCCCTCAAAAGGACTTACACGTTAAACAGGAAGTTCATCACATCACCGTCTTTAACGATGTAATCCTTGCCCTCGGCACGCTGTTTGCCCGCTTCCTTGGCACCCTGTTCACCTTTATAGGTGATGTAGTCTTCATAAGCTATGGTCTGGGCGCGTATAAAGCCTTTTTCAAAGTCGGTATGAATTTTACCGGCGGCCTGAGGGGCGGTGGCACCCACAGGAATGGTCCAGGCGCGTACTTCTTTCACTCCGGCAGTAAAGTAAGTCTGCAGGTTAAGCAGCTCATAGCCGGCGCGGATCACCCGGTTCAGGCCCGGCTCTTCCAGACCCATGTCGTCCATGAATTCGGCGGCTTCTTCTGCATCCAGCTCGGCAATTTCCGACTCCATGGCGGCACATACCGGCACTACGATGGCGTTTTCAGCGGCAGCAATGGCTTCCACCTCGGCCAGCAGGGGATTGTTTTCAAAGCCGTCTTCATTGACGTTGGCAATGTACATGGTGGGTTTGATGGTAAGGAAGTTCAGATAGTCGATGGCCGCCCGCTCTTCCTTGGTCAGCTCCACGCTGCGCAGCACTTTGGCTTCTTCCAGTACCGGCAGCAGTTTTTCCAGTACCGAGACCTCGAACTTGGCATCCTTGTCGCCGCCCTTGGCTTTCTTGGCATTGCGGGTAATGGCACGCTCACAGGTGTCGAGATCCGCCAGGGCCAGCTCGGTATTAATGATTTCGATATCGTCTTTCGGTGATACCTTGCCGGCCACATGCACTATATTGTCGTTTTCAAAGCAGCGTACTACATGACCGATGGCATCTGTCTCGCGAATATTGGCCAGGAACTTGTTGCCAAGACCTTCGCCCTTGGAAGCACCTGCTACCAGACCGGCGATGTCCACAAACTCCATGGTGGTGGGCAGCACCCGCTGAGGGTTAACAATTTTGGCCAGGGCGTCGAGACGCTTGTCCGGCACCGGCACCACGCCGGTGTTCGGCTCTATGGTACAGAACGGAAAGTTGGCCGCTTCGATGCCGGCCTTGGTCAGTGCGTTGAACAGGGTGGATTTGCCCACGTTGGGCAGACCCACAATACCGCATTTAAAACCCATGATAATGTCCTGAATTACTTGGTGGAATTGGCGTTGAAGGCATGCAGGCGGTTCATTGCCTTGACCATGCCGTCACTGAATAAAATATCGGTGGCGCGGGCAGCTTCGTCCACGGCGGCATCAAGCAGAGTCTGCTCGGCAGCCGGGGCCTTGGTCAGTACAAAGCCAGAGACCCGGGATTTATCGCCCGGATGGCCTATGCCCAGCCGCAGCCGGTAAAAGTTCTTGTTGTTGCCAAGGCAACTGATAATGTCGCGCAGGCCATTATGGCCGCCATGGCCGCCGCCCTGCTTGAAGCGGGCTATGCCCGGTGACAGGTCCAGCTCGTCGTGGGCCACCAGAATTGACTCGGGCGGGATCTGGTAAAAGTTGGCCAGAGCCGCTACCGCTTTACCCGAGCGGTTCATAAAGGTGGCGGGCACCAGCAGACGCACCTCTTTGCCGCCAATGCGCACGCGCCCGGTCCAGCCGAAGAATTTGCCTTCTTCCTTGAGCTGAGTGCCGTGCATGCGGGCCAGCTCGGCCACATACCAGGCACCGGCATTATGCCGGGTCTGGGCGTATTCCGGGCCGGGGTTAGCCAGTCCGACAATAAGTTCGATAGATTGCATAGCTGAATTGGCCGTTAAAATGACGCCATATTCTAATGAAGTGCGGTGATAATGGCCACCATGAGGGACTTTCAGATTAATTGTTTACAATCTGTGTTATGATTGTTCATTCAAAAGTGAGTCCTTCACTTTTTGCTTTATCTGCACAGAATCTATTTTACGGACATCATCATGCTTGAACTTTTGGGCTGGTCCCTGCTTGCCGGCGTGGTTAATGCGCTGGCCGGTGGCGGTCTGTTTTTTACTCTGCCGGCACTGTTGGGGGCAGGCATTCCCAGCACCGGGGCCGTGGCCACCGCCAGTGTGGCGTCCTGGCCCGGTTATGTGAGCGCCTTCTGGGGCATGCGCAAGCGCCTGCGGGGCGGCCCGCTGCTGGCGCTGACGCTGATTGGCCTGGCCGGTGGCGGTCTGGGCGCTTTTGCTCTGACCCGGTTTCAGGCTGACAATTTTAACTATCTGGTGCCCTGGCTGCTGCTGGGGGTGAGCCTGCTTTATGGCCGCCAGCTGCTGAGCAGCAAAGGGTTTGAGGGACCTTTGCTGATGAAACCTGCAGCCTGTCCGGCACTCCTGGGGGGCAGTTTTTACGGCGGCTTTTTTGGCGGTGGCCTTGGGGTTCTGCTGATGGCGCTGATGGGCCAGCTGCGCATGGGCTCCAGTCTGCAGCAACATGCCATCAAGTTGTATCTGTCGATGCTGGCCAGCGGTGCCACTATAGTGGTGTATTCCGTGTCGGGGCTGGTGTACTGGCATGAGGCGCTGCTGCTGGCGCTGGGTTATCTGCTTGGCGGCAAGCTGGGTGCCCGGGTGCTGGAATGGATAAAACCCCGCCTGCTGGCCTGGGGCATTGTCGCCTTTGGTATGGCGTTGAGCGGGTACTACTTTATCCGTTTTTACGGATAAAAACGCCACAAAAAAGCCCGCGAATCTCGCGGGCTTTTACTTCCGGCTTTCAGCTTCAGGCTTCCAGCTGTTTTGTCCGTGCTTATTGCTCGAACATGGCGGAGATGGACTCTTCGTTGCTGATGCGACGAATGGCCTCGGCCATCATGGGCGACAGGGTCAGTTGCTTGACCTTGCTGATGGCCTTGATTTCATCGCTCAGGGGCACGGAGTCGGTGATGATGACTTCATCGATTACTGAGTCCTTGATGTTCTGGGCGGCGTTGCCGGAGAACACGGCATGGGTGGCATAGGCAAATACGCGCTTGGCACCACGGTTTTTCAGCGCTTCAGCGGCCTTGCACAGGGTGCCGCCGGTGTCGATCATGTCGTCGACGATCACGCAGTCACGGCCTTCCACGTCACCGATAAGGTGCATTACCTGAGACACGTTGGCGCGGGGGCGGCGCTTGTCGATAATGGCGATATCGGTTTCGTCCAGCAGTTTGGCCACGGCACGGGCACGCACCACACCACCAATGTCGGGAGACACCACAACGGCATCCTGCAGGCCTTTGGCTTTCATGTCTTCCAGCAGTACCGGGGTACCGAATACGTTGTCTACCGGCACGTCAAAGAAGCCCTGAATCTGCTCGGCGTGCAGATCTACGGTGAGTACTCTGTCTACACCCACGCTGGACAGGAAGTCGGCCACTACCTTGGCAGTGATCGGCACCCGGGCAGAACGCACACGGCGATCCTGACGAGCGTAGCCGAAGTAGGGAATGACAGCGGTAATACGACCGGCAGAGGCCCGACGCAGGGCGTCGACCATGACGATAAGCTCCATCAGGTTGTCGTTGGTGGGCGCACAGGTGGACTGGATGATGAAGACATCGCCGCCGCGTACATTTTCGTTGATTTGTACGCTGATCTCACCATCGCTGAAACGGCCAACATCGGCAGCACTCAGTTTGATGAAAAGACGATCGGCGATACGTTGGGCGAGTTCCGGCGTTGCATTACCAGCAAACAGCTTCATGTCGGGCACGGTTTAAAACCTCGGGGTTGCTTCGTGGGTGGTGGTTTCGGAATTTTAGTCTGGTTCGGAACGTCAGTCAGGGTGTTGAATGAGAGCACTCAACGGTGAGCCGGCCATTGGCCGTGTCGTCCTGCTGGCGACCGCCGGCAGCGAACTGACCCTTGGGATAAGGGAGAAAACGAGCCCACCCCGTTTTCATGCCATCGCTGCCTGATTCTGTCTGTTCACGGGTTATTGACGGTTGCTTACAGGGCCTTGATTGCCGTAAGCAAAGGAGACTGGTTGCAGCCTTTGGCAACAAACCCCACTGTGCCTGCCGGCGCATTTTCAAGCGCATTTTCAGCTGCTTTCCGGCTGTCAAAGGTGCCGAAAACACACGCACCTGTGCCCGTCATTCGTGACGGCGCATATTCTAGCAACCAGCTCAGAAGTTTGGCAACCTCGGGGTGTCGCTTTTTAACCAGTGCTTCGCAGTCGTTTTGCCAGGGTGAGTTAAGGCGCTGTTCGAGGCTCATTACCGGACTGTTACGGGGCAGTTCAGGATCGGTAAAAACAGCCGGCGTCGACACTTCCACCCCCGGGTTCAACACCAGATACCAGGGCTCGGGTGGCACCGCATCGGTAAAAATATCGCCCACCCCTTCGGCAAAAGCGGCGCGGCCATGCACAAACACCGGCACATCGGCACCCAGCTGAAGTCCCAGGCTTGCCAGCTCGTCATTACCAAGACCCAGCTGCCATAACCGGTTCAGCCCCACCAGGGTGGTAGCGGCATCGCTGGAGCCGCCGCCCAGTCCACCGCCCATGGGCAGCCGCTTGGTGAGGGTAATATGTGCGCCTTTATGGCTGCCGGTGTGTGCCTGCAGCAGGCGCGCGGCTTTTATGATGAGATTACTCTCGGGTGCGACGCCGTGCAGCTCAGGAGACAAGGTCAGTTCATCGGCGGTTTCAAAGCTGAGCTCATCGCCAAAGTCCACAAACTGAAACAATGTCTGCAGGTTGTGATAGCCGTCGGGCCGTCGGCCGGTAATGTACAAAAACAGGTTGAGTTTGGCCGGGGCGGGCAGGCGCATCATGGATTCAGCTCCCAGCGGTTAACGGCCAGTTTCAGGGTGGTGTTATCGTGGCTCAGCTCCAGCCGGCTGGGCAGCCAGAGCCGGTCGATTTGGGTATACCCCAGATAGCGCAGCTGCCAGCCATGAGACTGTACTTGTGCCGGGCGGCCATCGGCATCAAAACTGACGGTGTCGGCATCGCCGGGCATGCCTTTTATCCAGTCGGCCAGCTGTTCCACCGGCAGATCCCAGCCGGTAAGGGCATACACCAGATCCCGGGCATTGCTGGCGGTGTGGCGCTGGCCTTCGCTGTCGATCAGTTCAATACGGCCATTGCGCCGGCTGAGATCAAATACCCGTTTGCCCACCACATTGGTGAGATTAAGGCGGTAATCGTCACTGTTATTGCGCCAGAACAGGCTCAGGCTGCCGCGCTCGTCGGGGGTGATGATGCCGAGTCTGGCCGCCAGCTGCCAGTTTTCCAGCTCACTCAGCTGTTGCTTCTGAGCCAGCCAGGAACCTGCCGGCGCCTGTTCGGCCCGGTAGGCACAGCCGGAAACCAGCAACAAGCCAATAAAAATCAATACAGTACGCACGTAAGGCACCCCGCTGAAAAAAGAGAAAGCCAGTATAAGGGCAAGGCCGGTGACTTTTAAAGATTTGGCCTTTCTCGTACAATAGACGGCTAATCGAAAAACGATGTGAGCCGCATAAAATCCTCATGAGCCTGCTGGTACTGGGAATCAATCATAAGACAGCGTCCGTCGCCCTGCGCGAGCGGGTGGCGTTTGGCCCTGATCTTGCCCCCCGGGCACTGCAGGAGCTGATGGCTACTCCAGGTGTGGCAGAAACCGTGATCCTGTCTACCTGCAACCGCACCGAGCTGTATTGCAGCCTGAGTGAGGACGGCGACAGTGACGTGGTGCGCCACTGGCTGCAGCAGTTTCATCATCTTGACGAAGATGAACTCACTGCCTGCCTGTATCAGCATCAGGGTGAAGAGGCCATTCGCCATTTAATGCGGGTGGCCTGCGGGCTGGATTCTCTGGTGCTGGGCGAGCCGCAGATACTGGGGCAGATCAAGCAGGCCTATAGTCAGTCCCACCAGGCGGGCAGCCTGAAAGGCCTGCTGGAGCGGCTGTTTCAGAAGTCATTTTCTGTCGCTAAACGGGTACGCACTGAAACCGACATTGGTGCCAGTGCCGTGTCGGTGGCCTTTGCCGCCGTCAGCCTGGCCAAGCGCATTTTTTCGGATCTGGGCCGCACCAAGGTGCTGCTGGTAGGGGCCGGTGAAACGGTCGAGCTGGTGGCCCGGCACCTGCGCGAGCAGTCGGTCACTCAAATGATGGTGGCCAACCGTACTCTGGAGCGGGCTCAGAACCTGGCGCAGGAATTTGAAGCCGAGGTGATGACGCTTGAGCAGATCCCCGACTTTTTGCCTCAGGCCGACATAGTGATCAGCTCCACCGCCAGCCCCCTGCCCATTATCGGCAAAGGCATGGTGGAGCGGGCGCTCAAGGCCCGCCGGCACAAGCCCATTCTGCTGGTGGACATTGCCGTGCCCCGGGACATTGAGCCCGAGGTGGATGAACTGAACGACGCCTACCTTTATACCGTGGACGATCTGCAGGGCATCATTGAGCAGAATATGGAAGCCCGCAAACGGGCCGCCGCTCAGGCCGAGCGCATTATTCTGGAAGAACGGGATCAGTTTATGGCCTGGTACCGCTCGCTGCACTCGGTGGATCTGATCCGCCATTACCGCGCTCAGGCCGAGGCGGTGCGCGAGCAGGAGCTGGCCCGGGCATTGCAGGCGCTGGCCCAGGGCGAAGACGCCACCCAGGTGGTGCAGCAGCTGACCCGCCGGCTGACCAACAAGCTTATTCATACTCCCACCCAGGCCCTGAGTCAGGCCGGCAAAGACGGCGATCAGGACATGCTGGCGGTGCTGTCCCGCAGCCTGGGCATCAGCCGGCCCTGACCGGCACAACCGCGAGACGCTGATGAACGAATCCGTACTGAAAAAACTGGAAGGCCTGGAAGAGCGCTACCAGGAAGTGCAGGCGCTGCTGGGCGAGGCCTCGGTAATCAACAACCAGGATCAATATCGCGCCCTGACCCGGGAATATGCTCAGCTGGAAGACGTGGTGGCCTGTTTTCAGCGTTACCGCCGGGCCGAGGAGAATCTGGCCGAGGCCAAAGAAATGCTGGCGGAAGACGACGCCGAAATGAAAGCCATGGCCAGGGAAGAAATCGACAGCGCCGAAGCCGCCATCGAGACCCTGAGCCAGGAGCTGCAGATTTTGCTGCTGCCCAAGGATCCGCGCGACGATAACAACTGCTTTCTGGAAATTCGCGCCGGGGCCGGCGGCGACGAGGCGGCCATTTTTGCCGGCGACTTGTTCCGTATGTACAGCCGCTATGCCGAGACTCAGCGCTGGCGGGTGGAAATTGTCAGCGCCAGCGAGGGCGAGCACGGCGGCTTCAAGGAGATCATTGCCCGCATTGAGGGCACCGGCGTGTACGGCCAGCTCAAGTTCGAGTCTGGCGGTCACCGGGTGCAGCGGGTGCCGGAAACCGAATCTCAGGGCCGCATTCATACCTCTGCCTGCACGGTGGCGGTAATGCCGGAAATTCCCGAGGCCGAGGCCCCGGAGATCAATCCGGCGGATCTCAAGGTAGATACCTTCCGCGCCTCCGGTGCCGGTGGTCAGCACGTTAACAAAACCGACTCTGCCATTCGTATTACTCACCTGCCCACCGGCATGGTGGTGGAATGTCAGGACGAACGCTCCCAGCACAAGAACCGGGCCAAGGCTATGGCGGTGCTGGCCTCGCGTCTGGCTCAGGCCGAGCAGGACAAGCGCCACGCCGAAGAGCAGAGCACCCGCCGCAACCTGCTGGGCAGCGGTGACCGCTCCGATCGCATTCGCACCTACAACTACCCGCAGGGCCGGGTGTCGGACCACCGCATCAACCTGACTCTGTACCGGCTGAGTGAAGTGCTGGAAGGCCAGCTCGATATGCTCACCCAGCCCATTTTGCAGGAGCACCAGGCCGATTTGCTTGCCGCCCTGGCGGGACAATAATGCGCCTGAGCGAACTGCGCGCTCAACTGCGCGAGCAACTGGCCGGCGGCGAATCCCCGGCGCTGGATGCGGACGTGCTGCTGTGCCATGTGCTGAACAAGCCCCGCAGCTTTCTGCTGGCCTGGCCCGAGTTTGAGGTGTCTGCCGGGCAGAAGGCCGAGCTGGCCGAGCTTATTCGCCGTCGCCAGCAGGGCGAGCCGGTGGCTCATCTTACCGGCCAGCGGGAGTTCTGGAGCCTGATGCTGGAGGTGAGCCCGGATACCCTTATTCCCCGGCCTGATACCGAAGTGCTGGTTGAGTCTGCACTTGAGCGCCTGCCCGAAAGGCCGGCACGGGTGGTGGATCTGGGCACCGGCACCGGTGCCATTGCGCTGTCCATCAAGTGCGAGCGCCCTGACGATACCGTTATGGCGGTGGAGTTTAACCCGCAAGCCGCCGCTCTGGCCCGGCGCAATGCCGAGCGGCTGGGGCTTGACATAGAAGTGCTTGAAGGCAGCTGGCTGGCACCGCTGACCGGCCTGACCTTTGACATGATAGTGTCCAATCCGCCCTATATTGACGCCGCCGATCCGCATCTGGCTCAGGGCGATGTGCGCTTTGAGCCGCTGTCGGCCCTGGTGGCCGACGATCAGGGACTCGCTGATATTCGCCATATTGCCGAGCAGGCACCGCTTCATCTGCTGGCCGGCGGCTGGCTGCTGGTGGAGCACGGCTGGCAGCAAGGTGAGGCGGTGCAGTCCGTTTTTACCGACAATGGTTTTGAACAGGTCACAACGCTGCGCGACTACGGCGGGCAGGACAGAGTGACCCTGGGCCAGTGGCCCGGGAGGAAGCATGCTTGAAAGTAATATCAGTGAGCGCTGGCACAGCGACGAACCGCTGGATCTGATGACGCTGGCGCTGGATGTGGTGGAAAGCCTGGAAGGGCCGGCGGCCCGGGATGAAGCCGAGCGGGAGCTGTTTGCGCTGGAGCGGGCGCTGGCGGAAGAGCTGGAAGACATGATAGCCCCCCTGCATCTGCTGCCCTGTCTCTATGACGGACTGGGCTTTGCCGGCGACAGCGACACCTTTTTCTCCGTTGATAACTGCCTGATGAACCGGGTACTGGCCCGGCGGGAAGGTATTCCGGTGAGCCTCGGCATCCTGCTTATTCATCTGTGCCGGCGCTTTGGGGTGGATGCCGAAGGCATTAATTTTCCCGGCCATTTTCTTGTTCGTATGTGGTCGGAAGAAGAAGGGGCGGTGATCGACCCTTTCACCGGCCGGCAATTGCCCCGTCATGAAGTAGAGCTGTTGCTGCGGGGTGCCCGGGGCAACCTGGCCCGGCTGACACCGGAGCACCTTAAAGGCACCTCAGACACAGAAGTGCTGGTGCGGCTGCTGAACGTGACCAAGGCCGCCTATATCAATCAACAGCAGTTTGGCAAGGCGCTGGCCTGCAGCGAGCTGCTGCTGCGGCTCAAGCCCGACTGCCCCTTTGAGCGGCGGGACAGGGGCTTTTTGTATGAGCAGCTGGACTGCGGCAAACTGGCCGCCGACGACTTTGAATTCTTTATTGAGCACAGACCGGATGATCCCATTGCCGATGTGCTCAAAGCCCAGATAGCCGGCCTGGATCTCAGCCCCAAAACCCTTCACTAGGAAGCCGATATGAAAACCGTACACATCAATAACATTGCGGTCGCCAACAACAAGCCCATGGTGCTGTTTGGCGGCATCAACGTGCTGGAGTCCCGGGATCTGGCCATGCAGGCCTGCGAGCACTATGTAAAGGTGACCGAAAAGCTGGGCATTCCCTATGTGTTCAAGGCCAGCTGGGACAAGGCCAACCGCTCCTCCATTCATTCCTTCCGTGGCCCCGGTCTGGAAGAAGGCATGAAGCTGCTGCAGGAAGTAAAAGACACCTTTAAGGTGCCGGTGATCACCGACTTGCACGAGCCCCATCAGGCGGCAACCGTGGCCGAGGTGGCAGACGTGATCCAGCTGCCGGCCTTTCTGGCCCGCCAGACCGATCTGGTGCAGGCCATGGCCGACACCGGCCGGGTGATCAACATCAAAAAGCCCCAGTTCCTCAGCCCGGGGCAGATGAAAAACATCACCGACAAGTTTATTGAATGCGGCAACGACCAGCTTATTCTGTGCGAGCGGGGCAGTAACTTTGGTTACGACAACCTGGTGGTGGACATGCTCGGCTTTGGCGTAATGAAAAAGGCTACGAATGACACCCCCATCATCTTTGACGTGACCCACGCCCTGCAGTGCCGGGATCCTTTGGGTGAAGCGTCCGGCGGTCGTCGTGAACAGGTGCTGGATCTGGCCCGGGCCGGCCTGTCTACCGGTCTGGCCGGCCTCTTTCTGGAAGCCCACCCGGATCCGAGCAAGGCCCGCTGCGACGGCCCCAGCGCCCTGCCACTCAACAAACTCGAGCCCTTCCTGACCCAGCTCAAGGCGCTGGATGACTTGATCAAGAGTTTTGAGCCCCTGAATATTCGGTAACCGACACCTGCTGCGCAGGTGAGCTGTAAGCGAGAAGCTGGAAGCTGGAAGTAATCCAGTCTGGCAGGCAACGCCGATGTTGCACGAAGCAGCAGTGGGGATTGCCGCAGCCGACCATTAAATGCCATGGATGGCATTTTCGAGCGTTACAGGGAAGTACTTGTAGCGTGTCGGCGGAGTGCAACCGCACTGATGCTTCGCGTTTCGCTCTCTCTGGCGACTTGTTAAGTCATTTGCGTTGGCCCGTCGGCGTCGTCAGGCTGTGCTTCCGAACTCATTTTCTGCAATATTTTTCCCAGCTCCATGGGCAGGGGAAACACCACGATTTTGCTGTTGTCGCTGCTGATCTCGGTGAGGGTCTGCAGATAGCGCAGCTGAATGGCTTCCGGCTGTTGCCCCAGCATGCGGGCCGCTTCCAGCAGTTGTTTTGAGGCCTCCAGCTCACCGGTGGCGTGGATCACCTTGGCCCGGCGGGATCGCTCCGCCTCGGCCTGCCGGGCAATGGCCCGAATCATGGACTCGTCAAGATCCACATGCTTGATCTCCACTGCCGATACCTTGATGCCCCAGTTATCGGTGCTTTGATCCAGAATGCGCTGCAGATCCGCATTTAAGGTGTCCCGGGCGGAGAGGATCTCGTCCAGCTCATGTTGCCCCAGCACAGAGCGCATTGTGGTCTGGGCCAGCTGACTGGTGGCCTCCAGATAATTCTCTACGTTAATGATCGCCTTTTGCGGATCCAGCACACGAAAATACAGCACGGCGTTGACCCGCACGGTCACGTTGTCTTTGGAGATCAGATCCTGAGAGGGAATATCCATGGTCACAATACGCAGATCCACCCGCACCATTTGCTGCACCAAAGGGATCAGAATAATAAAGCCGGGTCCTTTTACCTTGTGAAAGCGCCCCAGCAGAAACACCACGCCCCGCTCGTATTCCCGCAGAATGCGGAACATGCTGGCAAACAGCATGACCAGCAGAATAACGATCAACAGCTGAAAATAAATAAAATCAATGATCATGCTTCGGCCTCCTGTATCGGTGTTACCTCTACCACCAGATCGTGCACCGCCACCACCACCACGGCGCTGTCGGCGGCAATCCGGCTGTGGCTGTGCGCCTGCCAGCGTTCGCCCTGCAGCAATACGGTGCCGTCGGGATCCAGCGCCGTTATTGTTCTGGCCTGCTCGCCAATCATGGCCGCCGCCCCCGAGACCGGAGCCGCCCGGCGCTGTTTTACGATCAAGCGCACCACTACAAGCACCAGGCTGAGGGAGACAAGGGTAAAGGCGGCAATAAAGGGCCAGGCCACGCGAAAGGCCTGATCGGGTGTGTCGAACAGCAGCACAGAGCCAATCACAAAGGCCACCAGACCACCGCCGCCAAGAATGCCAAAACTGGGGGACAGGCCTTCCGCTACCATCAGCGCCAGCCCCAACGCCAGCAACCCCAGCCCCACCATATTAAAGGGCAGCATTTGCAGCGACAGCATGGCCAGCAGCAGGCAGATGGCACCAATCACGCCCGACACGCCAAAGCCCGGGCTGTAAAACTCCAGCAGCAGACCATAAACGCCCACCAGCATCAGCAGGTAGGCGATATTGGGGTTGCTGATGGTAATAATAAACTGCTGCCGCCAGTCGGGCCGGCGCTGTTCGGCAATCAGTCCGGAGGTGGCCAGGGTAAGGGTGTCGTTTTTAAGGAAGACTTCGCGACCGTCGAGCTGCTGCAGCAGTTCGGCAATATCACTGGCCACCAGCTCAATCACGTTCTGCTCCAGTGCCTCGGGGGCGGTGAGGGTGGCAGCGTCGCGTACCGCCTGCTCGGCCCACTCCACATTGCGGCCGCGCAGCTGGGCCAGGCTGCGCAGATAGGCGATGGCATCGTTAAGGGACTTGCGCTCCATGGCGCTGCCGGCAGGCGGACCGCTGTCATCCTTTTCTTCGTCTTTATCCGCCTCGCCGGCTGGTGGCGTGCCGGCGGGCATCATCTGTACCGGGGTGGCGGCCCCCAGGTGAGTGCCCGGGGATGGCTGGCATAAAGAATATAAGTACCGGCAGAAGCGGCTCTGGCACCGCCGGGCGAGACATAAACCACCACAGGCACACTGGACTCCAGCATGGCACTGATAATATCGCGGGTGGCGCTGTACAGGCCGCCGGGGGTGTCCATGGTCAGCAGCACCAGCGCCGGGCGTTCACTCTGGGCCTGATTAATCTCGGTCACCAGATAGTCGGAAATGCCGGGGCCGATGGCCCCCTTGATATCGAGCTGCCAGTAACGCTCCTCGGCCGGCACCATAACGCTGACCAGCAGCAGCCACCATGCCCACCAGCCTGTTCGCCACGTCATGCTGCCTCCTTTTTGTTCATACTTTGAAGCTTAGCTGTTTGATTATTATTTAAACAGTTAAAGCAGGGGCCATGCCTTACCATATTGTCCGCAATACAAAGATCAGGAACAAAACATGAAAATAAGAGCAGCCACCAAGGCCGATCTGGCTGAGGTTTACCAGCTGGAATACGTCGCCTTTGGCGAGCATGGTTATCCGGACTTTTTTCTGCGCCAGGCCTGGGATCTGTGGCCAGGCTCGTTGCTGGTGGCAGAAAGTGAAAGAGAGTTGCAGGGCTATGTGCTGGCGGGCAGGGGAGAGAAAGTAAACGAGGGCTGGATCTTGTCGCTGGCAGTTGCACCGGCGGCACGGGGCCGGGGGCTGGGCCGGCAACTGCTGCAGGCGGCGGTCACCGCACTGGAAGAGCAGGGCTGCGCGCGCATTAAACTGACGGTATTGCCCGACAATCCGGCACTGCAGCTTTACCAGCGCCTCGGCTTTATTGAAGCCGGCCGGGAAAACGACTACTTCGGCCCCGGCGAGCCAAGGCTGGTGATGGTGAGAGACTAAGCTCTGGTTGCCTGCTCCAGGCTGCGCCAGTCGCTGAACAGGTGCACAGGATCGCACACCTTGCGCATGGCGTGCAGGGCGGTGGCGTAGCCCAGCTGCAGGCCAAACAGGCGCACGCCCAATGCCTCCTTGCCGTGCTTCACCTGCGCCTGCAACTCGCTGGACACTTCAAATTCGCCGTCGCTCACCAGCAGAATATCCGCCTGCCGCCACTCCTGCTGCTGCAGCCGGGTGAGGGCAGCGTTCAGTGGTGTGCTCACGTCGGTGCCGCCACTGAAGGAGCCGCGCAGCATGTCGAGCAGCTCGGGCAGGGTCAGGGTCTGATTGTCGAGCACCAGTAATTCACCGGCACCGCCAAACAGATACACCAGACAACCTCGCTGCTGCTTTTTGGCCATGCGCAGGGCTTCCAGCACCATGGCCTTGGACACCTGCTCCGCCAGGCCGTGCATGGAGGCGGACGTGTCCAGACACAGAATAATGGGGCCCAGCTGAGTGCCCTTGCCGTCACCTTCGCCCTTGCCCGCCCGGGGCAGGGGCCAGTCGTTGCCCGAGTCGATGGGCATCACCCCGGCCACGGCGTAGCTGAGCAGGCTCTGCTCGGCCCGGCGTGCGTGCCACAGCATATGCAAAGACGGATGCCCCAGCAGGGCCGCTTCCAGTGCCAGCATGCGGGACAGGTTATCGGAGCGGGTAATGCCCTGGGTTTCCATGGGAATGCCCGGCAGCCGCCGCTCTCTGGGGCCGTTTTCCCGCGGGCTCATCATCTGCTGCAGCTGACTCAGGGTGGCGCTCTGCTCCGGATCCGGACGCTGCTGGCCCATGAGTTTAAGCAGTTTTTGTAACTCACGAATCTCCGCCACCCAGCGGGCCAGCCGCAGCAGATCAAACCAGGCGCGATCGCGCAGGTTGCCGCTGTCTTTATCGGTGCCGATGGCCGGCGCTATGCCGAATTCCTCGGCCACGTCATCCAGTGCTTGCCAAAGCGTGATGCGCTGTTGCCATTGCTCCGCCAGTCTGGTGAGGGCCCGCCGTGTGTGCCGGGCCCGGGCACGGCACTCGGCCCGCTCGGCAGCAATGCCCAGTTGTTGCGTAAGCAAACCGGCGGTGGCCGGCCAGTCCAGCTCCACTTGCTCCAGCACCAGCAATATGTCCTGCACGATGGCCCGGGCCACGTCCGGGGTTTCCTTGCTGTATTCCAGCGCATTGGCGCGCACCAGCAGCTGACGAATGCGCCGCTCCGTGCTGGTGCTGAGCCAGTTGCCGGGGGCCGGCAGCCGGCCCTTGTCGAGCTCGCTCAGCATGGCCAGCACCCGGCTTGCCCTGGGCAGCAGGCTGCCCAGGGGGTGAGTGACCACCAGGCTGAACAGGCTATCGGGCAGCTCGCTTAACGGCGCTAGGCCGGTGCTTTGGGCAGAGGCCATGTCAGCCTTCTACCGGCAGGTCGGCAAAGGCCTCACGCAGGGCCTGCAGCCGCTCATGCTGGTGGCTCAGGCCGGCCTGCTGCTGCTCCAGCTGAGCGCGGGCGCGCTCACCCAGCTCCGGGCTCAGCCACAGGTGCTGACGCAAACGCTGGCCCAGACCCTGTTGCTGGGTATCCAGCCAGGCCAGATAGTCCGCCAGCTCGTTAATGCGTTCATCCAGCTGGCGCAGACGCGAGGCCACGTGGCTGGCGGGCCAGGCCTTGGGCTGCAGGGCGCTGGGGCGCACATAATCTTCCAGCAGCGGCTGATATTGATCCAGGTTGCCGCCCAGGTTGCGAATTTCCTGCTCGGTAAATACTGAATCGGGCAGCCGGGGCTGACGATAGAGCAGCTGGCCGCTTTCATTGCGCTTGTGGCGCTGGCCTTTGGCTTCGGTGACCGGCTGGCCCTGCTCGTCGAGATAAAGCTGATAGCCCTGCTCGTTGAGGGACGGCAGTACCGGATCGGCATCCTGATCCAGCCGCTCCTGCCAGCTGTCTACCATATCGCTCACCAGCTGCGGACTGAAGCCCGGGTCGGCGGCAATGTGTTCGTGCAACCAGTCGGTGAGGCGGCCATGCTGATCCGGCTGCTGCCACAGGCAGTGGGGCAGCAGCCAGGCATCAAGCAGGTCTGCCTGTGACTGACCGTTGCAGCAGGCCGACACCTTGAGCAGCTTGACCACCTTGCGCCAGCGCCGGTCCGAGACCGGAATTTCCTGCTCGGCGAGAAAACGGCGCAGGCTGTGCAGCAGGCGGATCAGCGCCGGCGACAACGGCAGCTGTTCGGCTGCTTTACGCAGCGAGGTCAGCTCGGCGCTGGTCAGCTTCAGCTCGGCCGCCGGAGCCTGATAGTCACTGTTCAGGGTGAGCAGGCCGGTAAAGGTGTCGTCGCCCACCGGGGCCACCTGAAAGCGCAGCAGAAAACGGTCATAGAGGGCGTTCAGCTCGGCCCCTTCCGGCAGCTCGTTACTGGCGGCAATCACAGACACCAGCGGCACCGGCAGGCGCGCGTTGCCGTTGTCGAACTGGCGCTCGTTAAGCAGGGTGAGCAGGCTGTTGAGAATGGCGCTGTTGGCCTTGAAGATTTCATCAATAAAGGCAATGGACGCCTCGGGCAGGTAGCCTTGCGTCTGGCGCAGGTAGCGGTCCTGCTCCAGCGCCTTGATGGACAGCGGGCCAAACAGCTCTTCCGGTACCGAGAAGCGGGTGAGCAGCCGTTCAAAATAGCTGCCGTCGGCCATCAGGGTATGCAGCCGGCGCGACAGCTCGCTCTTGGCGGTGCCGGGCGGGCCCAGCAGCAGCAGGTGTTCGCCGGAAAGGGCCGCCAGCAGCGCCAGCCGGGCCGGGGTTTCCCGCTCCAGCAGGCCATGCTGCAGGTGTTCGATCAGTGCCGCAATGCGGTTTTTTGCGTCCATGTGCCAGACCTGTAAGTAATTTGTATTAAAAGCTTGGCAACATTGTACTTAAAAAGCCGAGTGTGACCAATGTCACGAAAACAATTCTAGGCAGCGAGCCCCGTTATAAAACACCCCCGCCAGGCCCATCAGCAACAGCAGCCAGGCGGAAAGCCGGCCAATCCGCTCGCCCTGTTTGCCCGCCATCCAGCGGCCGATAACCCAAATGTATAAAGACAGCACCAGCAGATCGAACAGCACCCACAGGCCGGACAGGATCAGCAGGCTGGCACCGGTATTGTGAGTAATGCTGATGAACTGAGGAAAAAACGCCACAAAGAACAACAGATCCTTGGGGTTGGAAATGCCGGTCCAGAATCCTCTGGCCACACCGCCGCCGGCTTGCTCAGCACTAGCGAAAGCCGGGCCGGCCCGCAAATCCTGCCAGGCCGTTACGCCAATATAACCGGAGCCCGCCAGTGCCAGCCCGTATAACAGCGGCCCGGGCAGGGTGAGCAGGCCCGCCAGCATCAGAGACGCCAGCATAATCAGCACCAGAGACGCAGCATTGGTGCCCAGCACAGTGGCAAAGGCCCGGCGCGGACCATGACGGGCGGCGGTGCCGGTGATCAGGGCTACCACAGGGCCGGGAGTGAGCAGCAGCAGGAGTACGGCGCTGATATAGGCCAGCAGCAGAGCAAGGTTCATATAAACAACTCGGTATCCTCAATAAAATATGACGGCATTGTTGCCATGACCGCCGTGCTTGAAAAGCGGATAAAGCTGCCATTTAATGTGAGTAAAACTCAATATGGAGCCTGCCGTGTCTCTTCCGCCTCTCTATGCCTTACGCGCCTTTGAAGCCGCCGCCCGCCTGGGATCGTTCAGCAGGGCCGCCGCCAGCCTGCATGTGACCCCGGGGGCGGTAAGCCGGCATATTCGCACTCTGGAAGCCTGGTTTGGCTGTGAGCTGTTTGTGCGCAAGGGCCCCAGGGTGGACATTACCGCCGCCGGCAAGGTGCTGGCGGGCCAGCTGGGCGAAGGGTTTCAGCTGCTGGAAAAAGCCTGTCACGGCTTTCGCCGGCAGCAGCAGGAGCTGCGGCTGAAGGCACCGTCCACCCTTACCATGCGCTGGCTGCTGCAGGTGCTGAGCGAGTTTCAGCAGCGCCACAAAACGCCGCTGGTGCAAATAAGCAGTGTGTGGATGGATGTGGACGAGGTGGACTTCAGCCGGGAAGCCTTTGACTGCGCCATTTTGCTGGGCAAGGGCCAGTTCGGCCCGGGCACCCAAAGCCTGCCCTTGTTTGAAGAGTGGCTGATCCCTGTGTGTGCGCCGGCACTGCTGTCCCGGGCCCGGCAAAATCTGGCTGAGTGTGAGCTGATCCATCCTTCGCCGGACCGGCGCGACTGGCAGCGCTGGCTGGCCGCCACCGGCCGCAGCGAGCAGGTTGAGCTGTTCACCGGCAAGGTGTTCGACACCCTGGAGCAGGGCAGTCTGGCGGCCATCAGCGGTCATGGCGTGTCGGTAGGAGATCTGTTTCTCAGCCGGGAGGCAATCAACAGCGGCCTGCTGGCGCTGCCTTTTAACACGGCGGTGGCCACCGGCGACGGTTATTATCTGGTCTGGCCCGTCAACACGCGGTGCCGGCAGCAGATTGATCAGTTTTATGAATTTATTGTCAGCCGGCGGCCTGAAAAACTGCCCGGCAATATAGCGCAGGTGCGGCTGAACTAACCCGGGGACCGCCGCCGGCTTTCCGCTTTGCAGCAGTTATGCCAAAATGCGTTTTTACCGCAAGAATGAGGCCATTACATGTATCAGAGTTTGATCCGCAGTGAGCTGAACGAAGCCGCCGAGGTACTGAATCGCTTTCTGGCCGATGACGCCAATATTGCCGCCATTGAGCAGGCCGCAAAACTGCTGGCCGACAGCTTCAAGGCCGGTGGCAAGGTGCTGTCTTGCGGCAATGGCGGCTCTCATTGCGACGCCATGCACTTTGCCGAAGAACTGACCGGCCGCTACCGGGAAAACCGCCCGGGTTACCCCGCCATTGCCATTTCCGATCCCAGCCATCTGTCCTGTGTGTCTAACGACTTTGGCTTTGAATTTGTGTTCTCCCGCTATCTGGAAGCGGTAGGCCGCCAGGGCGATGTGCTGCTGGGCTTATCCACCAGCGGCAACTCGGCCAATATTCTCAGGGCCATTGAAGTGGCCAGAGCCAACGGCATCAAAACCATTGCCCTTACCGGCAAAGACGGTGGCAAAATGGCCGGCCTGG
Source organism: Oceanimonas sp. CAM02 (assembly GCF_032842915.1). Classification (NCBI taxonomy): domain Bacteria; kingdom Pseudomonadati; phylum Pseudomonadota; class Gammaproteobacteria; order Aeromonadales; family Aeromonadaceae; genus Oceanimonas; species Oceanimonas sp. CAM02. The sequence goes on from NZ_JAWJBK010000029.1 coordinate 80,431, forward strand.
CCGACGTGGAAATTCGTGTGCCGCACTTTGGCTATGCCGATCGCATTCAGGAAGTGCACATCAAGATCATTCATATTCTGATCCAGCTGGTTGAAAAGGAAATGGAGAACAAGTAACCGCCATGTGTGAACTGCTAGGGATGAGCGCCAACGTACCTACCGATATCTGCTTCAGCTTTACCGGCCTGATGCAGCGGGGCGGGCGTACCGGCCCCCATAAAGACGGCTGGGGTATTGTATTTTACGAAGGCAAGGGATTGCGCACCTTTAAGGATCCGCAGCCCTCCAGCCAGTCGCGTATTGCGCAGCTGGTGCAGGAATATCCGATCAAAAGCTGCTCCGTGGTCAGCCATATACGCCAGGCCAACCGGGGCGGTATTGCCCTGGAAAACACCCATCCCTTTACCCGTGAACAATGGGGCCGTTACTGGACCTTTGCCCATAATGGCCAGCTGAGTGGCTATAACAAGCTGAAAACCGGCCGCCACAAGCCGGTGGGCGACACCGACAGCGAGCTGGCCTTTTGCTGGATATTGCACGAGCTGGAGCAGAAATATCCGCGCAAGCCCGGCAATATGGCGGCCATGTTCCGCTATGTGGCCACCCTGTGCGATCAGCTGCGTGGTCTGGGCGTATTTAATATGCTGCTTACCGACGGCGAATATCTGATGACCTACTGCAGCAATAATCTGCACTGGATCACCCGGCGAGCGCCCTTTGGCCCGGCCCGGCTCATTGACGAAGACGTGGAAATCGACTTTCAGAAAGAAACCACCCCCAACGACATTGTTACTGTAATTGCCACTCAACCGCTGACCAATAACGAGCAGTGGCACAAAATGCAGCCAGGAGAATACAACCTGTTCTGGCTGGGCGAGCGGGTGGCTGGTAACGGCAAAAATCCCACGCCTTAAGGCTTATTGGCTAAGCTTTGTGCAGAAAGTTTGCATGAGGCTTGCCATGACAGCTATATCTCCGCTTGAACCCCACCGGCTTTATCGCGCCTGCGATGAAGCTTTGTTCAGTTTTGCTACCACAGACGAACTCAGCGACAGCGGTGCCCTGGTCGGGCAGGAGCAGTTGCTTGAGGCGCTGGCGTTTGGCACCGGCATTCGCCGGCAGGGCTTTAATATTTACATGATGGCACCGGAAAGCTGTAACCGGCATACCCTGATTAACCGCTTTCTTCGTGGCCGGGCCGAAAGTGAAATCGTGCCCGCCGACTGGTGCTATGTGCACGGTTTTGAAGATCCGATAAAGCCCGGGCTGCTGCGTCTGCCGGCGGGAGTGGGGCGGCGCTTTCGTGCCAGTCTGGATCGGCTGGTGGATGAATTGCTGCAGGCCATTCCGGCTATTTTTCAGGCAGAAGAATACCAGAGCCGGGTGGATGAACTGAATCAGCAGCTGGCCGAGCGTCAGACCACGGCCATCAATGAAATCAAGGCACTGGCAGAAGCCGAAAAGGTGGCGCTGCTTAAAACGCCCACCGGATTTAACCTGGTCCCCGGTTATAACGATGACGTAATGAGCGCCCGGCAGTTTGAACAGTTACCCGAGACAGAGCGGATGGCACTGGAACAGGCCATTGAACGGGTAGAGGCTCGCCTGCAGGCGGTATTGCAGCAGTTTCCTCAATGGAAGCGGGAAACCCAGCAGCATATACAGTGGCTGAATGAAGAGATGCTGGTATTTGCCGTTGGCAGCCTGATTGATGAGCTGCGCGCTGAATATGCAGGCTGCGAGCCGGTTATTCAGCATCTGGAAGCCATTCAGCAGGACTTGTCGGGCAATGTGAACCTGCTGCTGACCCACATGCGAGAAGGTGAGCTGCCGGCAGCCCTGTTGACCCGCTACCGGCTGAATTTGCTGGTAGATAATGCGGACACCGACGGCGCCCCGGTTATTTATGAAGACTGGCCCAATCTGGCGCGATTAATGGGCCGGGTGGAGCATCATGTGGAGCAGGGGGCGCTGTTAACTGACTTCACGCTGATCCGTGCCGGTGCCTTGCACAGAGCCAACGGCGGTTATCTTATTCTGGATGTGCATCGCTTGCTGCAGCAGCCCATGGTGTGGGAGATCTTTAAACGGGCGCTTTATGCCAGGGAGATCCGTATTGAATCACCGGAGCATGTCTATGGTCTGGCCAGCACTGTGAGCCTGGAGCCCCAGCCGGTGCCGCTGGATCTTAAAGTGATCCTGGTAGGTGACCGGCGGTTTTATTATTTGCTGGCGGCCCATGATCCTGACTTTGGCAAGCTGTTCAAGGTGCAGGCGGATTACAACGATGACATAGAAGTGAGTAATGAAAACCTGCAGCGCTATGCCCGTTTTATTGGCTGGCTGGCCCGTCAGCAGGATCTGCGTCCGCTTACCCGCTGCGGTGTGGCCCGTGTCATTGAATATGCCGGCCGGCTGGCCAGTGATCAGCAGCGGCTGTCGGCCCTGATCGAGCATCTGACCGATTTACTGCAGGAAGCCAACTATCTGAGTGAAAGTCACGGCCAGCCTCATATAAATGGTGAGGCGGTGGAGCGAGCACAAATAGCCGCCCGCATGCGGGCGGCGCGTATTCACAGGCGCATGGAAGAGTCGATTCTGCGGGGCAGCAAACTGATTGATACCGAAGGCACAGTGGTGGGGCAGGTAAATGGTCTGACGGTGCTGGATCTGGGTAATTACCGTTTTGGTCAGCCGGCGCGCATTACCGCCACCGCCAGGCTGGGTACAGGAGCTGTGCTCGATATTGAACGGGAAGTAAAACTGAGCGGTGCCGTGCATGCCAAGGCCATATTGATTTTATCGCGTTTTTTAAGCCAGCGTTATGCCGCCGAAGGGCCCATGCCGGTATCTGCCAGTCTCGCCTTTGAGCAGTCTTACGGCATGATAGAAGGTGACAGCGCGTCCATTGCCGAGTGTTGCGCGCTGATTTCTGCCATGGGTGAGGTGCCCGTTAATCAGGCGCTGGCAGTGACCGGCTCCATTAACCAGTTTGGCCGGGTGCAGCCCATTGGCGGCGTCAATGAAAAAATTGAAGGCTTTTTTGAGGTGTGCCGGGCGCGGGGGCTGGCCCGCGGGCAGGGGGTGATTATTCCTGCCGCTAATCTGGATAATCTGATGCTGAACCAGGAAGTTCGCCAGGCAGTCGCACAAGGGCTTTTTTGTATTTATGCCGTCAGCGAGCTGGATGAAGCACTGTCGCTGCTTACCGGCATCAGCGCCGGCAAGCCCGGCAAAAACGGCCAATATCCTGCCAGCTCGGTCAATGGCCGGGTACAGCAGCGGCTGGCACGGCTGGCAAAGGTGCAGAATAAGCTGCAGGCTCAGTCAGATAATAAGGAGCAGATATAAAAAAAGAATGCCGAGGCATTCTTTTTTATTCAGTGTTTTGAGCGGCTCAGTCGCCGGCATGACCCTGCGGGGGCAGGGGGGCACCGTCGAGCCAGGCCCGGCCGTCTTTCATGGCCAGCCGGCCGTCGCAGAACCAGCGCACTGCCAGCGGATAAATGGCGTGCTCCTGCACTTGCACCCGCTCGGCCACGGCGGCGGCGTCGTCTTCGGCAAATACCGGCACCCGGGCCTGTAACACCACGGGGCCGCCGTCCAGCTCTTCGGTAACAAAGTGCACGCTGCAGCCATGCTCGGCGTCGCCGGCATCAATGGCCCGCTGATGCGTGTTCAGACCCTGATATTTGGGCAGCAGAGACGGATGGATATTGAGCATGCGCCCGGCATAGTGGCGCACAAAGCCGGGAGTGAGAATGCGCATAAAGCCGGCCAGCACCAGCAAGTCGGGCTGGTGGCTGTCTATCAGCGCCATCAAATCGGCATCAAAGCGTTCCCGCTCGGCATAGTCCTTGCCCGGCAGCACCGCCGTGGCCACGCCGGCGGCGCGGGCCCGCTCCAGGCCATAGGCGTCGGCCTTGTTGCTGATCACCGCTACCACACTGCCATTCAGGCGGCGGTTAGCCGCCTGATCAAGCAAGCTTTGCAGGTTGCTGCCGTTGCCGGAGATCAGCACCACTATGCGGTTCATTTAATCTCGACCTGCTCTTCGCCCTCGGCGGCCTGTTCAATGTGGCCGATCACCCAGGCGGTTTCGCCGGCGTTCTGCATAAACTTCACGGCGGCGTCGGCCTGCTCGGCGGGCAGGGCAATCACCATACCTACACCACAGTTGAAGGTGCGGTACATTTCATGGGTTTCCACGTTGCCGGCCTGCTGCAGCCAGGTGAAGACTTCCGGCCACTGCCAGCTGGCGCCGTCGATCACCGCCTTGGCACCCTCGGGCAGCACGCGGGGGATATTTTCCCAGAAACCACCGCCGGTAATGTGGCTCAGGGCGTGAATGTCGAACTGTTTAATCAGTTCCAGCGCCGGCTTCACATAGATGCGAGTGGGGGCCATCAGGGCATCGGCCAGGGTGGCGTTGCCCAGGGGCTGGTTGAGATCGGCCTGGCTTACTTCCAGAATTTTGCGGATCAGGGAATAGCCGTTGGAGTGCGGGCCGCTTGAGCCCAGGGCGATCAGGGCGTTGCCGGCGGCCACCTTGGTGCCGTCGATAATGCCGCTTTTCTCTACCACACCCACACAAAAGCCTGCCAGGTCATAGTCGCCGGCTTCATACATGCCGGGCATTTCCGCGGTTTCACCACCAATCAGGGCACAGCCGCTCAGCTCACAGCCTTCGCCAATGCCGGTTACCACGTCGGCGGCAGTGTCTACATCCAGCTTGCCGGTGGCGTAATAGTCGAGGAAGAACAGCGGCTCGGCACCCTGCACAATCAGATCGTTTACGCACATGGCCACCAGATCGATGCCCACGCCCTGATGGCGCTTGAGATCAATGGCCAGGCGCAGCTTGGTGCCCACACCGTCGGTGCCGGCTACCAGCACCGGCTCTTTATAACCGGTGGGCAGCTGGCACAGGGCACCAAAGCCCCCGAGGCCGCCCATGACTTCCGGGCGCTGAGTGCGGCGGCTAACGCCTTTAATGCGTTCAACCAGGGCGTTGCCCGCGTCAATATCGACACCGGCGTCTTTATAGCTCAGGGGTTTGTTCTGCGTCACGTGTTGTTACCTTGTCATTGGTGTTTGGCCTGCGCGGTGCTCTTCGGCACCCTTGCCGGCCCGGGGGTATATGTTTCGCCGGCTATTCTAATTTAATGCGGGTGTCAGTGCCACTGGCAGCGGCAACAGATGGCGTAAGCAGCCGGCCCTGGGTTTGCTAAAATAAGTGCTGAAAGTCTGCCGTGGTTCACTATTTTATGCTAAAGTTCCGCGGTTTTTTGATTCGTTATTCAGTGCGTCGGGAGAGTTGTCAATGAAAGTCGTTGAGGTTAAGCACCCTTTGGTGAAACACAAGCTGGGTCTGATGCGGGAAGCCGATATCAGCACCAAACGCTTTCGTGAACTGGCGAAGGAGGTTGGCAGCCTGCTGACCTATGAAGCCACTGCCGATTTTGAAACCGAAAAAACCACCATAGACGGCTGGACCGGCCCCACCGAGGTCGACAAGCTGAAAGGCAAAAAGGTCACGGTCGTGCCCATTCTGCGTGCCGGCCTGGGCATGATGGACGGCGTGCTCGAGCATATGCCCAGCGCCCGGGTGAGTGTGGTGGGGGTTTACCGGGATGAAGAAACCCTGCAGCCGGTGTCTTATTTCAGTAAGCTGGTCAGCCACATTGACGAACGCATGGCCCTGATAGTGGACCCCATGCTGGCCACCGGCGGCTCCATGATCGCCACCATAGACCTGCTCAAGCAAAACGGCTGCACCCACTTCAAGGTAATTGTACTGGTGGCGGCACCGGAAGGGGTGCAGGCGCTGGCCGAAGCTCACCCGGATGTGGAGCTGTATTGTGCTTCCGTGGATGAGCGGCTGGATGAGCACGGCTATATCATTCCTGGTCTCGGCGATGCCGGCGACAAGATTTTTGGTACCAAGTAAGCACGTAAAACCGGCAATGGCCGGTTTTTTTCTGTTATTTTTTGAGGTTAGCAGTTAATGAATTCCGCTGAACGCACCGAGCAGCTGGCATCCGGCCAGCCGGTGGTGAACACGCCCCTGCGCCAGGCCCTGGCCGGCTCCCAGATGTTGTTTGTGGCCTTTGGTGCCCTGGTGCTGATGCCGCTGATCACCGGCCTGGATCCAAACGTGGCGCTGTTTACCGCCGGTATCGGTACTCTGGTATTTCAGGTGTGCACCAGGCGCCAGATCCCGATTTTTCTGGCGTCTTCCTTTGCCTTTATTGCGCCCATTCTTTACGGCGTGCAAACCTGGGGCATTCCCGCCACCATGAGCGGCCTGATGGCGGCGGGCATTATGTATGTGCTGCTGAGCCAGCTGGTGCGCTGGCGCGGTACCGCCCTGTTAACCCGCTTGCTGCCGCCTGTGGTGGTGGGTCCGGTGATCATGGTGATTGGTCTGGGGCTGGCCCCCATGGCGGTGAACATGGCCATTGGCAAAAGCGGCGACGGCAGCGCCGTGCTGGTGGAGCACAACACGGCGCTGTGGCTGTCTTTGGCATCTCTGGTCACCACTTTGCTGGTGTCTACCGTGGCCAAAGGCGTATTCCGGCTGGTGCCCATAACCGCCGGCATCGCCGTGGGTTATGGCATGGCGCTGTTTATGGGCGTGGTGGATTTTTCTCCGGTGCGGGAGGCAGCCTGGCTCTCACTGCCCAACTTTGTGGCTCCGGAGTGGAACTGGCAGGCGGTGCTGTTCATGATACCGGTGGCCATCGCCCCCGCCATTGAACACATTGGCGATGTGCTGGCCATTGGCTCCGTGACCGGCAAGGATTATCTGAAAAAGCCCGGCCTGCACCGCACCCTGCTGGGCGACGGCCTGGCCACGGGCGCGGCTTCTCTGTTTGGCGGGCCGCCCAACACCACTTATTCCGAAGTGACCGGGGCCGTTATGCTGACCAAAAACTTCAACCCGGTGATCATGACCTGGGCCGCCGGCTTTGCCATTGCGCTGGCCTTTGTGGGCAAGTTCGGCGCCCTTATGCTGAGCATTCCGGTGCCGGTGATGGGCGGCATCATGATATTGCTGTTCGGCTCCATTGCCACCGTGGGCCTTAACAGCCTGATCAAGCATCAGGTGGATCTGTCGCAGGCACGCAACCTGTGCATAGTGGCGGTGATCCTGGTATTTGGTATTGGCGGCATGGCCTTTGGCATTGGTGAGTTCAGCCTGCAGGGCATCAGTTTGTGCGGCATTGTCGGCATTCTGCTGAACCTGGTGCTGCCCAAAGAGCGGCCCCATTGATTCTGGCATGCGCTTCGGTCAGTGGTTATCATAAGCGCCCTGTTTTCGACAATGGCCCGGTTATGCTGAAACAACTGCTGCTGTCGCTGATGCTGCTGTGTGTGTCTGCCACCGCAGCGGCATCCGTGTTTGATGTGAAACTTGACGCCGCGCCCTACAGCCGAGACAAGGCCCGGGAGCAGGCGGTGAAGGTGTTGCTGTCCCGCCTTGGGGGCAGTGCTGCCGCCGGCTCCTGGGTGGCGCAGGAAATTCTGAATGACTGGTCCCGCTATACTCTGAGCACATCAACCGCGGGGGGCTATACAGTGCAGTTTGCCGAAGCCGAGCTGAGCCCCCTGTTTCACAGTGCCGGCCTGAGCCTGTGGCGGGGCAAACGCCCGGCGGTTCTGGTATGGCAGGTGAATGACGGCCAGGCCAAAGACATGCCCGACACCAGCTGGCGCAAGGCATCACGTTATTATGCCATTCCGCTGCTCTGGCCTCTTTGGGATCTGCAGGAGCATATGCAGATTGATAAAACCAGCCTTCAGAACCTTGCTGAAGCCAGCCAGCGCTATGGCGCTGAAGTGTGGCTGGCGGTGCAGCAACAGGAGCATCGTCTGAACTGGCGGCTTTATCACAAAGACGCTGAGCAGCCTCTGACTCAGGGAGCGGCGGCGTCGGCAGAGCAAGTGCTTGCCGACGTGAATAACTACTGGGTAGCCCGGCAGGTTGCCATGGCCGAGACCCGACCAGATAACAGCGCGCCGGCGCAGGCACTGCAGGCTGGTGCCGATGCCCCCGGTGAACTCACCATAGTGGTAACCGGCCTGACACAGTTTGCCGATATGGTCCGTCTGGAGCAGCGACTGAGCGACCTTGATGGTGTGGCCGGTGTCTCTGTGCTTGACAGCGCCGGTGATCAGGCCCGTTTTCGGCTTGAACTTGAGTCTGCTGCTGTCCGCCCGTTGCTGAGCCGGGCCGGACTGAGTGCCCTGGGTGAGCGCCGCTACCGGCTGGAGCGCAACCAGTGAGCCGCGACGGCGACGAGGAACAGCAGCCAGCCCAGCTGGCGCTGGCGGTGCAGCTGCCCGATGATGAAACCTTTGCCAGTTTTTATCCGGGTGACAATGCCCAGCTGATCACCGCCCTTAAAAATGCCGCCGTGGGTCAGGGGGATGAAGTTATTTATCTCTGGGGGCAGCCCGGCTCGGGCCGCTCTCACTTGCTGCATGCGGCCTGCGCCGAGGTAAATGCCGCCGGCGAGGCGGCCACCTGCCTGCCTTTACAGTCTTACCAGCGTATGACGCCCAGCCTGCTGGAGGGCATGGAGCTGCTGCCCCTGGTGTGCCTGGATAATCTGGATGCCATTGCCGGCGTGGAAGAATGGGAGCGGGCAGTATTTAACTTCTTTAACCGCCGGCGGGAGCGGGCCGGTGGCAGCCTGGTGATCAGCGCCCCGGCACCGTCCCGCAATCTGGGGCTGAGCCTGCCGGATTTGGCCTCACGGCTGGACTGGGGCGTGGCCTATCAATTGAAAACCCTGGATGACGAAGGCAAGCTCAGTGCCCTGCAGCTGCGCGCCGAGCTGCGCGGTTTCAAGCTGCCCACCGATGTGGGCCGGCTGCTGCTGAGCCGGTTGTCCCGGGACATGAGCACGCTGCTTGCCGCTCTGGATTTGCTCGACAATGCCTCGTTTCAGGCCAGGCGCAAGCTTAGCCTGCCCTTCACCCGGGAAATACTGGGGCTTTAACGGCCCTTCGGGCCAGCTGTAAGCCATAAGCGGTCAGCTGTAAGTTAAACCTGAATATGCGGGCTGGGCATGTTTTTGTAGCTGCCACTTTAGTCGGCAGGGCCTGCGAAGCAGGTCCCGCCAGCTGAAGCGGCGGCTACAATTCCCTAATCCCCAGTCCCTGGCCGTTAATCCTTCTTTTTGCGAATGCTCAGGCCCAGCTCGCGGCCGCGTAGTTTGGCGTAATAGGTGCTGCCCACAAACATGGTGGTGGCCAGCAGCAGCTCCACCAGTGCCAGCCAGCGTTCGCCTTCATCCACCCACAGCAACGTCAGTGAATGCAGAAAGTAGGGCATGATTAAAAACACTGCCCAGGCGTGAGTATAGGGATTACCCTTGAGCATGCCCGGCATGGGAATAAACAGCCAGGGCAGCCACATGACCAGCATAAAGACAGATCCCAGCTCAGGATGAGGAGACAGCACACCGTGCCACAAGGCCACCCAGACAATCAGCCCGAGATAACCGGTGAGCGCCAGTTTGCGCGCAAATGAAGTGGTCATGGCAGTATGCTCAGCACCTGCTCCGGCGGGCGGCCCAGCGCTGCCTTGCCATTGCATACCACTATGGGGCGCTCAATCAGTTTGGGGTTGGCCACCATGGCATTGATAAGGGCGGCTTCGTCGGTCACGTCAGCCAGTGCCAGGGTTTTGTATATTTCTTCCTTGGTGCGCATCAGTTCCCGGGCCGAGCTCATGCCCAGCTGGTTCAGCAGTTGTGTTATTTGTTCTGCATCAGGGGGCGTGTCGAGGTATTTGATAATCTCGGGCTCCAGACCTTTTTCCTGCAGCAGGGCCAGGGTTTCCCGGCTTTTAGAGCAGCGGGGATTATGATAGATAAACAGATTCATTTTTCACTCCTGTGGCGTGGCTGCGGGCATTGTATAGAAGGGACCTCGGAATGGGCAAACTTCGCCTTCTGTTTTTAACGGCGCTGCTGGCGCTGGCCGGTTGCGGCGAGCCGGCCAGCCTCACACTGGCCGATGGCCGGCAGCAGACCTTGAATGATTTTAAGGGAAACTGGCTGGTGGTGAACTATTTTGCCGAGTGGTGCCAACCCTGTTTGCGGGAGCTGCCATTACTCAATGAGCTGAACGACAGGCAGGGCCCCAAGGTGCTGGCGGTGAGTTTTGATGCACTGGCCCCGGAGGCGCTGCAGGCCCTGGGCGAACGCCACCAAATGACCATGCCGGTGGCGGCCAGTCTTAGTGGCCCCTGGCCCTTTGAGTCGCCCCGGGTGCTGCCCACCACTTTTGTAATCGATCCCGACGGCCAGCTGGCGGAACGCCATCAGGGGGAGCTGAAGGCGGAAGATATTGTCCGCTGGCGGGAAAAGTACTGGGAATAGGGAATGGGGAGCAGGGAATGGCTTCACTACTCCCCATTCCCTATTCTCTGAAGTTAGTTTCTGAGTGCGTCCCATTCCTGTTGTTGCTGGCGCAGCTGCTCTAGACGGGCCCCCAGGCGGGCGCGCTGCATGGTGTCCTGAGACAGGGTGGCGGCCAGCTCCATTTGCTGTACCGCTATATCATAGCGACCTTCCAGCGCGGCCAGCTCGGCCCGGGCACGGCGAAAGGCCGACTCATCACCCAATGGACGCAGCGCCTGGGCCAGCAAATCCCACACCAGCGGCTCTTCAGGATGGCGGCGGGCGTAGTCATCCAGCAGAGTGGCGGCATCCTGATGCCGGCCTGCCTGCAGCAGAGTATCGGCCAGGTTAATTACCACCACCTTGTGCTCGGGTAAACGTTGCTGAGCCTGAGTAAGCCGGGTAATGGCGGCCTGATGGCGGCTTTCGGCGTTATCCAGATCCGTCAGTGCATCGAGCACAAACAAATTGTTGCCATGACGCTGGGCCAGCTGCTCCAGCAGGGGTCTGGCCTCTTCCGGCTTGTTAATATCCAGCAGCCCCAGGGCCTGACCATAACGGGCGGCGTCGGGCAGCCAGCTGCCATGGCCGTTGACCTCTCTGGCAAAGTACTTGTGCAGCTCTCTGGTTCCCGACTGCTGCAAGCGCACCATAATGCGCGCCTTGGCAAACTGAAAATCGAGTGAAGGGGGGACCTTGTCTGCTTTATAATCAGCAGCCCGGGAGCGGGCTTCGGCAATACGGCTGGCGGGCAGGGGGTGGGTCAGCAGCATTTGTGGCGGTGTACTGGCAAACTGATATTTTTCGGCTAGTTTCTGAAAAAAGCCAGCCATGGCATTGGGATCAAAGCCGGCATTATGCAACAACCTCAAGCCTAAGCGGTCGGCTTCAAATTCGTTGTCCCGGGTGTAGTTGATGGCCGACTGCATTTTCAGCCCCAGTGTGGTTTGTAACGCCGCCATGCCTGCCTGCGGGTTCACCACCGCCAGCGCGACCGAGCCTACCAGACCGGCAATCGTTAATGGTGTGCTGCGCGACTGGGACTCCAGATAGCGGGCGATATGACGCTGGGTAACGTGAGTGATTTCATGGGCCATTACCGAGGCCAGCTCACTTTCGTTGTCGGCGTACAGGAACAGACCGGTATGCAACTGCACCACGCCGCCCAGAAAGGCGCTGGCGTTGATGCTGTCGTCTCGGATCAACAAAAACCGGAACGGAAACCGTACCGAGTCTGCCTGAGATAACAGCCGGTGTCCCAGACTGGTGATATATTCGTTCAGCACAGGGTCATTCACTACCGGCTGATTAGCCCGGGCAAAGCGGCTGAAGGCTTCCCCAAAGCGGGCTTCCCGCTCCACCGACATGGCACTGACACCGGCGGTGCCGATATCGGGCAAACGGTTGTCGGCCTGAGCGGGCAGACTGTTGCCAAGAAAAAGAGCCAGTAACAGGGGCGTGGAGTAAAACCGCATAGTTCAACCTTTTGCCGAAGGGGACAGGCAGAATAACCGGCCGTTTCAAGGGGAACAAGCATTGTTTGCGAACCTCAGGCAGGGGATAATGCCCCTTTGCATAAGGGGCAGAACATGGAACAGCTGGATGTAAGCCACCTGCGTTGCCCTCAGCCCCTGCTTGAGGTCAAGCTTTGGCTAAAACAGGCACAGTGTGGCCAGCAGCTTGAACTGGTGCTGGCTGATGCCGGCTCGCGCCGGGATATTCCCGCCTATCTGGAGCGCGTCGGGCACAGCGTGAAAACAGTGTCACACTCTTCCCACCGGCTCAGGCTTATCATTACCAAACTCTCATAAGGACAGGTCATGTTGGATGTAATCAAGCACTGGTATCGGCAGCGCTTCTCCGATCCGGGTGCCGTGGTATTGTTTCTGCTGTTGCTGTTCGGCTTTGTGGTCATGTATTTCATGGGCCGCATACTGACCCCGTTTTTTGCTGCCATTGTGATTGCCTATCTGCTGGAGTGGCCCGTGGGCCGTCTGCGCCGCCTCGGGCTGGGCCGGGGGCCGGCGGCGGGGGTGGTCTTGCTGCTGTTTGCGGTCTTGCTGGTATTGTCACTGGTCAGTCTGGTGCCCTCCATTCTCAATCAGAGCACTAATCTGGCACGGGAAATTCCCACCATGATCAACCGGGCTCAGGAGGTGCTGCTGACCCTGCCGGAAGACTACCCTGAGCTGGTGGATGTGACCCTGATGCAAAACCTGCTGACCGAGCTGCGCGGCCGGCTGCTGGGCTCAGCTGATGCCATTTTAAGTGTCTCTATCAGCTCGCTGACCAATGTGGCTGTGATGCTGGTTTATCTTATTCTGGTGTCTGTGCTGGTGTTTTTTATGCTGAAGGACAAGCCGTTGCTGCTGCAGAGCATGAACCGTTTTTTGCCGGAAAACCGGGAGCTTATTTCCCGCGTGTGGCATGAGATGAACGTGCAGATTGCCAACTACGTGCGCGGCAAGGTGATTGAAATTCTGATAGTGGGCAGCGTCAGTTATGTCACCTTTGCGCTGCTGGGGCTTAATTATTCCCTGCTGCTGGCGGTGCTGGTGGGCTTTTCGGTGCTGATCCCCTACATAGGTGCTGCTGCGGCCACAGTGCCGGTGGCCATGGTAGGGCTGTTTCAGTGGGGTTTTACTCCGCCGTTTTTCTATCTGATTGTGGCCTATGGCATTATTCAGGCACTGGATGGCAATGTGCTGGTACCTGTGTTGTTTTCGGAAGCCGTTAACCTGCACCCCATTGCCATTATTGTCGCTGTGCTGGTGTTCGGTGGCCTCTGGGGTTTTTGGGGGGTGTTTTTTGCCATTCCGCTGGCCACCTTGGTAAAGGCGGTGATCAACGCCTGGCCGCGGCAGAATGCATTACCTGATAAGCCGGCTTGATCTAGTAACAAACAATAATTCAAGGAATACAGAGTGAGAGAACATTTTGCTTCCCGCTTCGGGTTTATTATGGCGGCCGCGGGAGCAGCGGTAGGACTGGGTAATATCTGGGGCTTTCCTACCCAGGCGGCCAGCAATGGCGGCGGAGCTTTTCTGGTGGCCTATCTGGTATTGGTGCTGATCCTGGCATTTCCCATGCTGATTATGGAAGTGGCCATTGGCCGGCACGGTCAGGCCAACCCGGTGGACTCGGTGCGTAAACTGGGTAAAACCCGGCTGCAAAAGCAGCTGGCGGCCCTGGTGGGTTATGCAGGCATGCTGGTACCCAGCCTGGTGCTGTCGTTTTATGCCATTGTGGCGGGCTGGCTGCTGGCTTTTCTGGCCGCCAGCGTAACCCGTATGCTGGGCTGGCAGGCCGCCACCGGCTGGCTGGAAGCCTTTGGCCTGGGCCGTAATATTGTCTGGACCCTGGTGTTTTACCTGCTCACCATTCTGGTGGTGCAGGCCGGTGTGCGCAAGGGCATAGAACGCTGGTCGGCACGGCTGATGCCGGCGCTGTTTGTGCTGTTTATTCTGCTGTTTGGCTACATTCTCACTCAGAATGGGGCCATGGAAGGGTTGCGTCATTATCTGGTGCCTGACTTCAGCAAAGTGATGGACAGTCAGCTGTTGATCAGTGCCATGGGGCAGGCGTTTTTCTCTCTGACCATCGGCGGTTGTTCCATGCTGATGTACGGCTCTTATCTGAGCCGGCAGGAAAGTATTCCCGCCACTGCTTTTCAGGTGACGTTGCTGGATACCGGCGTGGCCTTTCTGGCGGGGCTGGTGATTTTGCCCGCCATGTTTGTGGCCATGCATAACGGTGTGACCATTTATGCCGAAGACGGCAGCCTGCTGAGCAGTGATACCCTGGTATTTGAGGTACTACCGGCCTTGTTCGAGACCATGGGGCCCGTGGGCCTGGTGATGGCGCTGGTGTTCTTTGTGCTGATGGGGATAGCAGCACTGACCTCATCGATTTCCATGCTGGAAGTACCTGTGTCTTACACCACAGAGCGTTTTAATGCTCCCAGACCCATGGTGACCTGGTTGCTGGGAGGGGCGCTGGCGCTGTTCAGTGTGGTGATCTGTCTGAATTTCGGCGCTTTGTTCGGTTTTGTTATTCGCCTGTCTACCCAGAATATTCAGCCGCTGGTGGGGCTGGGCTTTTGTGTGCTGGGGGGCTGGATGTGGGGCCGGGCCAAGCTGTTTGACGAGCTGGTGAAAGGTACTCCCGAGCTTGCCGGCAGCCTGTTCTGGCGTATCTGGCCCTGGTATGTGCGGCTGGTGTGCCCGCTGCTGGTAGTGCTGGTGATTGCTGCCAGCTGGTAACCCCCTTCGGGGAGCCGTAAGCCATAAGCTGTCAGCGGTAAGAAGAGTAGGTTGGGATGAGCAGCGCGAATCCCAACACTGTCACGGCTTGCTCGATTGTTGGGACTCGCTTCGCTCGTCGCCAACCTACGATATCCCTGGTCCCGATCAGTACAACATACTGTACAGCTTGCGGCGGTAGCGTGATGCCAGCGGATCGGCACCCATGCTGGTGAGCATATCCAGCAGGTGTTTTTTGGCTTCGCCAAAAGCGAGGTCTTTCTGCAATATTTCAATCAGCAGCTGTAAACCTTCTTCCTGCCGGCCGGCCTGAAAATACTGCACTGCCAGCTCTTCTTTCAGTCCAAGGTCGTCCGGTGCGGCAGCCAGTTTCTGCTCCAGCTCGCGCAGCTCGGGGCTGTCGGCGGCTTCCTGAGCCAGCTCCAGCCGGGCCAGAATATGCTGATACTGACTGTCCTGATCTGCCATGCCGATGGTGCCGAGCAGCTGCTGAGTTTCTTCCAGTTTGTTCAGGGCGAGGGCGGTTTCGGCCAGGGTCAGGCGAATGGCCGGGGTGTCGTCCAGCGCTCTGGCCTGCTGCAGCAGACCGTAAGCGGCTTTTGGATCCATACCGAGCATTTGCTTGGCCTGATCCAGCAGCAGTTCCGCCTCGTTGGGCAGATAGGGCTTGAGAAAAGTCTTGAGGGCATGTTCATCCTGCGGGCCTTCCAGTACGTCTACCGGCTGCCCTTCCTTAAAAGCCACCAGCGCCGGCAGCGCCTGCAGTCCCAGCTGCATGGCCAGACTTTGCAGCTGCGGATCGGCCACATCTACCCTGGCCAGATCCACATGGCTGTTGTCGGCACCGATCAGCTGCTCTGCCTGAATGCGCATGGGCTCACATTCGGGCACCTGAGCGGCATGAAAGAAGATCACTACCGTTTTTTCCATGGATGCCTGGATCAGCGCCTGCTGAAAATTTTCTACCGTGATATCAAGGATCATGTAAATGTCTCTTTAGGGGTTTATGGCTAGATTGGGTTGCACACCGGTAATTTCAAGCATCGGCCCATAATCAGCCAGGTCCGGCAGCCGCACCGGCGTACTCCGGGCTGAAGCCAGCGTTAATGTACCGGTGCCAACAGGCCAGTGTTGCAGCCGGTATTCCCGTTCGTTGAAGCGGGCGCTATGACTGCCGGGCTGCCAGCATACTCTGTGCAGATTATTGGCGATGCCGCTGCCATCAGCTTTCAGGACCGCTTCCTTGATGGTCCAGAGCTGCTGAAAGTCACTGGCAGGCTGTGTACTTTGTGCCAGCCAGGTTTGTTCTTGCGTTGCCAGATAGCGCCGGGCCAGCCGCTGAATGCCGGCAGGTGCCAGCAGCCGGCTTTCCAGATCCACGCCAACGGGCTCGCTGGAAATGGCCAGTGCCAGCAGTGAGCCGCTGTGGCTCAGGTTGAATCTGAGCGGTTCGCCATGCAGCTCGGGTTTGCCTTTGTCGGTACGATAAAAGTCAAGGCTGTCGGGAGGCACAGCCAGCAGACTGCCCAGCCGCTGGCGCAGCAGGTAGCGGCTGAGCAGATACAGGTGCGCCTGCTGCGCATTTTTGATGGCTGCCAGGCGCTGTTTTTCCGGAGTTGAGAGCAGCTTATAAGCATCTTTCGGCGAATTTATCGCCATGGCATCACAAATTAACAGCTCTGCAAAAATATCCTTGTTTTTACTCATTTTTCGCTTTGCAAAATACGCAGCAACTGGACTATGCTGGAACCCATTGTTCGGTTGTCATTGTTCATAATGCTTAAACATATCATTGTTGTTGGCAGTCTGCTGGTAATGACGGGGTGCAGCAGCACTCACGATTCCGAGTCAGGCAAAAGGATGACTGGTAAAAAGCCGTCCTCTTCCCTGACTTACAGCATCAGTACAACGCCCATGAAGCCCAGCCGTCCGCTTTCTGCACTGGCGGATCTGCAGCAGGTATATCAGCGCTGGCGTGGTGTTCCCTATCGCTTTGGTGGTGAGAGTGAGCAGGGCATAGATTGCTCTGCCTTTACTCAGACCATGTATCAGGAAGCGTTTGGCATGGAGCTGCCCCGCAGTACCTATGAGCAGGTATTGCTGGGGCGTGAAATTGACCGCAGTGAGCTTCGCCCCGGTGATCTGGTGTTTTTCCGCACCGGCCGCAGCACCCGTCATAACGGCGTGTATGTGGGCAATGGCAAGTTTGCTCATGCGTCGTCCAGCGTAGGCGTGACCATTTCCAGCCTGGATAATGTCTATTGGCGCAGCCGCTACTGGCAGGCGCGACGGGTACTGGATTAAATAACAGGGAACAGGGACTGGTGAACAGGGAATCGTAACCGATAATCCCTAATCCCCGGTGTTCATTCCCCCTGAAACCGGTTGAGTTCGTTCATTACCTGCATTAACAGTGTCAGCTCCGGGCTGCTGTCTTTGCGCTCCTGAAAGCTTGTGGCATCCACCAGCTGCAGCTCGCCACGACGGCTGAACAGGGTAATATCGTTTTGCTGATAAATGGCATATTCCTCTTCATCAGAGGCCATCCGCCAGCGATTTGGACGAGCTCTGAACAGTGACTGACCGCTGGCATAGCTGCGCAGCGGCGTTGTCACACCCAGCGCCTGTTGCAGCAGGGTAGGGGCCAGATCAAGGTGACTGGTGGGATAACTGATGTGTTCTGCAGGTTTGCCGGGCCAGCCTATTACCAGTGGTACCCGCAGTTGTGCCGGTGAATAGGCATTGCCATAACCCCAGGTGTTATTACCGTTGTCATTAAACTCCATGCCATGCCCTGCGGTCACTACCACTATGGTGTCGCGTTCGGCATTTTGTACCAGCCCCAGCAGAGCACCCAGCAGCTGATCGGTATAAAATACGGCGTTGCGGTAATGATTTAGCAGCGCATCTCTTTGCCCGGACTGAAAAGGAGCTGCCGGGTTCAGCTGATCCAGCGCTGGCTGAAACGGCCCTTGCAATCCCTCGGGTACTGACAGTGAATTCAGCGCATCCAGATACACATAAGAAAACCAGGGCCGCTCCTTACTCTGAGTATTGAGCCAGTTGGCAAAATTACTCAGTGCTTGCCGGTCACCTTCGGCACCTTCCGGAGCCGCCTGCATGCCTGGCGAGCGAAGATTGCTGAAAATAGCGTCTTTATAGAGAGGTGAGCCGGTGCCACCGCTGACAAACAAACCAAAGCGATAGTCCTGACGCTGCAATTCGTTTAGCAGCACTGGGGCGGTGCGCTCCAGCTCGGCTTCCCGGCGGTAATGGGCAGGCAGACTGTAAAACAGGCTGAACAGTGCCGGTTCCGGCCGGTTGCCGGCACTGAGGTGATCGTCAAAACGCAGATGGCGTTCAGCGTAACGGCTCAGATTGGGCATGGTAATATGATCGAGATAATCCGCCCGCAGACCATCTGCCACCACCAGCAGAATATTGGGTGCCCGCTCCGGCGGTTGTACCGATAACGGCCGGAGCGGGTAATTCAGCCGCTGCTTGGGTTTATCGATAATTTGCTCGGAGCGTTCGCGATATTCTGCTTCATCCAGCCAGCCCTGCTTGATTAAAAAGCTTTTGGCGGTCATGGGATAAGACAGCGGAAAGTTGGCTTTTTGCAGAGTAATGGGCGTATACAGGGTGGCATCTGCCCAGATATGCACGCTGTGGGTGAGAAAAAAGCACACCAGCAGTGGCAGGCCAAGCGGGCGCGACAGTCTGCGTGAACGGCGCGGGCTCCAGCGCCACAGCCAGGCACCCAGCCACAGCTCCAGCACAAACAGCACCGGCACCAGGGCAAACAGCCAGCCCCAGCCGGACGCTCCTTCCGCCTGGGCCTGATCCAGCAGCAGCCGCCACACTGAGGGATTTAAATGAAATCCAAACAGGCTGAATACCTGAGTGTCTATCAGTAACAGGGTAAGTGCCCCTGTGGCCAGGCCAGCTCCGAGAAACTGCACTGCTTTCAGTTTCGGAAATAAAAATGTGAGCGGAAACAGCGTCAGCAGATAGGTGCAGAAGGTCAGAAAGGCAAAATGCCCGACCCAGCTCACCAGCATATAGACGGTGCCCAGCACAGTGTCGGGCAGGCCGGCGGCAAACAAATAGCGCACCGATACCGCCATGGCCAGCAGAATATTGAAAAACACAAACCAGTGACCCCAGCCAATCAGGCGGGAAACGTGGTCACGATACTGGGGGCCGGTTTCAACCATGAGCGGTATGATTCTCGGTGAAGCAAAGGGCGCTTAGTGCGCCCCTTTTTGTGTGTCGACGGATGAAGTGAGCACGCTGGCAAACTTGTCGGCAATGGCTTTGCGCTGGCCGGGAGCAATCTGATGATTGATGATATGCGTAGCCAGGTTGCCCAGCACCATCAGGCGAAGATCTGCCGGAGCTTTATGGTTGTCCATGACTGCTTCCAGTTCACTCAGCAGCTGGTCGAATTGTTTGTCGTATTTGGAAATAACAGGCATGGGCGTTCAGTCATTTAACTTGGTAACAGGGCGTCTATAATACCCCACCCCATTCGGCAACTCTATGGCAATCTGATATGAGCCTGGACATAGAACACATCATAGTACATTCCCTGTTTCTGAATGAGCAGGGGCAGACCGCCCTTGCCAAGCGTGACGATGAGCTGGCCACTGGCCCGGCAGTAAATCAGCTGATGAGCGAGCTGCATCATGTTTACAATACCAAGGCCGGCAAGGTGTTTGGTTATTTCAGTGAGGAAGACACCGGTTTCAGAGATCTGGTGCGGCGAATGGAAGATCAGAGCCTGGGCTTTGCGGCCTTTTCTCATCAGGCCGCCGATCGGCTGCTGGGGGAGCTGAACCGGCTGGATATGCAGGAAGAAGGCGTGCTGCTGTTTGTGCATTATCAGTGGCTGGGTGCCCGTTATCTGCTGATAGCCCTGCTGGATAACAAAGACAGCGTCACCGTGACCGAAAAGCTGGATGTGAGCCGGGCCAGCTATCTGGACCTGGGGCGCATGCAGCTGGCGGCACGGCTGGATCTGACCGAGTTGCAGACCCGCCCCGAGTCAAAACGGTATTTCTCTTTTATCAAGGGCCGGGCCGGACGCAAGGTGTCGGACTTCTTTCTTAAC
The DNA here is from genome assembly GCF_032842915.1 of Oceanimonas sp. CAM02. Lineage (NCBI taxonomy): Bacteria > Pseudomonadati > Pseudomonadota > Gammaproteobacteria > Aeromonadales > Aeromonadaceae > Oceanimonas > Oceanimonas sp. CAM02. The sequence continues at coordinate 100,220 of NZ_JAWJBK010000029.1, forward strand.
TTTCTGTCTTGTGTTGAGGGCATGGATCCCAAGGTGCAGAGCCAGGGCCTGATGAAGGCGGTGGATGACTACTGCGATGCCCGTCAGCTGAGCAAGGAAGAGCGGGAAGAAAGCAAGGCTACCATCAGCAAATACTGCCGGGAGCAGTTAAAGGAAGGGGAAGAGCTGGAGTTGCGGGAGCTGTCGGCCGAGCTGGGCTCGGACGACGATCTCGACTTTTATCAGTTTGTGAGCGAGGAATATGCGCTGGAAGAGCGTTTTCCGGTGGACAGATTTTCCCTCAAAGGGCTGACCAAATACGTGGGATCCGGCGGCGGTCTGACCATCAGTTTTGATCAGAAGCTGCTGGGAGAGCGTATTGAATATGACCCCGCCACCGACACCCTGACCATCAGGGGCACGCCGCCCAACCTCAAGGCGCAACTGCAAGGGAGCAGGGAATAGGGACCAGGGATTTACTATTCCCCAATCACTATTCCCGATTCCTTGGGTGTTAACTCCGGATCAGGTGATCAAAGGCTCCCAGCGCGGCGGTGGCACCGGCACCCATTGAGATAATGATCTGCTTGTAGGGCACGGTAGTGGCGTCGCCGGCGGCAAACACGCCCGGCATGGAAGTGGCCCCTTTGGCGTCTATGATGACTTCACCAAAGCGGGTCAGCTCTATCTCCGAACCTTGCAGAAACTCGGTGTTAGGCACCAGACCAATCTGTACAAAAATACCTGCCACATCGAGTTGCTTGCTGTCACCGCTGACGCGGTCGGTATACTGTATGCCGGTGACCTTGTTGCCATCACCCAGCACTTGTGTGGTCTGGGCATTCATAATGATGTCGATATTGCCCATGGAACGGGCCTTGCGCTGCAGCACCTCGTCGGCGCGCAGGGTATCGGCAAACTCCAGCACGGTGACATGCTCGACAATACCAGCCAGATCGATGGCGGCTTCAATGCCGGAGTTGCCGCCACCCACCACGGCCACCCGCTTGCCCTTGAAGAAGGGGCCGTCACAGTGGGGGCAGTAGGCCACCCCTTTGGTACGGTATTCAGCTTCGCCGGGCACATTCAGCTCGCGCCAGCGGGCACCGGTGGCCAGAATGACCGACTTGCTCTTAAGTACGGCACCGCTTGCCAGCGGCACTTCAATCAGCTCGTTTTGATGTATGCCGGCGGCACGCTGGCTGGTGATCAGCTCAACGTCATATTCCTTCAGGTGCTGCTCCAGGCTGGCGGCCAGTTTGGGGCCTTCGGTGTAGGGCACGGAAATAAAGTTCTCAATGCCCACTGTGTCCATCACCTGGCCGCCAAAGCGCTCGGCCACCAGACCGGTGCGCACTCCTTTGCGAGCGGCATAAATGGCCGCTGCGGCACCGGCGGGGCCACCGCCCACCACCAGCACATCAAAGGGGGCCTGTTCGTTAAGGGCCTCTGCTTGGCGCTCGGCAGCACCGGTATCGAGCTTGCCGACAATTTCTTCCAGGGTCATGCGGCCCTGCCCAAAGTGCTCGCCATTCAGGTAAACCGCAGGCACCGCCATAATCTGGCGCTCGTTCACTTCGTCCTGAAACAGGGCACCGTCAATCATTACATGAGTAATGTTGGGATTGAGGGTAGCCATCAGGTTCAGCGCCTGCACCACGTCCGGGCAGTTCTGGCACGACAGCGACACATAGGTTTCAAAGTGAAATTCACCTTTAAGATCCCGAATCTGCTGCTGCAGCTCGGGGGCAGCCTTAGACGGATGGCCACCGGTCTGCAGCAGGGCCAGCACCAGAGAGGTGAACTCGTGACCCAGCGGAATGCCTGCAAAGCTGATGCGCGGCTCCTGGCCTTCGGCGGCAATGCTCATGCTGGGCGTGCGTGCAGCCTGAGTTTCAGTCAGGCTGATTTGATTTGAGAGCCCGCTAATCTGGCTGGCCAGCTCTCTTAATTCATTGGATTTTGCAGAGCCATCACCGGACACGCTGAGGGCTACCGGCGAGGTAATGTTTTGCAGATAGGTAGAAAGTTGTTGTTTGAGATTATCGTTCAGCATGGTGATGTCCTGTGTGGTAAACAAATAGAAAAGGTTTGTAAAAGGCCCGCCGCAGGCGGCGGGCACAGGGCAACAAAAATTTAGATTTTGCCTACCAGGTCGAGCGACGGAGCCAGAGTGGCTTCGCCTTCCTGCCATTTGGCGGGGCATACTTCACCCGGGTGCGCAGCTACATACTGGGCAGCCTTGATCTTGCGCACCAGGTCGGAGGCATCGCGGCCAATGCCTTCGGCAGTGACTTCAATGGCCTGAATCACACCCTGAGGATCAATGATAAAGGTGGCGCGGTCTGCCAGGCCCTGACCTTCACGCATCACACCGAAGTTGTTGGTAATGGTGCCGGTCTGATCGCCCACCATGTAGTAGTTGATCTTGCCAATGGTCTCGGAGCTGTCGTGCCAGGCCTTGTGGGTGAAGTGAGTGTCAGTGGATACCGAGTACACTTCCACGCCCATTTTCTGCAGCTCTTCATAATGGTCGGCCAGATCACCCAGCTCGGTGGGGCACACAAAAGTGAAGTCGGCGGGGTAGAAGAACACCACAGACCATTTACCCTTGAGATCCGCATCGCTTACTTTGACGAAATCGCCCTGATAAAACGCATCGGCAGTGAAAGGTTTGATTTCGGTATTGATGGAAACAGCCATGTAAAGCTCCTTATTGAGGTTAACGAATGAGACCCTGTCTCGAACGCTGTCCATACTAGAGACCATTTATTGTTAGGTTAAGTCGTTATTATCTTTCCAATTGATTGTTAAAAACTATCAATTGGTTTTTTTTAAGCCGTTTTTCAAAAAAATTTTTGTGCCGGCCATGAGTCTGTAATGGCACCAGATCATGCCACTTTACTCAGGTAAACCGGCTGCTCCTGTCCGCCAGTAAATTCTGACCAAACAACCACTCAGGGTGACAGGCCACCCCTTTTTAATCATCAATGGCTTATTTTTGCGATCGCAAAAAATGATCCGCGCCGGCTTGTAAAGCCCGCCCTCAGCCTTTTCAAACGAAATGGCACTATGCTGACAGTACATAACCAAGAGTGGGGTTAACTCTAATCTTTGTTTGGTTTATGTTTTTTTATTACGTTAATTTATTTCATTTTGTGGGGGCTGCTGTGATTTGAGTCACCTTTGCAAGACGGGTTTTATCAGGTGTTTGGTGCCATGCGACTTTGGTAGCAAGCAGGTGAAGGAGTGTGATGTGTGTTGTGTTTTAGTTAAATCGGATCTTGAACAAATCTGATTTTTTGCGCAACTTAATAACCACACCGCAACACAACAAGAAACGGCACTGTTCGGTAAAGTTTTTGCTGTAACAAGCCAGACAAACGGAAACGCGCTACCAGGCGCTCTATAAAAATAACTATGTGAACTGACAGATCAGCCAAGCGGCGGTGAACAGGCTGGTATGACAGAGATGGACGACAACTTCAAACAAGACAGGACTGGAACCATGCCATACGCAAACGAGATAGATACCCTGACCACTCTTATCAAGCAAAACCCGAGCTGGAGTGCCATTAAACCTGAACATGCCGCCCGCATGCGCGTGCAGAATCAATTCAAGACCGGTCTGGACATTGCCAAATACACCGCCAAAATCATGCGTGAAGACATGGCTGCCTATGACAAGGATCCGGCGCAATACACCCAGTCTCTGGGCTGCTGGCACGGTTTTATCGGCCAACAAAAGCTGATTTCCATCAAGAAGCACTTTGGCAGCACCAAGCGCCGCTACCTCTACCTGTCTGGCTGGATGGTGGCCGCCCTGCGCTCCGAGTTCGGTCCGCTGCCGGATCAGTCCATGCACGAGAAAACCTCTGTGCCGGCCCTGATTGAAGAGCTGTACACCTTTCTGCGCCAGGCTGATTCCTGGGAACTGAACCATCTGTTCCGTGCGCTGGAAGAGGCCCAGAAAGCCGGTGATACTGCTAAAGCAAAAGAGATCACCGCCCAAATCGATAACCATGAAACCCACATAGTGCCGATTGTTGCCGACATTGACGCCGGTTTTGGTAATGCGGAAGCCACCTACCTGCTGGCCAAGAAGATGATTGAAGCCGGTGCCTGCTGTATTCAGCTGGAAAACCAGGTATCCGACGAGAAGCAGTGTGGCCACCAGGACGGCAAGGTGACCGTGCCGCACGCCGACTTCCTGGCCAAGATTAACGCCGTGCGTCTGGCCTTCCTGGAGCTGGGTGTGGACGATGGGGTGATTGTTGCCCGTACCGATTCTCTGGGTGCCGGCCTGACCAAGCAAATTGCCGTGACCAATGAGCCGGGTGATCTGGGTGATCAGTACAACAGCTTTATTGACGGTGACGAAATTCAAAGTGCCGACGACATTGCCAACGGCGATGTGGTTATCAAGCAAAACGGCAAACTGGTTCGTCCCAAGCGTCTGGCTTCCGGTCTGTTCCAGTTCAAGGAAGGATCCGGTGAAGACCGTGTGGTAATGGACTGTATTGCCAGCCTGCAAAACGGTGCCGACCTGCTGTGGATTGAAACCGAGAAACCGCACATCGGCCAGATCAAAGGCATGGTTGACCGCATTCGCGCCGTGGTGCCCGATGCCAAGCTGGTGTACAACAACAGCCCGTCGTTCAACTGGACTCTGAACTTCCGTCAGCAGGTGTTCGATGCCTGGGCCGAAGAAGGTAAGGATGTATCCGCCTATGACCGCGACCGCCTGATGAGCGCCGATTACGACAGCACCGAGCTGGCTCAGCTGGCCGATGAGTGGACCGCCAACTTCCAGCGCGATGCAGCCCGTGAAGCCGGTATCTTCCACCACCTGATCACCCTGCCTACTTACCACACTGCGGCCCTGTCTACCGACAACCTGGCCAAGGGTTACTTCGGTGACGAAGGCATGCTGGCCTATGTGGCAGGTGTTCAGCGCCAGGAAATTCGTCAGGGCATTGCCACCGTCAAACACCAGGACATGGCCGGCTCCAACATTGGTGACGACCATAAAGAATTCTTTGCCGGTGAGGCCGCTCTCAAGGCCGGTGGTAAAGACAACACCATGGGTCAGTTCGAAAACATCTGAGCCGGGTCATACGCACAACAATAACATCGCATATTCCATCTCGTTTTTGGCAGCCCTGTGAGGGCTGCCTTTTTTCGTCTGGGCTCAATTTTGCCCGCTCTACTAGAATTAGCCTCAGGGTTCCAGTCTGGACTGTGAGGACGGCATGACCAATCCCAATAACGCCACCATTAGCCTGATGCACCGGGTCCGGTTTGTGGACGGCCACGGCCTGACCATTCCTACCTTTCGCCTGCTGAAAGACGACGGCCAGCTTTATGCGGGGGCCACTGCGCCGAATATCGGCCAAAAGCAGGCACTGGCCATGTATCACAGCATGGTGGCCACCCGGCTGCTGGATGAACGCATGCTGGCGGCTCAGCGTCAGGGGCGCATCAGTTTTTATCTGCAGAGTCTGGGAGAAGAGGCCCAGGCGGTGGCCAGTGCGGCGGCGCTGGCCCCGCAAGACATGATAATGGCCCAATACCGCGAGCAGGGGGCCTTGCTGCACCGGGGCTTTACCCTTGAGCAATTTATGAACCAGCTGTTTTCCAACGAGCGGGATTTGGGCAAGGGCCGGCAGATGCCGGTGCATTACGGCAGCCGTGAACTTAACTTTATGACCATTTCTTCTCCGCTGGCCACGCAAATTCCTCAGGCCACCGGCTTTGCCTATGGCCAGCGACTGGCCGGTGAGGAGGCGGTTACACTCTGCTATTTCGGCGAAGGGGCCGCCTCGGAAGGGGACTTTCATGCGGGGGTGAACATGGCAGCGGTGCTGAAAACCCCGGTGATTTTCTTTTGTCGTAATAATGGCTATGCCATTTCCACTCCGGCCAGCGAGCAGTTTGTGGGAGACGGCATTGCCAGCCGGGCGGTGGGCTATGGCATTCGCACCCTGCGGGTGGACGGAGCCGATGCCCTGGCGGTGTATGAGGCCACGTTGCAGGCCCGGCAACTGATGCTGAAGGAGCCGCAGCCGGTGTTGATTGAAGCCATGTCTTACCGGCTGGGAGCGCATTCTTCTTCCGATGATCCCAGCGGTTATCGCTCCAAAGCCGAAGAAGAGCGCTGGCGCAAGCGGGATCCCATCGGCCGTTACCGGCGCTGGCTGCAGCATCAGGGCTGGCTCAGCGAAGACGAGGATCGCCGCCAGCAGGATACGCTGCGCCGGCACATTCTGGAGGCGATGAAGCAGGCGGAGCAGGTGCCCAAACCGCCCCTGGACAGCCTGATTGAGGATGTGTATGCCGAGCCGCCGGCTCACTTGCAGCGGCAGCTGGAGCAGCTTAAAGCCAGCGCCAACAAGCGGGGAGGGTCACAATGAAACAAATGAACCTGTTGCAGGCGGTGAATCAGGCCCTGCATCTGGCCATGGAGCGGGATGACGGTGTGCTCTGCTTTGGTGAAGACGTGGGCCACTTTGGTGGTGTGTTCCGGGCCACCAGCGGCCTGCAAGACAAATTTGGTGAGGCGCGCTGCTTTAATACGCCCCTTACCGAGCAGGGCATTGCTGGCTTTGCCAACGGCCTGGCGGCCAAAGGGCTGAAGCCGGTGGCAGAAATTCAGTTTGCCGATTATATCTTTCCCGCTTTTGATCAGCTGGTGAATGAGACCGCCAAGTTTCGGTATCGCTCGGGTAACGAGTTTAATGTGGGAGGCCTGGTGGTGCGTGCTCCTTATGGCGGCGGCATTGCCGGCGGCCATTATCACAGCCAGTCGCCGGAAGCCTATTTTGTGCATACGCCCGGCCTGAGAGTGGTGATCCCCAGAGGCCCGGTGCAGGCCAAGGGCTTGCTGCTGGCCGCCATTGATTGTCCGGATCCGGTGATCTTTTTCGAGCCTAAACGGCTGTACCGGGCGGCGGTGGCCGAGGTGGATGAAGGCTATTATCAGTTGCCGCTGGACCGGGCCGAGATAGTGCGAAAAGGGCGCGATATTACCCTGCTGGGCTGGGGGGCGCAGCTGGAATATCTGCTGAAAGCGGCGGACATGGCGGAAAAAGAGGGCATCTCCTGCGAGGTGATTGATCTGCAGAGCCTGCTGCCCTGGGATGAAGAAACCGTGGTCAATTCCGTGCTGAAAACCGGCCGGCTGCTGATAAGCCATGAGGCACCGCTGACCGGTGGGGTGGGTGCCGAAATTGCTGCTACCGTGCAGGAGCGTTGTTTTTTATATCTGGAAAGTCCCGTCGCCCGGGTATGCGGCCCCGACACCCCTTTTCCACTGGCGCTGGAAAAGCATTATATGCCTGATGAGCACAAGATTTTCGATGCTCTTGAGGCCACCATTCATTTTTAGGAGAACGGTATGAAGCAGGACTTTTTTCTGCCGGATATCGGCGAAGGCATAGTGGAGTGCGAGCTGGTGGAGTGGCTGGTGGCCGAAGGCGACCGGGTGGAAGAGGATCAGGCCATCTGTGATGTGATGACCGACAAGGCGCTGGTGCAGATACCGGCGGTGCATGGGGGCATCATCAGCCGGCTGCATGTAAAAAAGGGAGAGATGGCCAAAGTGCATGCGCCGCTGTTTGAAATGGAGCTGGCCGTTGAGGAGAGTGATGCCGGGCCTGAGCACGAGAGTGATATTGACTCAGGCTCCAGCTCGGACTCCAGCTCTGACTCTGGCGTCAGCTCTGACACCGAAAGCCAGCCGGAGCTGCCATCGACATCCGAATCTGCCGGCAGCCGAGCAGTGGCCAGCCCCGCGGTGCGCCGGCTGGCCCGGGAGTACAATATCGACCTTGCCGAGGTGCCGGGCTCCGGCGACAAGGGCCGGGTGTACAAGGAAGATGTGGAAGCCTGGCTGCAGGGCAGTAAGCACCGGCACATGCACAGCGACTCCGGCTGGCGCGAGCCCATTACCGGCGTACGTGCTGCCATGGCCCGGCACATGACCGCAAGCCTCAGTATTCCTCGTTTTACCTTCTGTGATGAGTTTTGCCTGAATGAGCTGCTGGCGCTTAAGCAGCAGCTGGCACCGGAATTTGAGCAGCAAGCAGTGAAACTGACGCTGCTGCCGTTTTTTATCAAGGCGCTGTCGCTGGCGCTGTCGGACTATCCGCTGCTGGGTGCCCGGCTCGATGAAGACGGCAAGAGCCTGGTGTATGAAGACGGCCATCATGTGGGTGTGGCGGTGGATACGCCGGCGGGCCTGCTGGTGCCGGTGCTGCATCACTGTGAAGATAAATCACTGCTGACCATTGCCCGGGAGCTGAGCCGTTTGTCGGACGCGGCGCGCCATGGACGCCTGACTCAGGCCGAGCTTACGGGAGCCACCATCAGTCTGTCCAATATCGGTATGCTGGGCGGCACCGTGTCTACCCCCATCGTTAATCCGCCCCAGCTGGCCATTGCCGCCATGGGCAGGCTGCAGCGCCTGCCCCGCTTTGACGAGCAGGACAGGGTAGTGGCCACTCATATCATGACGGTATGCTGGTCGGCGGATCACAGGGTCATAGACGGGGCCACCATGGCTCGCTTTAACCGCTGCTGGCAGGAGTATCTTGAACACCCCGGGCGTATGCTGGCACGGCTGCACTGATGGATGCCCTGGGCAACTTTTATATTCCCGAAGAGCAGTCGGTTTATCTGCTCAGTGCCAATGATGCCCAAAAGCTGAAAGACTGGATTGCCCTGTGCGTTGCCGAGCTGGAAAAGCTGGGTTATCGCAATATCAGTCTGGCGGGCAAGGGCGTTTATGGGTTCACCTTTGCCGGCACCGGCGCACAGGATGAGCAGGTGGCGTTCAAGTTCTCCCGCATTGATCTGCCCGAGGCGGTGCGGGAGCGGCTGGCAGACGAGGCCTATATGCTGTCTTGTGTGCAGCACCGGTTAATTCCGGATTATATTGCCTATGCCCTGCGCGGCCGTCAGGGCATTTTGCTGATGAGCCGGGCTGCCGGTGAAGATCTGGATCACTACAGTCTGCGCCGTGGCCGGCTGCCGGCGCGGGAAGTGATCGACATTGCCGCTCAGCTGGCAGAGGTGCTTCTGGTATTACGCAACCACCGCAATCATGGCGAGCCGGCACCCGTGGTGCACGGCGATATCAAACCGTCCAATATTATGTATGACTCAAATACGGGCCGCATCAGTCTGGTGGACTGGGGCTCTTCGGTGTTTGCGCAACTGGACGCCGACGGTAACTGGGCCGGCGCTCAGGGGCTGGCGCTGCTGTCGGGAGATTTGCAGCAGTCCAATGCCCGCATGGGGGATGTGTATTTTATCGGCCCCGAGCAACTGGCGGGCGCGCTGTCCAGCCCTCGTTTTGACGAGCAGGGGGTAGCCGGCACCCTGTATGCGCTGGCCTCGGGGCAGGCCTGTCGTTTTGGCCGCAAGGCCATGCCTGCCACCAGTCTGGGCTTGCCCAAAGAGTTTGCTTTGCTGCTGGATGCCATGCTGTCGGACGACGCTGAACTCAGCCGCCGGGCCGGGGATTACTGGCTGGCGGCCATGCCCCGGTTAAAACGGCTGGTGCTGCCCGAGCTGCCGCTGTTTGACGATGAGCCTCAGCTGCCGGTGTGGCTCAGCAGGGGCGGGCGGGAGATAGAAACCGTGGTGTATTCTTCGCGCAAGTCGTTTCTGCGGGAGCACAGTGAGCAGGAAGATATACAGCAGGTAGCAGATGCCCAGCTGGAGCGCTACTACAAGCAATATCTGGAAGGCATGGGCGAAACCGAAAAAGCCTTTGTGGCCGCGGTCAGCCGGCTGGGGCGTTATCCGGTGATGGGGGGGCTGGCCATTCACTGGCATGAGCGAGGCCTGAATATCGACTCCAGCCTGAATTTATATGACGAGTCGCTGCAGCCGGCCTTTGTGGTGGCGGTCAATAATGTGGTGACCCTGGCCCGGGCCATCAGCAAAACCGGTGTGTTCAAGGCCTGTTTATTTAATGCCCGTAATACCTTGCATCTGAGCCGAAACGGGCCGGAACAGCCTTTTGTGCCGCCGCCAGAGATGCAGATTCCCTACCGGCTGGCAGACAGACCCGATACCGGTGCCGACCGCCAGCCGCATTCTTATTTTGAGGATGGCCGGGATCCGGACGAGCAACTGATGCTGCCCGCCGAGATCATGGCGGTGATTGCCAGGCTGAACCAGCTTCATCACAGTGGCTGCATTATTTTTGAGGTGACCGCCGAGCACCTTAAGCTGCACAGTTATTATCGTCTGCTCGACGCCAGGGCAGAGGCGGAATTTGCCGGCCTGCTGGCGCAGATTGTGCAGCATATTCCTTTGATCACCGATGTGGGCGTGGGGGGCTTTATGAAGCTGCCTTTTAAAAATACCCGTCACTTTACGCATAAGCCGGTGCAGCCCGACTGCTTTTATCCGGCCAACCCTCGCACCTGGCGCAGAACGTAATGCTGTAGTTGGGGATAAAAATCGAGAAAAGCCTGTTCAAAACCGGTGTAGTGCTGCTCCAGCACGGGCCGGCAGCGGGGCAGGGGCGTAGGGCGTTTAAAGCGCTGATCAATCCGGCCAAGGGCGGTAATGATGCCGTCAAACTCCCGGTAATACAGCAGCAGGTTATTTTGTTTCATGCGCGCCACCAGTAATACCATGGAATGGGGCCAGTGCCGGTCGGGCTCAAGCTGAGCATGAGCCTGCTGCACAAAGCCTTCAAGGGGCAGAGAATGAAAACGCTGCCAGTGCCGGGCCAGAAAGTGATCAAACATCATGTCGGTAATAATACCGCCAAAGCGGCGAAACGGCGGCGGCAGGGCGCGCACTTGCCCGGCATGGAGCGGGTGCGCGTCGGTAAAGCTGTCGATGCGCCTGTGCAGCACAATGCCGGTTTGCAGCGGAGCAGGCAGAGAAGCGTCTATTGCGCCCCTGGCATATTCCCCCAGCAGGGCACCGGCCAGGCTGGTATTGCTGAGTTCCGCCAGATGCAGATGCGCCAGGTAATTCATCCGTTGGGGGAGTCATCCCGGTAACCGGTGCTGTCGGCTTCTGTTTGCCAGTCGTCCAGCTCGCTCAGATCCAGCTCATCGTCCTGCTCGTTCAGCTGGTTATCAAGTACCTCCAGCAGGTGAATAGCCACACCGATAAAGTCACTGTCGGTCACTATGCCCACCAGCTTGCCTTTGTCTACCACCGGCAGACAGCCGTATTTGTGCTTTTGCAGGTAAAGTGCCGCTTCGCGCACGCCGGCATGGGGGCTGACGGTGGTGACGCCGGTGATCATGATTTCCGACAGCTGATGTTGTTGCAGAAACTCACCGTTAAGGCCCTGCTCCAGGCTGGACTCCTGAGCCGCCAGAATATCCCGCTGGCTGATCAGGCCTATCAGCTTGTCGTTTTCGATTATCGGCAAATGACGAATATGATGGCGTTGCATCAGGGTGCGGGCTTCGGCCAGACTGGCAGAAGGAGACAACCCCAGAACGCGGGATGACATAATCTCGGAAACAATAGCGGGCATAGTTGCTCTCCTCTTTTATACCAAGATAGCTCAACAAGATGGGCGAGTAACCTGACCGGGATCACGTCAAAGGCAAAGATTGTCCGATGGCAAGGCTGTCCGGCGGTTATTTCAACGTCGAATTGCCTTGATCCTGTCAGGTGCGCTCACTAGACTAGCGCTCGTCCGACACAGAGGTAGTTATGCAAGTCCACGATTTTTCCTTTGAGCTTCCCGATGAACTGATTGCCCGCCATCCCATGGCCGAGCGTACCGGCAGCCGCTTGCTGCAGCTGGATGGTAACAGCGGGAACCTGACCCACGGCCGTTTTGGCGACATTCTGGACTTGATCCATCCTGGTGACTTGCTGGTATTCAACAATACCAGAGTGATTCCGGCCCGGCTGTTTGGCCGCAAGGCCAGTGGCGGCAAGCTGGAAGTGCTGGTGGAGCGCATGCTGGACGACAAGCGGGTGCTGGCCCATGTGCGTTCGTCCAAGGCACCCAAACCCGGCACCGGGCTGATTCTGGAGCCCGATGTAAAGGCCACCATGGTGGCCCGCCACGACGCCCTGTTTGAAATTGAGTTTCACGATCAGCGTACCGTGCTGGAGATCCTTGAAGCGGTGGGCCATATGCCGCTGCCGCCCTATATTGACCGGCCCGATACCGACGCCGACAAGGAGCGCTATCAGACCGTTTATAATGAAAAGCCCGGTGCCGTGGCGGCACCCACCGCCGGTCTGCATTTTGACGAGCCGTTGCTCAATGCCATTCGCGCCAAAGGGGCCGAGCTTGCCTTTATTACCCTGCATGTGGGGGCCGGCACCTTTCAGCCGGTGCGGGTCGACAATGTGCTCGATCATAAAATGCATGCGGAATACATCGAAGTGCCTGCCGAGGTGGTGGCACAGATTGACGCAACCCGTGCTCAAGGCGGCCGTGTGATAGCCGTGGGCACCACCTCGGTGCGCTCGCTGGAAAGCGCCGCTCAGGCCAGTCTGGCCAAAGGCGAGCCGCTGGCACCTTTTTATGGCGACACCGATATCTTTATTTACCCCGGCTATCGCTTTCAGCTGGTGGATGCCATGGTCACCAATTTTCACCTGCCGGAATCGACCCTGATCATGCTGGTCAGTGCCTTTGCCGGCCGGGACCATATCATGGAAGCCTACCGTCAGGCGGTGGCCGAGCGTTACCGTTTCTTCAGCTACGGCGACGCCATGTTTATTACTCGGCAACAGGGAATGGGGAATAGGGATTAGGGAGTTGCCATTCCCCAGTCCCTGCTCCCTATTCCGACAAAAACAAAGGTCGGACTGTTTCTCCGGCCAGTGAGGTAACAATGAAATTTGAACTGGATACCACAGACGGACGTGCCCGCCGCGGCCGGCTGATTTTTGACCGGGGCGTAGTGGAAACCCCCGCCTTTATGCCGGTGGGCACTTACGGTACCGTCAAGGGCATGACTCCGGAAGAAGTGGCCGCCACCGGTGCCCATATTCTGCTGGGCAACACCTTTCACCTGTGGATTCGCCCCGGGCAGGAAGTGATGAAACTGCACGGCGATTTGCACGATTTTATGAACTGGCAGGGACCGATCCTCACCGACTCCGGCGGTTTTCAGGTGTTCAGCCTGGGTGATATTCGCAAGATCACCGAAGAAGGCGTACATTTCCGGAACCCGGTCAACGGCGACAAGATCTTCCTGTCGCCGGAAGTGTCCATGGAGATCCAGTATGATTTGGGCTCCGACATTGTCATGATCATGGACGAATGCACTCCGTATCCGGCCACCTGGGAAGAAGCCAAAAAGTCGATGGAAATGTCACTGCGCTGGGCCAAGCGGTCCCGGGATCACTTCGACAAGCAGGGCAACAAGAACGCCCTGTTCGGCATTATTCAGGGCAGTGTTTACGAAGATCTGCGGGATCAGTCTCTGGACGGCTTGCTTGAAATCGGCTTTGACGGCTATGCCGTGGGTGGCCTGGCGGTAGGGGAGCCCAAGCACGAAATGCACAAGGTGCTGGAGCATACCTGCCCGAAAATTCCTGAAGACAAGCCCCGCTACCTGATGGGCGTGGGCAAGCCGGAAGATCTGGTGGAAGGGGTGCGCCGGGGCGTGGACATGTTTGATTGTGTGATGCCTACCCGCAACGCCCGCAATGGCCACCTGTTCACCACCGACGGCGTGGTCAAGATTCGTAACGCCAAACACAAGACAGATACAGGCCCGCTGGATGCAGACTGCGACTGCTACACCTGCAAGAATTACTCCCGTGCTTATCTGTATCATCTGGACAAGTGCAATGAAATTCTGGGCGCGCGTTTAAACACCATTCACAACCTGCGTTACTATCAACGGGTAATGGAAGGTTTACGGAGTGCCATTGAGCAGGGTAAATTAGACGACTTTGTGGCAGAGTTCTATTGTCGGCAGGGCAAGCCCGTGCCGCCTCTGGATCAGAACAACGCCGAACATCGCGAAGAACAGTAACCGTTTTTAACCATTAACGAGGAAACTGCAAGAATGGATTTTATCTCCAGTGCTTACGCCCAAGGTGGCGGTGCCGCCGGTGGCGGTATGGAAATGATCATCATGCTGGTTGTATTTGGCCTGATTTTCTATTTTATGATTTTTCGTCCTCAGTCCAAGCGGGTTAAAGAGCACAAGAACCTGATGTCTTCTCTGAGCAAGGGAGACGAAGTGCTGACCAACGGTGGTCTGGTAGGCAAAATTGCCAAGATCTCCGACGACAACGACTACGTGGTATTGAGCCTGAGCGAGCAAAGTCAGGTGACCATCAAGAAGGACTTCATTACTGCCGTCCTGCCCAAGGGCTCTATTCAGTCCCTCTAATTCTTTCCTGTCGAGGAGCACAGCGTGTTGAATCGATATCCGCTGTGGAAATACTTGATGGTGATCCTGGTGATCACCATCAGTTTTCTTTATGCAGCACCCAACCTGTTTGGTGAAGATCCGGCGCTTCAGGTGTCCGGCAGCCGTGGCACTCAGGTTTCTTCCGAGACACTGGTCCAGGCGCAGCAAAGTCTGACTCAGGCCGGCATTGATGTGAAAAGTGCCGCCCTGGAAAATGATCAGCTACTTATTCGTTTTACCAATACCGATGATCAGCTCAGAGGCAAAGACATAGTGTCCGAGGCGCTGAGTGATGATTATATCACTGCTCTTAACCTTGCCCCGTCCACACCCGCCTGGCTGGAAGCCATTGGGGCCGGCCCGCTGAAACTGGGTCTGGACCTGCGTGGTGGTGTGCACTTTCTGATGGAAGTGGACATGGACGAAGCCCTGAGCCGGGTGCAGGAGCAGACGGTACAGGATTTTCGTACCGAGCTGCGTCAGGAGCGGCTGCGCTATTCCGGCGTGCTGAACCGGGACGGCGGCACCCTGGTACTGTTCCGTGATGCGGACACCCGCGACAAGGCCATCAGCCATCTGCGCCAGCAATATCCGGAGCTGGTGTTTACCACGCGGGATAACGGTGACAATGTGGGCCTGTTTGCGGTGATGAGTGAGCAGCGGCTTAAGGAAGTAAAGGAGTACGCCCTGCAGCAGAACATCACCATTATCCGTAACCGGGTGAATGAGCTGGGCGTGGCCGAGCCGCTGGTACAGCGCCAGGGTGCTGAACGTATTGTGGTGCAGCTGCCCGGCATTCAGGACACCGCCCGCGCCAAGGAAATTCTTGGTGCTACCGCTACCCTGGAGTTCAGGCTGGTGGATGAGCGTGCCGACGCCGCTGCGGCGGCGGCGGGCAGAGTGCCGCCCGGTTCCGAACTGTTCAGTGATCGCAATGGCCGCGCTGTGGTACTGCAAAAGCGCGTTATCCTCACCGGTGAGCATATTGTGGATGCCAATTCCGGCATGGATGAGTTCAGTCGTCCGCAGGTAAACATCAGTCTGGATGCCCCCGGTGGCAGCCGCATGGCCGACTTCACCAAAGACAATGTGGGCAAGGCCATGGCCACGGTATTCACCGAATACAAACCCGGTGACGAGCTGACCGCAGAAGGCAAGCCGACCCTGCGCAAAGAGCAGGAAGTGATCAACGTGGCCACCATTCAGTCCCGGCTGGGCCGCAGCTTCCGCATTACCGGCATCGACTCCATGGCGGAAGCTCAGAACCTGGCGCTGCTGCTGCGTGCCGGTGCCCTGATTGCGCCCATTCAGATTGTGGAAGAGCGCACCATAGGCCCGAGTCTGGGCAAGCAGAACGTGGAAAACGGCCTGTTGGCCATGATCTACGGCTTGCTGGCAGTGGTGCTGTTTATGGCTATTTACTACCGCAAGTTTGGTCTGGTGGCCAACGTGGCACTGCTGGCCAACCTGGTGATCATTATCGGCGTCATGTCCATGGTACCCGGTGCCACCATGACACTGCCGGGCATTGCCGGCATAGTGTTGACTATAGGTATGTCGGTGGATGCCAACGTGCTGATCTTCGAGCGTATCCGTGAGGAGCTGAGGGACGGGCGCAGTGTGCAGCAGGCTATTCACATAGGCTATGAAAAAGCCTTTGGTACCATTGCCGATGCCAACATCACTACTTTCCTTACGGCGATCATTTTGTTTGCTGTGGGCACCGGCCCCATCAAGGGCTTTGCCGTGACCCTGATGATCGGTATTCTGGCTTCCATGTTTACCGCCATTGTCGGTACCCGGGCCGTTGTTAACCTGATTTGGGGCGGCAAGCGTCTCAAAAAGCTGTCGATATGAGGAGTTTGAGCGATGTTTGAAATCCTCAAGACCAGAGAGCCATTGCCTTTCATGCGCTTTTCAAAGGGCGCGACAGTACTCTCACTGATCCTGATGGCCCTGTGCTTTTTCAGCCTGGCCACCAAGGGCCTGAACTGGGGGCTGGACTTTACCGGCGGCACCGTTGTGGAAGTGGCCTTTGAGCAGGCAGTGGAGCTGGATGAAGTGCGCAATCAGCTGGATGGAGCCGGTCTTGGCGGGGCTACAGTGCAACACTTTGGCACCAGCCGTGACCTGCTGATCCGTATGCCACCTCAAGACGGTGCCAATGTGCAACAGCAGGGTGAGGAAGTCATGGCTGCCATGCAGCAGCTGTCGACGGATGCGCAAATGAAACGGCTGGAGTTTGTAGGGCCGTCTATCGGTAAAGAGCTGGCAGAGCAGGGTGGTCTGGCCATTCTGGTGGCGCTGCTGTGTATCCTGATTTATGTCGGAATTCGCTTTGAGTGGCGTCTGGCGTCCGGTGCCGTGTTGTCACTGGCGCACGATGTGATCATTACACTGGGCGTATTCTCCTGGATGCAGATTGAGGTGGATCTCACCATAGTTGCGGCATTGCTGACGGTGGTAGGTTACTCCCTCAACGACACCATAGTGGTATTTGACCGGGTAAGGGAAAACTTTCGCCGGGTCCGTGACACTACCACGGAGCGGGTATTTGACGAAGCCATCACCGATACCCTGAGCCGGACCTTGATCACCTCGGCCACCACCCTGGTGGTGGTAGTGGCGCTGTTCCTCAAGGGCGGTGCCCTGATCCACGGTTTTGCCACAGCACTGCTGTTGGGTATTGGTTTTGGTACCTACTCTTCTATTTATATTGCCAGTGCCTGGGCCATGCTGCTGGGAGTAACCCGGGAGCATATGCTGCCGCCCGTGGTAGAAAAGGAAGGAGCAGATCAGGAGCCCCTGACCTAAGCCGGATTTAATGAAAAACAAGGAGCCTGCGGGCTCCTTTTTTATTTTTCGGCGCTTTATGCCGATTGATTGCATTTGCAGCATGACAAACGCGCTGTGGCTGCATAACATGGGGAAATAGAAAAAGACAAGTTCGGAGCCTACTTGAAATACAGATTTTTGCCTGCTGCTCTGGCCCTGTTTGGCCTGATGCTAAATGGTTGCAGTACACCCGGTGTGGTCACACCCACTCTGGTATTGCCGGTGCCGATGCAGGTTTCCTACCAAAGCGAACTGGGCATTGCCCGTCTGGGACAGATGCTTAATGCCCCGGGATTAACCCCGGAGCAGCGAGCCGAGCTGTTTTTTCAGCGTGGCGTGGTGTTTGACCGGGTTGGTCTGCGTGCTATGGCCCGCCTTGACTTTAACCGGGCATTACGGGAACAGCCTGATTTTGCTGATGCCTATAATCTTAACGGCGTCTATCTGACTCAGAATCAGGAATTTGACGAAGCTTACGAGTCGTTCGACTCGGCACTGGAGCTGGCACCGGATTATGTCTATGCCAACCTGAACCGGGGTATTGCCTTGTATTATGGTGGCCGGCCCGAGCTTGCCGCGCGGGATTTACGGGTGTTTCTGGATGCCGAGCCCGCCGATCCTTATCGTTTGCTGTGGTGGCATCTGGCCCGTTACCAGATTGATGCCGAAGATGCGTTGACGACACTGGCTGCTCACCGTGATCAATATGGCACTGATGAATGGGCCTGGGACATAGTGGATGTCTATCTGGGCCGGCTGGCTCCCGAGGTGCTGTTAAGCCGTATTTCCGAGCAAAGCCAGGATAATCAGGAGCTGGCGGAAATGCTGTGCGAAGCCTATTTCTATCTGGCCAAGCTGGCTCAGCACAATGCTCAGCCCGAGCAGGCCGAGGTATATCTCAAGCTGGCCCTGGCGACTAACATTTATGATTTTGTCGAACATCGTTATGCGTTGCTGGAACTGGACTTGATTGGTCAGCAGGCAAGACTGAAACGCTGAGCCGGCTCACGATTAAAACCTGATCCACCGGTACGACTGTGTTAAAATCCTGCGCCTTAAGCGCAACGGAAACAAAGTCAATATGCTTGAGCAAGTACGCATCGTGCTGGTAAACACGTCTCATACCGGCAACATCGGCTCCGCCGCCCGGGCCATGAAAACCATGGGGCTGAGCGATCTCTGCCTGGTGGATCCGGTTTCTCCTCCCGATGGTCAGTCGGTGGCACTTGCAGCCGGTGCCAGCGATATTCTGGCCAATGCCCGCATTGTGCCCACGCTTGCCGAGGCAGTGGCCGACTGCGGTCTGGTGATTGGCACCAGTGCCCGTTCCCGTACCTGGTCCTGGCCCATGCTGGATGCTCGTCAGGCGGGGGAAAAAGCCATGACTGAAGCGCCCAATCACAAAGTAGCGCTGGTGTTTGGCCGGGAGCGTACCGGCCTGACCAACGAGGAGCTGCAGCAATGTCATTATCACGTTTCCATTCCTGCCAATCCGGACTACAGCTCCCTTAATCTGGCCATGGCCGTGCAGACACTCAGTTATGAAGTGCGTATGGCCTGGCTGGCGGGCAGCCATCACGAGCCGGAAGCCACCGATTATCCGCTGGCCGATGACCTGGAGCGCTTTTATGCTCATCTGGAGCAGACTCTGCTGGAGACCGGCTTTATTATTAAGCCCCATCCGGGACAGGTGATGACCAAGCTGCGCCGGTTGTTTAACCGGGCCCGGCCAGAGGATCATGAACTGAATATTTTGCGCGGTATACTGACTTCCGTACAGCGTTTTGGCACTCACAGAAAAGCAGAATAACCCAGTATTTCACTCGGCTATATACTTGACTAAAACACTCAGGTATGACAATCTGAGGCCATGTTCGAAAACGGTTTAACTTCATGAGACTGACATCGAAAGGGCGTTATGCTGTCACCGCCATGCTGGATGTGGCGCTGCATGCCAATAACGGACCGGTATCTCTGGCCGATATTTCCGAGCGACAGGGGATATCTCTGTCTTACCTGGAACAGTTGTTTTCCCGCCTGCGCAAACAAGGGCTGGTGAGCAGTGTCCGTGGTCCGGGAGGCGGTTATTTGCTGGGGCTTGAGCCCGCTGATATCTCTGTCGGGGCCGTGATTGCCGCTGTGGATGAGTCGGTCGATGCGACCAAGTGTCAGGGCAAGGGTGACTGCCACGGTGGTAATCAGTGTCTTACGCATTCATTGTGGTGTGCCCTGAGTGAGCGCATCAGCAACTTTCTGGATGCCATCTCCCTGGCGGAGCTGGTCAGCCAGAATGAGGTCCGGCGTATATCCGGAGAGCAAGACAAACATCTGAGCATGCTGAGCCTGAATGAGAAAGACGGTCAGCAAGTGAGCCTGAAAGTTCAACTTTAAAATGTCGATGACAAGACTGCCTTCAAAGGGCAGCGCTGGAACGGAGAATATGATGAAACTGCCCATTTATCTGGATTATGCGGCCACCTGCCCGGCAGATCCGCGCGTTGCTGAAAAAATGATGCAATACCTGACACCGGACGGCTTCTTTGGTAACCCGGCATCCCGCTCCCACCGCTTTGGCTGGCAGGCGGAAGAGGCGGTAGACATTGCCCGTAATCAGATTGCCGATCTGATCAACGCTGATCCCCGTGAAATTGTGTTCACCTCCGGTGCCACCGAGTCCGACAACCTGGCCATCAAGGGCATTGCCCACTTCTATGGCAAAAAGGGCAAGCACATTATCACCTCAAAAACCGAGCACAAAGCCGTGCTGGACCCTTGCCGTCAGCTGGAGCGGGAAGGATATGAAGTGACTTACCTTGAGCCGCAGTCCAATGGACTGTTTACTCTGGAGCAGATTGAAGGTGCTCTGCGTGATGACACCGTGCTGGTAAGCCTGATGCACGTAAATAACGAAACCGGTGTCATTCAGGACGTGAAAGCCATTGGTGAGCTGTGCCGCAGCCGCAAAATCATGTTCCATGTGGATGCGGCCCAGAGTGTGGGCAAGGTTCCGCTGGACGTACAGAGCATGAACATTGATCTGCTGTCCATGTCGGCACACAAAATTTACGGCCCCAAGGGCATTGGTGCTCTGTATGTATGCCGCAAGCCGCGGGTACGTCTGGAAGCTCAGATGCACGGCGGCGGTCATGAGCGGGGCATGCGCTCCGGCACGCTTCCCACTCACCAGATTGTGGGCATGGGTGAGGCCTTTCGTATTGCCAAAGAAGAAATGCAGGCTGAAAGCGAGCGTATTCTGGCGTTGCGTCAGCGTCTGTACAATGGCCTGAAAGACATTGAAGAAGTACATGTAAACGGCGATCTGGAACAGTCTGTTCCCGGCATTCTCAACATCAGCTTTGCCTATGTGGAAGGCGAGTCACTGATGATGGCGCTGAAAGATCTGGCGGTATCTTCCGGCTCGGCCTGTACCTCTGCCAGCCTGGAGCCGTCTTATGTGCTGCGTGCACTTGGCCTGACTGATGAACTGGCGCACAGCTCCATTCGTTTCAGCATTGGTCGTTTTACCACGGAAGAAGAAATTGATTACGCCATTCGTCTGGTAAATGAGTCCATTGGCCGCCTGCGCGACATGTCTCCGTTGTGGGAAATGTTCAAGGACGGCGTGGACCTGAATAAAGTTGAGTGGGCACACCATTAAGGTGTAAACGGATTGCGAGAGGAGCAGAATCATGGCTTACAGCGAAAAAGTAATTGATCACTATGAAAACCCCCGTAACGTGGGCGGTTTTGACAAAAACGACCCGAGCATTGCTACTGGCATGGTAGGTGCGCCTGCCTGCGGCGATGTAATGAAGCTGCAGCTGAAAATCACCGATGACGGCATTATTGAAGATGCCAAATTCAAGACCTATGGTTGTGGCTCTGCCATTGCCTCCAGCTCACTCATTACCGAATGGGTAAAGGGCAAGAGTCTGGATGAAGCAGCCAGCATCAAAAATACCGATATTGCCGAAGAACTGGCACTGCCGCCGGTGAAGATCCACTGCTCTATTCTGGCAGAGGACGCCATAAAGGCGGCCATCGACGACTACAAAAAGAAAAAGAACCTGGCGTAACGGAGATATTATGGCGATCACCATTACCGACGCGGCCGCCCGGCGGGTGCAGACCTTTCTTACCAACCGAGGCAAGGGCCTTGGCTTGCGCCTGGGGGTGAAAACCTCCGGCTGCTCCGGCCTGGCTTATGTGCTGGAGTTTGTGGATGAGCTGTCCGAAGGCGATCAGGTGTTCGAGCATGGCGAGGTCAAGGTGATCGTCGACAGCAAGAGCCTGGTTTACCTGGATGGCACCGAGCTGGACTTTGTTAAAGAAGGCCTGAACGAAGGCTTTCGCTTCAACAACCCGAACATGACCGGGGAATGCGGCTGCGGCGAGAGTTTTAACGTTTAAGGAAGGCAGCATGAATTATTTTGAGCTGTTTGGCCTGCCGGCCCAGTTCCGGATTGACGGTGAGGTACTGGCACAGGCCTATCGTCAGTTACAGACTCAGTTCCATCCCGATAAATTCGCCTCCCGCCCCGAGCGGGAGCGCCTGCAGGCGGTGCAACAGGCCGCCCGCATCAACGACGCCTTTTCTACCCTCAAAAACCCTCTGAGCAGAGCCGAATATCTGTTATCGCTGCAGGGCATGGATATTCGCGGCGAGCAGCAAACCCTGAAAGATCCCATGTTTCTGATGCAGCAAATGGAATGGCGCGAGCAGCTGGAAGAGATTCCTGCCGCCACCGATGTATTTGCTGCCATCATGGCCTTTGAGCGGGAGCTGAAGCAGGCTTCCGATGAATACTTCCGTGAGCTTGAGCAACAGCTGAGCGCCGCAGACTGGGAGCAGGCCGCCGACACGGTGCGCAAACTTAAATTTATGGCCAAGCTGCATGCTGAGCTTGAGCGGGTAGAAGACGCGCAGCAGGAATTCTGAATCTCATGGCATTATTACAAATATCCGAGCCGGGCCAGAGCGCGGCTCCTCACGAGCATAAATGGGCCATTGGCATCGATCTGGGTACCACCAATTCACTGGTGGCCGTGGTGCGCAGTGGTCTGGCAGAAACCCTGGCTGATGATCAAGGCCGGGAGTTATTGCCCTCTGTGGTGCATTACACCGCAGACGAAAAACGCATTGGTTACAGCGCCAAACAGGAAGCCGAGCTGGATCCGCAAAACACCATTATTTCGGTGAAGCGGCTGCTGGGCAAGGCCCTGGCAGACGTGCCGGTGCACAAGCTGCCCTACGACTTTTGCGATACCGGTGCCGGCATCATCGAGCTTAATACCCCTCAGGGACCGATGAACCCGGTGCAGGTGTCTGCCGATATTCTCAAGGCCCTTGGTGAGCGGGCCGAGCAGGTGCTGGGCAATCCGGTGAATGGTGCTGTGATTACAGTGCCGGCCTATTTTGATGATGCTCAGCGTCAGGGCACCAAGGACGCCGCTCAGCTGGCCGGCCTGAATGTGCTGCGCCTGCTGAACGAACCTACCGCCGCCGCCATTGCCTACGGCCTTGATTCCGGACAGGAAGGCGTCATAGCGGTATTTGATCTGGGTGGCGGTACCTTTGATATCTCCATTCTGCGTCTGCACAAGGGCGTGTTTGAAGTACTGGCCACCGGCGGTGACTCTGCTTTGGGCGGCGATGACTTCGATCATGCGCTGGCCGACTGGATTCAGCAGCAGGCGGGTATTGCCGGACTGACACCGGCACAGCAGCGCAATCTGCTGGATGTGGCCAACGCCGCCAAGGTGGCACTCACCGACAGTGAGACGATTACCGTCAGCTGGCAGGACTGGCAGGGGGAGCTGACCCGTGAGCAGTTCAACAGTCTTATTCAGCCCTGGGTGAACAAGACACTGATGGCCTGTCGCCGGGCGCTGAAAGACGCCGGCGTCAGTCAGGACGAGGTGCAGAATGTGGTGATGGTCGGTGGCTCTACCCGGGTTCCGCTGGTGCGGGAGCGGGTAGGGGACTTCTTTGCCCGTGAACCGCTCACCAGCATCGATCCCGACAAGGTGGTGGCGATTGGTGCCAGCATTCAGGCGGATATTCTGATTGGCAACAAGCCCGACAGCGACATGCTGCTGCTGGACGTGATTCCGCTCTCGCTGGGGCTGGAAACCATGGGTGGCCTGGTGGAGAAGGTGATTCACCGCAACACCACCATTCCCGTGGCCAAGGCCCAGGAATTCACCACCTTCAAGGACGGCCAGACCGCCATGGCCATTCATGTGGTACAGGGCGAGCGTGAGCTGGTGGCCGACTGCCGCTCCCTGGCCCGCTTTGAGCTCACCGGTATTCCGCCCATGGCCGCCGGTGCCGCCCATATTCGCGTTACCTTTCAGGTGGATGCCGACGGTCTGCTGTCGGTCAGCGCCATGGAAAAATCTTCCGGCGTGCAGGCCAGCATTGAGGTCAAACCCTCTTACGGCCTGAAGGAAGAAGATATATCCAGCATGCTCAAGGCCTCTTTTGAACATGCTCAGGAAGACATTGCCGCCCGTATGCTGGCGGAGCAGAAAGTGGAAGCGGCCCGGGTGGTGGAAAACATCATCAGCGCCCTGCAGGCCGATGGCGATGCGCTGCTCAGCGAGCAGGAGCAGGCCGGGATTATCGCCGCGCTGGAGTCTCTGCAGCAGGCAGCTCAGGGTGAAGATCCGGAGACCATCAAGCAGGCCATTGAACAGACCGACAAACAAACGGCCGACTTTGCCGCCCGCCGAATGGATGCCTCCATTCGCAAGGCGCTGGCCGGCCAACGAGTGGACAAGGTGTAACCATGCCGAAAATTGTATTTTTGCCTCATGCCGAGCTGTGCCCTGAAGGGGCCGCGCTGGAGGCCAAGACCGGTGAAACCGTACTGGATGTGGCACTGCGCAATGGCATCGACATTGAGCACGCCTGTGAGAAGTCCTGCGCCTGTACCACTTGTCATGTGATAGTGCGCGAGGGCTTTGACTCACTGGAAGAAAGCACCGAGCTGGAAGACGACATGCTGGACAAGGCCTGGGGGCTGGAGCCGGAGTCGCGCCTGGGGTGTCAGGCAGTTGTGGATGATGAAGATCTGGTGGTGGAAATTCCGCGCTATACCATCAATATGGTGTCGGAAGGCCATTAAGCGTAGCGATTCACCAAGGAGTTGATATGAGCCTGAAATGGACCGACAGCCAGGACATAGCACTGGCCCTGCTGGAAGAATATCCCGAGGTGGATCCCAAAACGGTGCGCTTTACCGATCTGCACCAGTGGATTTGTGCGCTGGACGAGTTTGACGATGAGCCGGAGCACTCCAACGAGCGCATTCTGGAAGCCATTATCCTCGCCTGGATGGACGAAGTCGACTGACTGAAAGCCAGAAGCTTGAAGCCGGAAGCCAGCCAGAATAATTTTAGACTTCCAGCTTTCAGCTCACCGCTTATAGCTTTCTTTCGAGCCACAGTGATACTGTGGCTTTTTCTGTTTTTCGACCAAACATTATTTATCAAAGAACAAGGAGTCATGATGTCTGCAACCATGAAGGTCATGCTGACCACAGACGCGGCCCCCGCCTGCTGGGGCGACAAGGCACTGCTCAGTTTTCATAATGACGAAGTGCATATTCACACCGGTGAAAATGAGGTTGCCCGCCGGGTGCAGCAGGCCGGCCGCAAGCTGGACGGCATGGGCATCAAGCAGCTGGCACTTTGTGGTGAGGGCTGGACTCTGGAAACCAGCTGGGCTTTTGCTCAGGGCTTTTACAACGCCAAGGGCGGCCAGCAGCTGGAGCTGGCCGAGCTTAGCGCCGATGATGAAATAGAGTTTAATGCCCGCCGCACCGCCATTAACTGGGTGCGGGAAATGATTAACGGCACGCCGGAAGACGTTTATCCGGCGTCACTGGCTACGGAAGCGGGCAAGTTTATACAGTCGCTGGCCCCCGATGCCGTGACCTATCGCATTTACAGCGGCGAGCAGCTTAAGGATCTGGGGCATATCGGCATTTATGAAGTAGGGCGGGGCAGCAGCCGGCCGCCTACGCTGCTGGAGCTGGATTATAATCCCGGTGGTAACCCGAATGCGCCGGTGGCGGCCTGTCTGGTGGGTAAGGGCATTACCTTTGACTCCGGCGGTTACAGCATCAAGCCCTCTGACGGCATGTCGGTCATGAAATCAGACATGGGCGGTGCCGCCACCGTTACCGGTGCGCTGGCGCTGGCTATTTCCCGGGGCCTGAATTACAGGGTGAAACTGTTTTTGTGCTGTGCCGAAAACCTGGTATCGGGCCATGCCTTCAAGCTGGGGGATATTCTTACCTACCGCAACGGCCTGACCGTGGAAATTCTCAATACCGATGCCGAAGGCCGGCTGGTGCTGGCAGACGGCCTGCTGGCGGCCTCGGCCACCGGCGCGCCCTTTATTCTGGATGCAGCCACCCTCACCGGTGCCGCCAAAATGGCCCTGGGCCGGGACTACAATGCCGTGTTCAGCATGAACGACGAGCTGGCGCTGCAAACCGTGCAGGCGGCCAAAGCGGAAGGCGAAAAAGCCTGGCCGCTGCCGCTGGAGCCGTTTCATCAGGGCCTGCTGACCTCCTCGTTTGCTGATATGGCTAATATTCATGCGGGTGAGGGGCAGGCGGGTGCTTCTACCGCCGCAGCGTTTTTGTCCCGCTTTGTGCCCGATAACGGCCGCAGCTGGGTGCATATGGATTTGTCGGGCTCTTACCAGAAGGTGCCCAACGACCTCTGGGCTGCCGGTGGCAAAGGCCACGGCGTGCGCACCATTGCCGCCATGCTGGCTCAGGTGTGCCAGAAACAAGGCGAATAAAATTCATCGCCGGCGGTGTTAACTCGCCGCCGGTTTTCGTATAATCCGCGCGTTTTTACTATCGAAAACAGAACCTGTTGATTTAAAGGATACTCCTATGGCTATCGAACGTACCTTCTCCATCGTCAAGCCCGACGCTGTTGCCAAAAACCTGATCGGCGCTATCTACGGCCGTTTTGAGTCTGCTGGCCTCAAGATTGTTGCTTCCAAAATGGTTCACCTGAGCCGTGAGCAGGCTGAAGGCTTCTACGCCGAGCACAGCGAGCGCCCCTTCTTCAAGGCTCTGGTTGACTTCATGACCTCCGGTCCGGTAATGGTTCAGGTACTGGAAGGTGAAAACGCCATTCTGCGTAACCGCGAAATCATGGGTGCCACCAACCCCGCCGACGCCCCGGCCGGTACCCTGCGTGCCGACTACGCTGACAGCATCGACGAAAACGCTGTACACGGCTCCGATGCTCCCGAGTCTGCTGCTCGCGAAATCGCTTACTTCTTCAGCGACGAAGAAATCTGCCCGCGCACTCGTTAATCACGAGCTGAACGGCAATAAAAAGGCGCTTCGGCGCCTTTTTTTGTACCTGTTATTTTACTGCTCTGAAAAGCCCGGCCGCATACGGCACTGGTTTTGCTTGCCACTGGCAACCCGGTGCTAAACTCTGTACAATTTTGCGCCCTGTAGGCTCTGGTAAAACGCGTGAGGCAACCGATGAGTGAAACCAAAATTAATCTGCTGGATCTGGATCGTGACGGCATGCGAGCACTCTTTCAGGAGATGGGAGAGAAACCTTTTCGTGCCGACCAGGTGATGAAGTGGATTTATCATTTCGGTTGCGACGATTTTGATCAGATGACCAACATCAATAAGGTGTTGAGAGGCAAGCTGAAGGAGCGCGCCGAAATTCGTGCGCCAGAGATAAGCGTTGAGAAAAAGTCTGCCGATGGCACCATCAAGTGGGCCATGATGGTGGGCGGACAGGAAGTGGAAACCGTCTATATTCCCGATGGTGACCGTGCCACTTTGTGCGTGTCTTCCCAGGTGGGCTGTGCCCTGGATTGTAAATTCTGCTCTACCGCTCAGCAGGGCTTTAACCGTAATCTGAAAGTATCTGAAATTATCGGTCAGGTCTGGCGTGCTGCCACTCGGGTTGGTTTTGTGCGTGACTCCGGCCGCAAACCCATCACCAATGTGGTGATGATGGGTATGGGCGAGCCGCTGCTTAACCTGAATAACGTAGTACCTGCCATGCGGCTGATGCTGGAAGACTATGGCTTTGGTCTGTCCAAGCGCCGGGTAACCTTGTCTACCTCCGGTGTGGTGCCCGCACTCGACAAAATGGCCGACATGATAGACGTGGCCCTGGCGGTGTCTTTGCATGCGCCCAACGACAAGCTGCGCTCCGAGATTATGCCGATCAACGACAAGTACAATATTGCCGAGCTGATCGCCAGCATTCGTCGTTATCTGGCGGTGTCCAATGCCAACCACGGCAAGGTGACCATAGAGTATGTGCTGTTGGATCATGTCAATGACGATATGCAGCATGCTCACGAGCTGGCCGAGCTGCTCAAGGATCTGCCCTGCAAGATCAATCTGATCCCGTTCAATCCGTTCCCGGGAAACCCCTACGGCAAGCCCAGCAACAGCCGCATTGACCGCTTTAACAAGGTGTTGATGCAATATGGCAACACTGTCACCATTCGCAAAACCCGGGGCGATGATATTGATGCCGCCTGTGGGCAGCTGGTGGGCGATGTGATTGACAGAACCAAGCGCACCATGAAAAAACGGATGCAGGAACAAAATATATCCGTCACAATGGTTTAACTCAAAAATACTGGCGGAAAAGTAATGCGAAAGGCCTTTTTGGTGCCGGCGCTGCTGATGGCGGGGGTGCTGACGGCTTGTGTAAGCGAAACCGTAAACCTGACCCAGGGGCGGCCGGCTGCCAATGTCAGGCCTGAACTGCCTCAGGCAGCACAAGCTCGCATGAACCTTGGTCTGGCTTATTTGCGTGAGGGAAATATCAGCCAGGCCAAATTCAACCTCGAGCGAGCCCTGACGCAAGACGAGACTAACCCTGATATTCATCTGTCACTTGCGTACTTTTATCAGCGAGTAACTGAATACGACAAGGCAGAGCAGCATTATCAGCGTGTGCTGGTGCTGGATGCCGAGCATGGTGACGGACTGAATAACTACGGTGCTTTTTTGTGTGACAGGGAACGATTTGACCAGGCTGATGTCATGTTCAGCAGGGCAATGGCTGTAGCAGGCTATGTCAAAGTTGCCGATACCCTCGAGAATGCTGCTGTGTGTGCTGCTAAAAGCGGCCGTGTAAAGGTGGCCCGGGAATACTATCGGCGTGCTTTGGAGTATGCTCCTGACAGATCTCAGTCGTTACTGGGGCTGGCTGAGCTTGAGCTTGCGCAGCAGGACCCGAACATGGCCCGGGTGTACCTTGACCGCTACCGGCAGCAATATGCTCCTTCAGCAAAAAGTTTGTGGCTGAGTGTGCTCAGTGCCCGAGCATTGGGGCTGAGCCAAGAGTATGAGACAGCGGGAGCTGAGCTGGTACGTTTATTTCCGGATTCAGAACAAGCCGAGCGATTCCTGACACATGACAATGAATGAACCCCAGTCTCTTGCGGGAGACGAACAGAACAACACTGATACTGGCCCGGGTAAACTGTTGCGTGACGCACGTGAACGCAGAGGCTGGAGTCAGCAGGATGTGGCGCACCGGCTTAATCTGCGCCTGGCCGTGATTGAGTCGATAGATGACGATCATTATACGGCTGGCGTTGCCCTGACTTTTTTGCGTGGTTACGTCAAAGCCTATGCCAAGCTGGTGGGAGTGAGCGAGCAACTGGCACTGTCGTCCTTTGATACCATGTCAGGCACCGAGCAGTTGCGTAGTGCCGGTCCGGCTCCCATGCAAAGCTTTTCCAAAAAGACCCGGCAACAGGCCAGTGACAAGTGGCTCAAACTCACCAGCTGGCTGGTGGTTCTGGGGCTGGTGGCCTCGCTGGTGTTCTGGTGGTGGCAAAATAGCAGTAATGGCTATACCGAGTCGCCCGTTATCGAGCCGGCGTCGGACTCTGCCACACAAGCACCGGCAACGACGCAGCCCGAGCCTGTTACTGAGGCTGAGCCTGTGCCGGAAGCTGAACCGGAGCCGGCGAGCGAACCGGCAGTCGCCCCTGAGACACTGTCCGGCCTGTCTCAGCCGGCCGGCAGCGAAGTCATTGCACCTGATACGCCTGCTGACACTGCGGCCGCCGCCATGCCGGCAGAGCCAGCGCCGGATCCCGAGCGACTGGTGCTGGGCTTTACCGCCGATTGTTGGATAAAAGTGACCGATGCCGAGGGCCGGGTGCTGTCTGAAGGTGTAAAAACATCCAGTGACCGTCTTGAGTTAACAGGCAAGCCGCCGTTCAGCCTGGTGCTGGGTGCGCCCCAGGCTGCCACTGTCGAATATTTGGATCAGATGGTGGATCTGACTTCCTTCCGTGCCGGACGGGTCGCCCGCCTGACTGTACCGAAATCCTGATATAACGAGCAAGAGTAACCATGTCCCAACACGAATCACCCATTATTCGCCGCAAGTCCAAGCAAATTCGTGTCGGCTCTGTGCTGGTAGGGGGCGATGCTCCCATCAGTGTGCAGACCATGACCAATACGTCTACCACCGATGTAGCAGCCACTCTGGCGCAGATTCGGGCAGTGGAAAAGGCCGGTGCCGACATAGTGCGGGTGTCTGTGCCTACCATGGAGGCGGCAGAAGCTTTTAAAGTCATTCGTGCCGGTACTTCCATCCCTCTGGTGGCAGACATTCACTTTGACTACCGTATTGCCCTGCAGGTCGCCGAATACGGGGCCGATTGCCTGCGTATCAACCCGGGTAATATCGGTCGGGAAGACCGTGTTCGTGCCGTAGTGGATTGTGCCCGGGATAAAGGTATTCCCATTCGCATTGGTGTGAACGGCGGCTCGCTGGAAAAGGATCTGCAGGAAAAATACGGTGAGCCTACCCCGCAAGCGCTGGTGGAGTCGGCCCTGCGCCATGTGGATATTCTCGATAAACTCAACTTTGACCAGTTTAAGGTAAGTGTTAAAGCCTCCGACGTATTTCTGGCGGTAGGTGCTTACCGGGAGCTGGCGCGTCATATTGAGCAACCGTTGCACCTGGGGATTACCGAAGCCGGCGGTTTTCGCAGCGGCGCAGTCAAGTCGGCCATTGGCCTGGGCATGCTGCTGGCGGAGGGCATCGGCGATACCCTGCGCATTTCCCTGGCAGCCGATCCGGTAGAAGAAGTGAAGGTAGGTTTTGATATTCTCAAGTCCCTGCGTATTCGTGCCCGGGGTATCAATTTTATTGCCTGCCCGTCCTGCTCCCGCCAGGAGTTTGATGTGATTGGCACCGTCAATGCGCTGGAAAGCCGGCTGGAAGACATCACCACTCCCATGGATGTGTCCATTATCGGCTGTGTGGTTAACGGCCCCGGTGAGGCGCTGATTTCCGATCTCGGGCTGGCCGGTGCCCAGCGCAAAAGTGCCCTTTATGATGGCGGCGAGCGGGTAGGACGGCTGGATAATGCTGATCTGGTGGATGCTCTTGAAAGCCGCATCCGTGCCAAGGTAGCCATGATGGATCCCGCCGCCCGCATTCCGGTGCAGGGCAAAGACTGAATCCGCTTCTTATTTTAATGATTTAACCCAGAGAACTTTTTTGTGGCCAAACAAATCCAAGCAATTCGAGGAATGAACGACTGCCTGCCGGAACAGACGCCGGCCTGGCAACAGGCAGAAAGCGTGCTGCGCAACACCATGAGCGCCTATGGTTACAGCGAGATCCGCCTGCCCATCATGGAGGTAACCGGCCTGTTTCAGCGCGCCATCGGTGAAGTGACCGATGTGGTGGAAAAGGAAATGTACACCTTTGAGGATCGCAGCGGCGACAGTCTGACCCTGCGTCCGGAAGGCACCGCCGGTTGTGTGCGCGCCGGCATAGAGCATGGCCTGCTCTACAATCAGGAGCGGCGCATGTGGTATATGGGTCCCATGTTTCGCTATGAGCGTCCGCAAAAAGGCCGCTACCGCCAGTTTCACCAGTTCGGAGTAGAAGTATTCGGCCTGAATGGCCCGGACATCGACGCCGAGCTGATTATGCTCACCGCCCGGCTCTGGAAAGCGCTGGGCGTGACCGAGCACCTGACCCTGCAGCTGAACAG
Source organism: Oceanimonas sp. CAM02 (assembly GCF_032842915.1). Classification (NCBI taxonomy): domain Bacteria; kingdom Pseudomonadati; phylum Pseudomonadota; class Gammaproteobacteria; order Aeromonadales; family Aeromonadaceae; genus Oceanimonas; species Oceanimonas sp. CAM02. Next base: position 131,459 of record NZ_JAWJBK010000029.1, read on the forward strand.
CCTGGGCCAGCCGGAAGAGCGGGCGCAATACCGTCAGGCGCTGGTGGACTTTCTGCAGCAGCATGAAGACCGCCTGGATGAAGACTGTCGCCGGCGGATGCATACCAATCCGCTGCGGGTGCTCGACAGTAAAAACCCTGATGTACAGGCCCTGCTGGCCGATGCGCCGGTACTGTCCGATTACTTCGGTGAAGACACTCAAGCCCACTTCAAGGGGCTGCAGGCGCTGCTGAGCGCAGCCGGTATTCAGTTCGAGATAAACCCCCGGCTGGTGCGTGGTCTCGATTATTATAATCTCACCGTGTTTGAGTGGGTGACCGAAAGCCTGGGTGCGCAGGGTACCGTATGTGGCGGCGGCCGTTACGATGGCCTGGTGGAGCAGCTGGGCGGCCAGGCCACCCCGGCGGTAGGCTTTGCCATGGGCATGGAGCGGCTGGTATTGCTGCTGGAAACCCTGAATCAGGTGGCAGCGCAGCCGGCTCAGGCCGATATCTATGTGGCCATGATGGGTGACAGCACCAGAGCGGCAGGTTTTGCCCTGGCTGAGCAGCTGCGTGATGCCCTGCCGGCCCTCAGAGTGATGAGCCATTGCGGTGGCGGTAACTTCAAAAAGCAGCTCAAGCGGGCTGACAAGAGTGGCGCCGCCGTGGCGCTTATCCTCGGAGAAGATGAAGTTGCCAACGCTCAGGTGACCGTTAAATATCTGCGTGGTCAGGGTGAACAACAAACGCTGAACCAGAGTGAGCTGGTTACACTGCTCGAACAAAAGGGGATTTGAGTTGGACGTTTACAGCACGGAAGAACAACAGATTGAAGCCATCAAACGCTGGTGGCATGAATACGGCAAGGCCATTATTCTGGGCTCTGCCATTGGTCTGGCCGGTTTATTCGGCTGGCGTTATTACCAGAGTCATCAGGTAGAAACCCGCTCTGCCGGTGCCGAAGCCTTTGAACAGGTAAGCCGCAGTCTGGCAACCCGGGGCAGTGCTGCCTTTGACAGCGCTGCCACTTTTGTGGCCGAAAATCAGGGCAACAACTACGGTGAGCTGGCGGCCATGCTGCTGGCAGCAGAAGCGGTAAAAGCCAATGATCTCGAGCTGGCTAAAACTCAGCTGGAGCAAGCTTTGGCAGGAACTACCGATGAGGTGCTGAGCAACACCATAGCGCTGCGCCTGGCCCGAGTGCTAATTGCCACGGAAGAGTTCAGTGCCGCGCAAGGCCGGCTTGATGCCGTGAATGGTGCGGCCTTTGCTGCACAGAAAGCGGAAGTGCAGGGTGACCTTTACCTTGCTCAAAATCAGCCGGAGCAGGCCCGCAGTGCTTATGAGCAGGCCCGCAGCGCAGGTGGTGTGGGAGAAAATCCGGCGCTGACGCTGAAACTCGATAATCTTGCTGCAGCGCCACAAGGAGAATAAGGATGAGTACACCACTGCATCGTTTGTTGCCGTTAACACTGGCCCTGGGGCTTGCTGCTTGTTCAAGCCAGACGCCGGTTGCGCCGGCCAGTCCGTTGCCAGAGATTGATAACCGCTTTGAGATTAACACTCGCTGGTCTGATTCTGTAGGCAAAGGCGTAGGGGAATATTACTCTCAGTTGAGCCCTGTTATAGACGGAGAGCGTTTATTCGCCGCTGCCCGAAATGGTGTTATCAAGGCCTTTGATGCCGCCAGTGGCGAGGAGCTGTGGGAAGCCGAACTGGATGAGCTGGATATTAACCGGAATCAGCGCAGCCCGCGTCTTGCCGGGGGCCTGACCGCCGCCTATGGCAACCTCTATTTCGGCTCCGAGAATGGCGTTGTTTATGCCTTGTCTCAGGACGATGGTGCCGTGCTGTGGACGCAAAGCGTGCCCGGTGAAGTGCTGGCGGCGCCGGCAGTGGACGAAGGCAAGGTGGTGGTGCATACCAGTGCCGGTAACCTGGTGGCGCTGGATTCTGCCAGTGGTGAGCAGCAGTGGCTGTTGCGCAACGAGCAGCCCAGTCTGACCCTGCGCAGCATGGCCACGCCCATTACCACCGGTGGCGCCGTGCTCTATGGCCGCGCCGACGGGCGTCTGGGCATTGCCCTGCTGGCCAATGGTCAGCCGGTGCGTGACACCCGTATTGCCAGCCCCCGCGGTGCCACCGAGCTGGAGCGGATGGTGGATGTGGCCTCAAAGCCGGTGATCCTGGGCGATATTTTGTTCACCATGGCTTATAATGGCCAGCTGACTGCGCACCAGCTGGTTTCCGGCCAGCAATTATGGAAACGCCAGTATCAGGGGTCGGAAGATCTGAGTACAGACGGCCGTCTGCTGTTTATTACCGACAGCCGCAGTCACCTGTTTGCGGTGGATGCCCGCAGTGGCAGCGAAGTTTGGTCCAACACCGAGCTGGAAAACCGCCGCCTGACCGCACCCGTGGTGTTTGGTGATTATCTGGTGGCTGGCGATGGTGACGGCTATCTTTACTGGCTGGATCGTAACAGCGGCGAGTTGCTCTCGCTGGAACGCATAGACAGCGCCGGCCTGTATGTGGCCCCTGTGGTTGCCGGAGATACGCTTTATGTGCAAAGCCGTGATGGTGAACTGGTGGCGATAGCCCGCCCCTGATTGAGTTCCGCGGTGTTGCCCTCGGCTCCTGATCCCAACAATCAGGAGCCGTTATTGTTTTTTGGAGATGTTTTTTATGATGCCAGTTGTGGCTCTGGTGGGCCGTCCCAATGTGGGCAAGTCCACTCTGTTTAACCGCCTGACCCGCACCCGTGATGCCCTGGTGGCAGACTTTCCCGGCCTGACCCGGGATCGCAAATACGGTCAGGCCCGCTTTAATGAGCTTGAATATATTCTGGTAGATACTGGGGGTATCGACGGCAGCGAGCAGGGTATCGAGCTGGAAATGGCGACTCAGTCGCTGGCTGCCATTGACGAAGCCGATGTGGTGCTGTTTATGGTAGACGCCCGTGCCGGACTGACCTCGGCCGATGAGGCCATTGCTGCTCATCTGCGCCGTTGCCAGAAGAAAACCCTGCTGGTGGCGAACAAAACAGACGGTATTGATGCCGACTCGGCCACCGGTGAATTCTATCAGCTGGGTTTGGGAGAGATTTATCAGATTGCCGCGGCTCACGGCCGGGGTGTGCTGACTTTGCTGGAAACAGCCCTGGCACCGCAGCTGGAGCAGCTTGCCGCCGGCTCTGCACCGGCTGACGAGGCCGGGGACATTGATGAAGACGGACTGGAATTTGACGATGCCATGCTGGAAGACGCCATGGCAGTGTTGGATGAAGTAGAGGAAGAAGAGGCCATTCCCTTTGAAGATGCGCCCATCAAGCTGGCCATTGTAGGCCGGCCCAATGTAGGCAAGTCTACCCTGACCAACCGCATTCTGGGTGAAGAGCGGGTGGTGGTATATGACATGCCCGGCACCACTCGTGACTCCGTGTATATTCCCATGCAGCGGGACGAGCAGGATTACATTCTGATCGACACCGCCGGTGTGCGCCGCCGTGGCAGGGTACATGAGGCGGTAGAAAAATTTTCGGTGATCAAGACGCTCAAGGCCATTGAAGACGCCAACGTGGTGCTGCTGGTGCTGGACGCCCGGGAAGGCATTTCCGATCAGGATCTCAGTCTGCTGGGCTTTGTGCTCAATGCCGGCCGCAGTATTGTGCTGGCGGTGAACAAGTGGGACGGTCTGAGCACAGACGTGCGTGATGAAATCAAGCGCGAGCTGGATCGCCGGCTGGGCTTTATCGATTTTGCCCGCCTGCATTTTATCTCAGCACTGCACGGCAGTGGTGTGGGTAATCTGTTTGAGTCGGTAAAAGAAGCTTACGCTTCAGCCACTAAACGGGTAAATACCTCCATGCTGACCCGCATTATGCAGATGGCTCAGGACGATCATCAGCCGCCGCTGGTACGGGGCCGCCGGGTGAAACTCAAATATGCCCATGCCGGTGGTTATAATCCGCCGCGTATTATCGTGCACGGTAATCAGGTGAAAGACCTGCCTGATTCTTATAAGCGCTATCTGATCAACTACTTCCGCCGCTCGCTGCAGGTGGTGGGCACGCCCATTCGCGTCGAGTTTCAGGAAGGGGATAATCCTTATGCCGGTATCAAGAACAAGCTGACCGCCAGCCAGTTACGTAAGCGCAAGCGTCTGATGAAGCACCTGAAGAAAAAGTAATCTGTTCAAAACGCCGGCTCTGCCGGCGTTTTTTCTCAAATGACCCCCATCCTTTTTGCGCACAGCGCTACTCCTGCCTAGTCTTGATATGCATTGCCATATTTTGATTCCATGGAGGATATATGTACAAATCGTTACTGGTTGCGGTAGATGGTTCCAAACATGGCCGCAAGGCGCTGGAGCTGGCCTGTCATCTTGCCAGGGTAGACAATGCGGAGCTGCACATACTGCATGTGCCCGAAGTGCTGCCCCATGAAGCGACCTTAATCTGGGGAATTGGAGCGGTGGCCATCAGTGATGAGCTTAAAGAAATGGAAGCGCTGGGCAATCGTATTCTGGCAGGAGCGGAGGCCGAAGCGCAAAAATTGGGTGTGAGCAATATTTATACCCATGTCGATAAAGGGGAACCTGCCCGGACCATTTTAAAACAGACCGAAAAACTCGGTGTGGATGTGGTGGTGCTGGGCACCAGAGGCCTGGGTGATCTGGCTGGTCTGGTGATGGGCAGCGTGTCTCACAAGGTGGCCAACAGCGCCAAGTGCGGCGTGATCACTGTTCGCTGAATGGGTCAGTCAAAACTGGCCTGGGTCAGAAAATAAGTGGTGCTGCGGCGCAATATCTTGCGGCGCACATCCTGCATCATCAGCCGGCGGCGGGAGCCGGCTGCGGGCTTGTGATGTTTCAGCAGATTACGTTTTCTTCTCAGCATTCTCATGCTCCTTATTATCGGGGCCGCCGCATCAGCGGCCTTTTTGTTTTATTATCAGCTGATCATAACGGCGTAAAGTGACAATACCGTTAAAGTGCCGATTTTGTCGGCTGGCTCTCATGCTGAGTGCTGGTAAGCTGAGTGTCAGTGGTGGGCTTATAAAGCCACTGCAGGCTTTGATAGTACTGACGGATATTGTTGACAAATTTTTGCGCTTCCCGCCCTCTGGCATAGCCGTAGCGGGTTTTACGATGCCATTTGGGCTGATGCAGCAGAGGCAGATTGGCTTTGACCTCTGCCCATGCATTGGGATCCTGACCGCGCAGCCGGGTAATCCGGCGGGCATCAAGCAGGTGCCCCAGGCCTATGTTATAGGCCGCCAGCGCAAACCAGACGCGCTCGCTGTGAGGAATGCTTTCCGGCAACCTCTCTATCAATGAAGCCAGATAACTGGCCCCGCCACGAATACTTTGCTCGGGATCAAGCCGGTTATCCACACCCACTTGCCGGGCGGTATCTTCGGTCAGCATCATCATACCGCGCACACCGGTATAGGACTGGGCATCGGGCTGCCAGTGCGACTCCTGATAGCTGACTGCAGCAATCAGTCGCCAGTCCAGGGAGCCGGCATGTCGCTCAAACAGCGGACGATATTGAGGCAGCAGATCTTCAGCCCGGCGCAAAAAAATACGGGTATCGACGTAATCAAAGTCCTGAATATGACCAAAGTATTTTTCATTCAGCCGGGCCTGGGTGCCACTGTCGCGTTCGATAGCAAAGTAATCCAGCATGGCGGCCAGCAGACTGTCATCGTCACGGCTATCCATCACCCAGGATACCGGCTGAGAGCCGGGTAAAGTAAAAGCGGCATCTATGCCCGGGTAATAACGCTGGGTGCGTGCCAGCAGAGTATCTTCCACCAGGGTGTAGTCGGCCCGGCCCTCGGCCACCTGCCGCAATAAATCTTCTGCATCCGTGTCTTTACGGGACTCCCAGCTGAGCGCCGGCTGTTGTTGTTCAAGGCGCTGCAACCATTCCGCCTGACTGGAGCCGGCCATCACCCTGACAGTACCCTGTAACTGCTGCAGATCCTGCGGCCGGGCTTCGCCCTTGCGATAGACCAGAGTCTGTGCCACTTCATAGAGAGCGGGCCCAAAACGGTAGTGTTCCCGGCGGGTGCTGCTACCCACCAGACCGGCAGCCAGCATATCGACCCGGCCGTTATCCAGCAGAGCAAACAGCTCCTCCAGGCTGTATACCGGCACCATGGTCAGCTGTACTCCCAGATAATCAGCAAAGCCGCGGGCCAGCTCATAATCCAGGCCTTCTTCCTGCTCATTACGCAAAAAGTAGTAAAGCGGATGATAAAGGGTGCCTACCCTCAGCTCTCCTCTGGACTGAATGTGGCTGTGCTGGTTGGCATTGTTATCGCTGTCATCACAGCCGGCCAAAATAAGCAACCCCAGCAACAGCCATTGTCTAGCAAGCATACGCATGGTCAGCACTGACAACTCCAAGAGAAAAAATCACGCCACTTTATAGCAAAAGCCGACGCTTTAGTCAGGTTATTGCCGATATTTACGGCAGTCTGTCACATCAGACAGGGGTAAATCGGCGTCGACAGGGCAGGGGCGTAAACCTATAATACCGCCAGTTTGAGAACCCCCCATACACTCACGCTTTGAGAATTAGCCACTATGGAAATACTGAGAGGCTTACCGGCCTTATCCGGTTTCAGAACCCAGGCGATTATTCGTCGTGCCGAGGCACAGTCCCTGCCGTTATCCGCCATTGAAACCGAGTATGTGCACTTTGTCGCTCTGACCGCCGAACTCGACGAGACGGGCCGGCAAACTCTGGTTCAGCTGCTCGACAGCCCCGCCGATGGCATTACCCCCGCTGCCGGCAGCCACCTGGTGCTGGTGACCCCACGCCCCGGCACCCTTTCTCCCTGGTCGTCCAAGGCCACCGACATTGCCCGCAACTGTGGCCTGACGCAGGTCAAACGTATTGAACGTGGCATCATCTATTATCTTTCTTTTGAGCGTGAGCCGTCTGCCGCCGAACTTGATGCCGTCAGCCAGTTGCTGCACGACCGCATGACCGAAGCCACCTTTGCCAGTCTTGCCGGGGCCGAGTGTCTGTTTGCCGAGTCTCAACCGGCCCCGCTGACCTCGGTGGATATTCTCGGTGGTGGCCGCGACGCCCTGGCCGAGGCCAACCTGCGCATGGGGCTGGCGCTGGCGGATGATGAAATTGATTATCTGTTTGACGGCTTCAGCAAGCTGGGCCGTAACCCCAACGACATTGAACTCTATATGTTTGCTCAGGCCAACTCGGAGCATTGTCGTCATAAAATTTTCAATGCCGACTGGACCATAGACGGCGTCGAGCAGCCCAAGTCGCTGTTTAAAATGATCAAAAATACCTTTGAGCAGAACCCTGAATATGTGCTTTCTGCCTACAAGGACAACGCCGCCGTGATGGCCGGCTCGCCGGCGGGCCGGTTTTTCCCCAGCCCAGAGTCTGGCGAGTACCGTTATCATCAGGAAGATATTCATATTCTGATGAAGGTGGAAACCCATAACCACCCTACCGCTATCGCGCCCTATTCCGGTGCTGCCACCGGCTCCGGCGGTGAAATTCGTGATGAAGGTGCCACCGGCCGGGGTTCTAAGCCCAAAGCCGGTCTGGTGGGATTCAGCGTGTCCAACCTGAAGATTCCCGGTTATGCACGCCCCTGGGAGCAGGACTTCGGTAAGCCCGAGCGCATTGTCAGCGCCCTCGATATCATGATCGACGGCCCCTTGGGTGGTGCTGCCTTCAATAACGAATTCGGCCGTCCGGCCCTGCTGGGTTATTTCCGTACCTATGAAGAGCAGGTTGCCAGCTTTAACGGCGAGGAAGTGCGCGGTTATCACAAGCCCATCATGATCGCCGGCGGTCTGGGCAACATTCGCGGCGAACATGTGGAAAAAGGCGAGATTCCGGTCGGTGCCAAACTGGTGGTGCTGGGCGGTCCGGCCATGAACATTGGTTTGGGCGGCGGTGCCGCTTCTTCCATGACCTCGGGCCAGTCCTGTGAAGATCTGGACTTTGCTTCGGTGCAGCGGGATAACCCCGAGATGGAGCGTCGCTGCCAGGAAGTGATTGACCGTTGTTGGGCCATGGGTGATGACAACCCGATTGTGTTTATTCATGATGTCGGTGCCGGTGGCCTGTCCAACGCCATGCCGGAACTGGTCAACGACGGTGATCGTGGTGGCCGTTTCTACCTGCGTGATATTCCCAACGACGAGCCGGGCATGAGCCCGCTGCAGATCTGGTGTAACGAGTCTCAGGAGCGCTATGTACTGGCGGTGGCCGATGACCGTCTGCCTGAGTTTGAAGCCTTCTGCCGCCGTGAGCGGGCTCCCTATGCGGTGATCGGTGAAGCCACTGCCGAGCGTCACCTCAGCCTGCATGATGAGCATTTCGATAACCAGCCCATCGATATGCCGCTGGAGGTGCTGCTGGGCAAGCCGCCCAAAATGCACCGCGACGTGGAAAGTGCACAGCATCAGAGCCCGGCATTGGATCTGCACGGCATCAACCTGAAGGACGCCGCCGAGCGTGTTATGACACTGCCTGCTGTGGCTGATAAAGGCTTTTTGATCACCATCGGTGACCGCACCGTCACCGGTCTGGTGGCCCGGGATCAGATGGTAGGCCCCTGGCAGGTGCCGGTAGCCGACTGTGCGGTGACCGCCGCCGCCTACGATACTTATGCCGGTGAAGCCATGTCCATGGGCGAGCGCGCCCCGGTGGCGCTGCTTGATTTTGCCGCTTCTGCCCGGCTGGCGGTGGCCGAGGCCATCACCAACATTGCCGCCACCGAAATTGGCGAGCTCAACCGCATCAAGCTGTCAGCCAACTGGATGTCTGCCGCCGGTCACCCTGGTGAAGACGCCGGTCTGTACGAGGCAGTCAAGGCCGTGGGTGAAGAGCTGTGCCCGGTGCTGGGGCTGACTATACCGGTAGGCAAGGACTCCATGTCGATGAAGACCCGCTGGCAGCAGGATGGCGAAGACCGCAGCGTCACCGCACCGCTGTCGCTGGTGATCTCCGCCTTTGGCCGGGTCACCGATGTGCGCAGCACCGTCACTCCCTGGCTGCGCACCGATATGGGTGACACCGATCTTATTCTGGTGGATCTGGGTAACGGCAAGAACCGCCTCGGTGCGTCGGCACTGGCCCAGGTGTATCGTCAGCTGGGTAATCAGCCGGCCGATCTGGACGACGCCGAACAGCTCAAGGGCTTCTTTAATGCCATGCAGACACTGGTGGCCGATAAAAAACTGCTGGCCTACCACGACCGGGGCGACGGTGGTCTGTTTGTGACGCTGGCGGAAATGGCCTTTGCCGGTAATACCGGTCTGAATGTGGAGCTGGATCTGCTGGGCGCTGATCATCTTGCCGCCCTGTTCAGCGAAGAGCTGGGTGCCGTGCTGCAGGTGCGCCGTGATGACAAGGAAGCCGTGCTGACCTGCCTGGCCGGCCACGGTCTGGCTGCCTGCACCCATGTGATTGGCGGTCTCAATAACGACGATACCCTGCGTGTGCTGGCCAACGGCGAAGAAGTGTATGCTGAAAGCCGCACTGAGCTGCGCCGGCTCTGGTCCGAGACCAGCTATCGCATGCAGGCGCTGCGCGACAATCCCGAGTGTGCCAAGGCCGAGTTCGAGGCCAAGCTGGAAAGCAATCCCGGTCTGTCTGCGTCCTTGATCTTTGATCCCAAGGAAGATATCGCTGCGCCTTACATTGCCAGGGGTGTGCATCCGAAAATGGCCATTTTGCGCGAGCAGGGCGTTAACTCCCACATGGAAATGGCTGCCGCTTTTGACCGGGCCGGCTTCAGCGCCGTGGACGTGCATATGAGCGATCTGCAAAGTGGCCGTCTGCGCCTAGACGAGTTTGCCGGCCTGGTGGCCTGTGGTGGCTTCTCTTACGGCGACGTGCTGGGTGCCGGTGGTGGCTGGGCCAAGAGTGTTCTCTTTAATGAGGCGCTGCGGGCTCAGTTCGAGGCCTTCTTTCAGCGCAACGACAGCTTTGCTCTCGGCGTGTGCAACGGTTGCCAGATGTTGTCCCAGCTGCGGGATCTGATCCCCGGTGCGGCCCATTGGCCGGACTTTGTGCGTAACACTTCAGAGCGCTTTGAAGCCCGTTTCAGCCTGGTGGAGGTGCAGGAATCTCCCAGCCTGTTCCTGTCCGGCATGGCCGGCTCCCGCCTGCCTATTGCCGTGTCTCACGGTGAAGGCCGGGTGCAGCCCAAGCGTGCCGACATTGCCACCCTGGAAGCCAGCGGCACGGTAGTGCTGCGCTTTGTGGACAATCACGGCCAGGCCACTGAACGTTATCCGTTTAACCCCAACGGCTCTGCCAACGGCATTACCGGCCTGACCAGCGAAGACGGCCGGGTGACCATTATGATGCCGCACCCGGAGCGGGTATTCCGCACCGTGGCCAATTCCTGGCATCCGGATAACTGGGGCGAAGACAGTGGCTGGATGCGGATGTTCCGCAATGCCCGCAAGCATCTCGGCTGAATTTGCCATTTGCATCTCAAAATAAAAGGCCCGCAATTGCGGGCTTTTTATTTATCAAATGAGCCTATATGATGGAGCAGCTTATAATAAAAATTCTCGCCTGAATCCTGCCATATCAGGTCACGCACGCAGTGCTCTTACTAATGAAAGATGCGATATGGAACAACAACACTGGTTACAAAAGGTGGAAGCAAATACCGGCGGCGTGCCGGATATATCTTGTGACAGCCTGCTCCTGACACGCAGAATTATGCAATACACCCGTGAGGGCATTGTGATTATGGATGCCAGAGGGCGGGTACTGGAAGTGAACCCGGCCTTTTGTCAGCATTGTGAGCTGGATGCGTCGACCTTGCTTGGTCGCCATCTGACCCACGTCAGTAAGGGCCTGCATAATGGCCGCTACTACCGTCGCATCTGGAAACGACTGCAATATCAGGAGCAATGGGAAGGGGAGGTTGAGCAAATCAACCGCCATGGCGAGGTGGCTACGCACTGGTTGATGCTGCGGCTGATCCGTGATGAAGCCGGTCTTATCAGCCATATTATCGGCATAGTGGATAACATCAGCCGGCTGCGTCAGTCGGAAGAGCGGCTCAGCTTTCTGGCTCATCACGACAGCCTGACCGGCACCGCCAACCGTGAATTTTTAATCAGCTGGTTTAACCGCATCAGTATGGCACTGGCTACCGACGAGCAGCTGGCCCTGCTGTTTATCGATCTGGACAGGTTCAAGCCCATTAATGATGGTTTTGGCCACGGCGTGGGTGATCGGGTGCTTAAAGCGCTGGCCGGCCGTTTGCAAAAGATGACGGGTGACAATGAAATTGTTGCGCGCATCGGTGGTGATGAATTTGTACTGGTGTGGCGCGATATAGATGAAGAAAGTCAGTTGTTTGAACGGGCCGGCAGGCTGGTGGAAGCGCTGGAAGCTCCGGTACGGGTGGATCATCATGAGTTGAGTGTAGGGGCCAGTGTGGGCATCAGTCTGTACCCTCTTCATGGCCTTGAGATTGAAACTCTGCTGCGGTATGCCGATACTGCCATGTATGAGGCTAAAAGCCGCAGCCGCTCTCATATATCGCTTTTTGACAGCCACAGTTTTTCCCGTCTTAAACAACGCACCCGGCTGGCACAGGAGGTGCGGGAAGCCCTTGAGCAACAGCAGCTATACTTGGAATATCAGCCTCGTATCACTCTGCAGCATCAGACATTGCCGGCGGTGGAAGCACTGTTGCGCTGGCATCATCCCGTGCTGGGTGTGGTCATGCCCAATGTTTTTTTACCGGCGGCCCGGGATGCAGGGCTGCTGGGCCGGCTTGCTGAATGGGTGTGTACCGAAGCGGCTGCTCAGCTGGTAGAGTGGCGGCAGCAGGGATGGTCCGGCCGTATCAGCCTGAACATGAGCGGGCTGGAGCCGGAGCTTGAGCAACTGCGTATTCTGCGGCTGCTGGATAGGTTGCGTGAGCAGGGAGTCAGTCCGGCAGACTTTGAGCTGGAGCTGCGCAGTGATTTTATTATGCGCCGCAGTGAGTCTCTGATGCGGGTATTAACCGCCTTTCGCGATGCTGGCACCACCATTTATCTGGATAACGTGGGTCATGGCCGGTTTCGGTTCGATACACTGAAAAGTCTGCCCATAGACGGCATCAAGCTTGACCGGGGCCTGCTGAGCGACAGCATGGACGAATTTGACCGGGCGGTGATCCAGTCGTTACTGGCGCTGGCGCGTACCCTTGGGCTGACAACGGTTGCCTGTGGTGTGGAAACGCAGGCACAGCTTGCTCTGTTGCGGCAATATGGCTGTCAGCAGGTGCAGGGGGCGCTGGTGGCCAGCCCTCTGCCACCAGCACAAGTGCCGAGTTTTATTCCAGCCCTTGCAGAGTGAGTTGCCCGGGGCTGATACTCAGCCCCAGTACACTTTCTTTTAATTGTCGCTGCAGCGGATCCTGCTCATCCAGCCGGTAAACCGGATTCTGAGCCAGATATTCGGCCAGGCTTTGCAGCAGCAATGGCATAATGAAATTGGCCTGACCGCTGGCATCCTGATTATTGAGCCGGTAGCCGAGCAGCTCAAACTCATCCAGATAAAGTGCTCCCTCTTCGCTGTTAAAGCGGGGGCGGGCACTGAAATCACCACTGATGTCCCAGTCCCTGCGCACGCCGCCCTGCTCCAGTATCACCACTGCGCGGCCTGACACCCTTGCCTTGTCGGCCTCCTGCCGGCCCAGCGCCACCTGTATATCGGCCAGGCGCACACCGGCTTTCAGCCAGCTGCCAAGGTTGATGGGAAAGTCCCGGCCCAGCTGTGTAGTCAGGTGCTGGTTGATCTGTTGCTCTGTCAGTGTCAGGGTTTGTGCAGATAATGCTGCAGATACGCTAAATATCAGGAAAAAAAGTATACTTTTCATCATGCTGTACTCACGATGTGAATAGTCATTTGCTACAGTCTGCCCCGTCTGGTTAATAAGGAGCAAGGCGTTTTTGAACGATTACATCTCTACCATGGTGGGCTGGTTGCTGTTCGCTGCCCATACCAGTCTGGTACTGGGGGTAACTTTCAGGGTGATCATGAAGCGCCGGCCGGTGGGGGTTTCCCTGGCCTGGCTGGCACTGATCTATGCTATTCCGGTAGCCGGTGCCGCTACCTATATTCTGTTTGGTGAGGTACGGCTGGGCCGGAAGCGGGCCGAGCGTGCCCGGGCCATGTACCGGCCTCACGCCGACTGGATCAATGTGCTGGTCACCCGTTTTCCCGGCCAGCAGTTTGAAGTGAACGATCAGGTCAGGCCTATTTATGAGCTGGTCAGGGCCCGGTTCAATATGCCCATGCTCAGCGGCAACGGCATGACGCTGCTGCAGCAGCCCGACACTATTCTGCATGCGATTGTAAAAGATATAGAGCGAGCGCGCAGCTCCTGTTACATGGAGTTTTATATCTGGCATGCGGGTGGCATGGCGGATGATGTGGCCCATGCACTGATGGCCGCTGCCCGCCGGGGGGTGGATTGCCGGCTGTTGCTGGACTCGGTGGGCAGCGCCGACTTTTTTCGCAGCCACTGGCCCAGGCGCATGAAAGAAGCGGGCATCAAGGTGGTGGAAGTATTACCGGTAGGTGCCTTTCGCGTGTTGTTTGAGCGACAGGATCTGCGCATGCACCGCAAGCTGGTGGTGATCGACGACGATGTAGCCTACACCGGCTCCATGAATCTGGTTGATCCTGCCTGCTTCAAGCAAAACGCCGGTGTGGGCCAGTGGGTGGATATCATGCTGCGTATTCGCGGCCCCATTGTGCCCATTATCTGGTCGCTGTTTGTGTGGGACTGGGAAATGGAAACCGGCGAGCGCTTGCTGGAGCAGCTGGAGTATCACCCGATCAGCTGTCTGGATAATCAGCTCAAGCTGCAGCTGTTGCCTTCCGGCCCCTTTATGGGGGGGGATGCCATTTCTCAGAGCCTGCTCTGTGCTGTGTATCAGGCGCGCCGCCGGCTGGTGCTGATCACCCCTTACTTTGTGCCTGACGATCCGCTGGTGGCTGCGCTGTGCTCCGCCGCTGACCGGGGGGTGGAAGTGCAGCTGGTGCTGCCCGAGAAAAACGACTCGCGCATGGTTAATCATGCCTGCAACGCTTTTTTTGATGAGCTGCTGCGGGCGGGGGTGGAAATTCATCTTTATTCTGCCGGCCTGCTGCACACCAAGTGCGTGCTGGTGGATCATCAGTTTGGTCTGGTGGGCACGGTCAACCTGGACAAGCGCAGTTTCTGGCTTAATTTTGAAATGACCTTGCTGATAGACGACGGCAAGGCGATGGGAGAGCTGCTGCAGCTGGCGGACGGTTACCTGTCCAAAGCCCGCCCATTGTCCTGGATGGAATGGCGCAAACGCCCGCTGCGCAAACGCCTGCTGGAAAACCTGTTTTACCTGCTCAGCCCGCTGCTTTAAATGCGGGGAATAGGAGCAGGGAATAGGGAGAAAACGATTCCCTGCTCCCCAATCCCTAATCACTGGGGTTATTGTTGGTAATGCTTGAGAAAGCGGGCAATACGCTCGACGGCATCGGTTATGTCGTCGACTCTGGGCAGGGTCACCAGCCGGAAATGATCCGGTTTGGGCCAGTTAAAACCGGTGCCCTGTACAATCAGCATTTTTTCCTGCAGCAGCAGATCGTAGACCATCTTTTGATCGTCTTTGATCTTATACACCTTGGGATCCATTTTGGGGAACATATAGATAGCGCCCTTGGGTTTGACGCAGCTGATGCCGGGAATTTCATTCAGCAGTTCCCAGGCCCGGTCGCGCTGGCGGCGCAGCCGGCCGCCGGGCAGCACCAGCTCGTTGATACTCTGATAGCCGCCCAATGCCGCCTGAATGCAGTGCTGCATGGGCACGTTGGCGCACAGCCGCATGGAGGAGAGCATTTCCAGCCCTTCGATATAATCCCGGGCCTGATGCTTGGGGCCGCTCAGCATCATCCAGCCCTGGCGAAAACCGGCGGCGCGGTAGCTTTTGGAGAGACCGTTAAAGGTGGCTACCAGCACGTCATCGCACAGGGTACACACCGAATGGTGGGCCACATCATCGTAGAGAATTTTGTCGTAAATTTCGTCGGCAAAGATAATCAGCTTGTTCTGGCGGGCAATTTCAATCACTTCCAGCAAAAACTCGCTGCCATACACGGCACCGGTGGGATTGTTGGGGTTGATCAGCACTATGCCCTTAGTGCGTGGGCTGATTTTGGACTTGATATCATCCAGATCCGGATACCAGTCGGCCTGCTCATCACACATATAGTGCACCGCTTTACCGCCGGACAGGGTCACGGCAGCGGTCCACAGCGGATAGTCGGGGGCGGGCACCAGAATTTCATCGCCGTTATTCAGCAGCGCCTGCATGGCCATCACAATCAGCTCGGACACGCCGTTACCGATATAGATATCGTCGATGTCGGTGGTGCGCAGTCCTTTTTGCTGATAATACTGCATCACCGCCTTTCGGGCGGAAAACAACCCCTTGGAGTCACAATAGCCCTGGCTGGTGGGCAGGTTCATGATCACGTCTTTCAGCAGTTCTTCCGGTGCTTCAAAGCCAAAGGGAGCCGGGTTGCCGATGTTCAGCTTAAGAATCCGGTGGCCTTCATCTTCAAGGCGGCGGGCTTCTTTATGTACTGGCCCGCGAATGTCGTAACAGACGTTATCCAGTTTGTGGGATTTTTCTACAGAATACATAAGTGGTGACGGCCTCGGAATCATGGAGCTGCCTGATGATGGCCCGCAACAGAAAAAACCGGTACAAGCCGGTATTTTGTGTCAGAGCGGATGCGGCAGTATCAAAATCAATGGCCCATAATGGAGCTTTGGCTGCGGAATGAAAAGAGGTTAAAGCGGGCTTTGAACGAAAAAAATGCTGATAAAGGGAGTTTTCAGATGAATAAGGCGTGAAACACACCAAAAAGGCGGCACTCGGGCCGCCTCGGTAATGCTTAGCTGTACAGGCCAAGATGCTCTTTGGCATGGGCTTCAAACTCGGTAAAGCCGCCAATATGGGCTTGATCCAGAAAAATTTGCGGCACTGTCTCTACCGGTTTGCCCACGGTTTTTTCCAGATCTTCCTTGGAAATGCCTTCCGCATGAATATCCACATAACGGAAGTTAAAATCATCCCGCTCGGCGGTGAGCTTTTCTGCCAGCTCTTTAGCGCGCACACAGAAAGGGCAACCGGGACGACCAAAAATCACTGCAAACATGTATCTCTCCTTTTAGTTAACTGGCGGCAGTATAGAGCAAGTCCAACTGCCGCCAAAATTGTTAGTTCTTGGTTTATTGATTGGTGCTGGCGATGGAAGCCCGCTCGGTAATGCCGGTCAGCCAGTTGCGCTCAAAGCGCCGGGCCGGCCATTCCAGCTGGCCGGCGGCCATGGCATTGGATTGCTCCGGGCTGATGGACAGGCCGTTTTGCAGCAGCACAAAGGCCTTGCGCTCGCCGTTGGGCGTGTCGATAAAGCCCGCCAGGTTCTGCACATGAGCGATGGTGCCGGTCTTGGCAATCACCTTGCCCTTCAGTGCCGGCCCCTGCACGCTTTTGCGATAGCGCAGGGTGCCGCTCTCACCACTGACCGGCAGGCGGGCAAGCAGCCACTGGGCGCGCGGGTCCTGACTGATGGTGAGCAGCACCGCCATCAGATCGCGGGCGCGCAGCAGGTTGTGGGCGGAAAGGCCCGAGCCGTCGGCCAGCCAGCTTGGGCCCAGATCAATATTGGCCTGAGCCTTGAGAATGTCCCGCACCGCCTGAGTACCGTTGCGAAAACTGCCGGGCTGACTGAAGTGCATGGCCCCCAGGGTACGCAGCAGGCTGTCGGCATAGAGGTTGTCGGAATAAACCAGAATACGCTCGGCAAGCTCCGCAAAAGGCGGTGACTTATGACTGGCCAGCACCGGCCACTGGCTGGTGTTGAGTCTGCTGTCTTCAATGGTGCCCGAATGGCCGATGCCGGCCTGTTTCAGTGCCCAGCCGGTCAGCTGTGTGCCCCAGTGAGACACATCCTGAATGGCAAAACGCAGGGGCCAGGGCTCCTTGCGCGGACCGATACAGCCGGTGAGGTGATATTGATTGTCCGGCCCCATGTCCAGCTCCAGCTCGCAGAAACTCTGCTCCCGCTCGGTGCGGTTGAGCACGGCCACTTCGGCACTGACACTGACGGGCTGATGAGCCGGCACTGTGGCCCGGGCCGGACTGCCGGTGCGGGCATAGAGGGCACCCTGCACACAGTTGCGATCCAGAATCAGCGCGGCAGCGGGTGCCGTGTAGCAAACGCCGAGATCGTTCCAGGACCAGCCATTTCCTCTGTCATAGCCGGTAAAGTGATACTGGTTGAGTAGTACCTTGCCGCTGATATGGCGAATGCCGCTGCGTCTGAGCAGCTCAGCCAGCTGCTCACGGGTAAGGCTGGGATCGCCGGCAAAGTCGATGAGCAAATCACCGGTGAGCCGTCCCTGGTCGAGATCGCCCCGGTATTGCAGGCGCGTTTCATATTGCCAGTCCGGCCCCAGTGTCAGCGCACCAGCCAGCACGGTGACCAGCTTTTGGGTTGAGGCCGGTTTCATCAGTAATTCATCCTGATGGCGCATTTCTATGTTGCCGGTATTGGCGTCGGCCAGCATCCAGGCGCTCTGGCCATGGGCCGGCGGCTCTATGGCCGCGGCACCGGCACTGAACAACAACAGCAGGGCACTTGTTAACCGTTTCATAAGCTCTCTTATAAGGCATGGGCGGTACGAAACCGACCCCGATAATCAAAAATGGTTTCCCGAATTTGCCAGCCCCGTTTAAAGGCCCGGGCAATCACAAAGTCCGGATGACGAAAACGGCCGGCGGCAGCCAGCACCTGCTCCAGACTGGCAAACTCGGGCTCAGTGCCCGGTGCCGGCCAGTGTGGACGCACAAATTCCTTGTAAAAACGGCCCTTGGGGCCTTTTTTGTCAAAAGCATACCATTTCTGCAGCTCGGTGCCGTCCTCGTCGTGATAGGTCACCTTGAGCGCAGGACCATGTTTGCCGGCGGCGCTTTCAAGGGTCAGACCGGCGCAGCGCAGCACCAGGGCATCCTTCAGCGCCAGCGCGTCTTTCAGTTTTTTGTCCGGATCCACCAGCACTTCGCCACAGTCATGGCACTGACGGGCGGCAATGTCGTTTTCCGCCAGACACTGAGGGCAGCTTTTAAAACGAAAGCGATAGCCGCATTCTTCCTGCTCGCCGTCATCGGTTTCGAACAAGCCCTGACAACGACGGCCAAAATGCTCCAGCACGCGGCCCTCGCTGTCGGTCTTGCCCCAGAAAATATTGGCAAAGCCGCAGGCGGGGCAGAGCACCTGTACCTGAGTGGTGTCCGGGTCGGGTCTGGGCTCGCCCACTTCCGGCGCAAAAATGTCCATATTGTTGCCGGCATAATCCAGTACCAGACAATCGGTTTTACCCGGGCTGAGGCGCAGGCCCCGGCCGATGATCTGCTGATACAGGGCCACCGACTGGGTGGGACGCAAAATGGCAATCAGATCCACATGGGGAGCATCAAAGCCGGTGGTGAGCACAGCCACGTTCACCAGATATTTCAGCTCACGCGCCTTGAAGCGATGGATAATGGCATCCCGCTCCGGCCCGGGAGTCTCGCCGGTTACCAGCGCAGTTTGTTTCTCAGGCAAGAGGCCGGCCACCTCGGTGGCATGGCGCACTGTGGCGGCAAAGATCATCACGCCCCGGCGTTCTTCGGCGTAGTCTTTTATCTGCTCCACCACATGAGGGGTGACCCTGGGCTGACGGGCCAGCTCCCGCTCCAGCGCCTGCTCGGTAAAGAGCCCCTGTTCATACAAACGGGAAAAATCGTAATGCACCACGGGGGCATCCACCAGATCCGGCGGACACAGGTAGCCCTGCTTGATCATCAGCCGCAGCGGCAGCTCAAACAGGCAATGCTCAAAAAAACGCGGGCCCCGGCTGCGCACCATGCCATTATGATGCGTGCGGTAAATCCAGCCCAGCCCCAGCCGGTAGGGAGTGGCGGTCAGTCCCAGTACCTTGAGCGCCGGATTGCTCCGGCGCAAATGATTAATCACCTGCGCATACTGACTGTTGTCATCATCGGAGACCCGGTGGCATTCATCGATAATCACCAGGCTAAAACCGCTGAAGACATCCAGATTACGGGCCACCGACTGTACCGAGCCAAACACCACCTGACGGCGGCTTTCCCTGCGCTTCAGGCCGGCGGAAAAAATATCGGCGTCCACGCCGTAAGCCTGGTATTTGGCATGGTTTTGCTCCACCAGCTCACGCACATGGGCCAGCACCAGCACCCGGCCTTTGGCCAGTCGCGCCAGCTCGGCAATCACCAGGCTCTTTCCGGCCCCGGTGGGCAGCACCAGCACGCCGGGCTCGCTGTGACGGCGAAAATAGGCAAGAGTGCGGTCAACCGCCTCCTGCTGATAGGGACGTAATGTAAACATTGTTCTCACTAAAGCTCGAAATCTGCACGTCGTCTGTTACCTCCGCCATGCGAAGCACCAACAGGCGGCCTCGAAGTCAGGCGATGCAGCAGCAGGGATTGCCGGAGCCGACCGTCAAATGCCATGGATGGCATTTGCCGAGCGTTCCATGGATGGGCTTGAAGCGTGTCGGCGCAGGTAACCCTGCTGCTGCATCGTGAGGCTGGCGGCAGGCAATTTGGGCCTCACATTTGCTTCGGAATAGGGTATCTTTAGCGCCTATTGTTTGTAATAACCGAGGCTATCAAGTTTATGATCATCAAACCCAAGGTTCGTGGCTTTATCTGCACTACCACCCATCCGGTTGGCTGTGAGGCGAATGTACGTGAGCAGATCGCCTACGTCAAAAGCAAGGGCAAACTGGCGCAGGGGCCGAAAAAGGTGCTGGTGATCGGCGCATCCACCGGTTACGGTCTGGCGTCCCGCATTAATGCCGCCTTTGGCAGCGATGCCGCCACCATAGGTGTCTTCTTTGAAAAACCGGGCACCGAGAAAAAAACCGGCACCGCCGGCTGGTATAATGCCGCCGCTTTTGACAAGGCCGCCAAGGAAGCAGGTTTGTACGCCAAGAGCATCAACGGCGACGCCTTCTCCAACGAATGTCGCGAAACAGTGATTGAGCTTATCAAGCAGGATCTGGGCGAGATCGATCTGGTGGTCTATTCCCTGGCGTCTCCGGTGCGCAAACTGCCCGACAGCGGTGAAGTGGTGCGTTCCGCGCTCAAGCCCATTGGCGAGCCCTATAAGTCTACTGCCCTGGACACCAACAAAGATGTACTGGTAGAAGCCGTGGTAGAGCCTGCCAATGAGCAGGAAATTGCCGACACCATTCAAGTGATGGGCGGCCAGGACTGGGAGCTGTGGATGAACGCCCTGGAAGAGGCAGGCGTGCTGGCCGAGGGGGCCAAGTCCGTGGCCTATTCCTACATTGGCACCGATCTCACCTGGCCCATCTACTGGCACGGCACTCTTGGCAAGGCCAAGGAAGATCTGGATCGCGCCGCTCACGCCATCGACAGCAAGCTGAAAGCGCGCGGCGGCAACGCGCATGTGGCGGTGTTGAAGTCCGTCGTTACTCAGGCTTCTGCCGCCATTCCGGTGATGCCGCTGTACATCTCCATGGCCTTTAAGGTGATGAAGGAGCAGGGCATTCACGAAGGCTGCATCGAGCAGATTCAGCGCCTGTTTTATGATCGCCTCTACAGCGCCCAGCCGGCATCGGTGGATGAACAAAATCGCCTGCGCCTGGACGACTGGGAGTTGCGTGATGAAGTACAGAACGCCTGCCGTGAGATCTGGCAGCAGGTGCAGGATGACAATATCTACCAGCTTACCGACTATCAGGGCTACAAGGACGAATTCCTGCGCCTGTTCGGCTTTGGCCTGCAGGGCGTGGATTACGACGCCGATGTGGATACCCAAGTCGACTTTGATGTGATTGAACTGGCCTGAGCTGATTGAGCTATTCTGATAAAGCCCCGCAAGGGGCTTTTTTATAACTGCGCCAATATGTGTCCCGTGACCGGCCGGCGTAAATAGTCAGCGGGCCTGACTCACACTAGAGTTACTGAATACAGTAAGGAGAGCGGAGGCATCATGAACAGAAAAACCATTATCATTTCGGCGCTGCTGGCTGGGCTGACAATGCCGGTGCAGGCCCAGCCGCCGGAAGGCAAGGGACCTGATCATGCGCCAGGTCGTGAGAAAGAGCACAAATGGCAGCACGATGATCGGCGCAAGGATGACCGGCGTGGTGAATACCGTGAGCACAGACGCGATGACCGCCACGAGAATGATCGCCGTTACCGCCGTGATCCCGATATTGATGAACGGCTGCTGCGCCGGCTGTTCAGCGAGCACAGAGACTGGCTGGATTATGATGACAGACACAGTCTGCCGCCGGGCATAGCCAAAAATCTGCGCCGGGGCAAGCCACTGCCACCGGGCATTGCCAAACGCTTTGATCCCCGCCTGCGTGAGCGTCTGCCTTACTATGAAGGTTATGAGTGGCGGCGGGTTGATAACAAGGCGGTGCTGGTGGATCTTGCCACGGAAAACGTCCGTTATATTCTGGATGATATCCTCAGATAAGTGATGCTTATGCCTGGCAGACACACACCCGGTTACGGCCCGAGTTTTTGGCCTGATACAGTGCTTTGTCTGCATGCTGCAACCAGTCTGCAGCACTGCTCAGGTCCGGGGTCAGAGCTGCCAGACCCAGGCTGATGGTGTAATGGATGATTTCACCATGAGTCATTACCGGCTCGCTGCTGACGGCCAGACGCAGCCGTTCGGCAATCACACCCGCACCTTCTGCATCGGTTTGCGGCAAAATAAGGGCAAACTCCTCACCGCCATAGCGGCCTGCCGTGTCAGCATCCCGCAGCAGGGACTTAATCAGACTGGCCAGGTGACGAATCACATCGTCACCAGCGGGGTGACCATAACGATCGTTAATGACCTTGAAGTGATCGATATCCAGCATGACCAGGGTACCGGCCTGGTGATAGCGCTGAAAGCGGGAAAATTCTGCCTGGAGCAGATTTTCCCAGCTGCCCCGGTTCTGCAAGCCGGTCAGCGGATCCGTGATACTCAGCAGAGAGAGCTGTTCATTGGCTTGCTCCAGTGCCAGCTTGCTGGTGGCGACGTCGGTCACGTCATACACCATAAGACATACGCGCTGAATGCTGCCGTCAGGCTCAGCCAGCGGGTGTATGGTCAGGTTCTGGAACATATAGTCATGAGTGCCGGTAATAGGCCGGGTGCTGCGAAAGGGAAACAGCCAGGGGCGTTGCTCCCAGCTGGTAAAGGTACGGGTATTGAGCGTGACCACCGTATCTACCTTGCGTCTCAGCCATTGCTCCGGCAGGGCTGGAAACTGGCTGAAGATATTCTTGCCACGGACTTCGGCCGCGTTCAGGCCGCTGTGGTTTTCCATAAAGTCGTTCCACAGCGCAATACTGAAGTCCTTATCCAGTACCACCAGGCCAATATCAACCGACTCCAGCATATCGATAAGCCAGTGAAACTCCCGCGGGCTGTTTCCGGTCAGGGGCATAAATCTACTCCGTCAGATAGGCAAGCTTTTGCTGCAGCCGGCTGAGTGAGGTTTCTGTCAGCAGCACCAGCAGGTTGCAGTGAATGTGCTGTTGCTCCAGCACATAAGGAATTTCAATACACAGCAGTTGTTCCTGGCGATGGCGGTGATGTTCAAGCAGTGTACTGATGGGCTGATGTCTGCCCAGCACGGTAGGCTGGCCCAGGCCCAGACGTACATCCAGCTGATCGCCAAGGCCCTTGAGAAAGGCACCAAACAGTATGCTGGACATATCCATTAACACTTCCACATCCGGAGATATCGCATCGGCGGCGTCGTAGTGCAGTAACTGCATCATGGCATCCATGCCTTTGTCGGAAAACAGCAGTAACGCCTCGCCTGAAATGCCGGCACCGACAAAGCCCTGACACACAGCAGAAAAACCACTGTGCTCATCAGCGGCGCTGATGGCCATACTCAGTTCACCGCGGGCAATATGGGCCACTCTGGGAATGGGCTGGGGTACAAATACATTCAAGAGCCGGGCCAGCAGATCCGATGCTCTGCCCATGGCAATATTGGCCACTTCCTGCAGATAATCGGTCAGTTGTAACCCGTGTTCCGGGAGCCGGGCCGGCGCAGCAAAACGGGTATTACCGGGTTGATATAGCCCATATTGATGCAGCAGGCCGCTCAGCTCCATGTTGTTGACGGGTTTGGCAATAAACGCCATGGCTCCCAGCGCCATCACCCGCTCCCGTGCTCTGGGCTGAATATCTGCCGATACCACCAGAGTGAATACTTCCAGCTGCTCCCGGCGCAGCGCTTCCAGCACACCAAAACCGTCCAGCTTCGGCATATTGAGATCGAGAAACAGCAGGTCAAACGTCTGCTGGCGCAGCATGGCCAGCGCTTCAAGGCCATGACCGGCAAAATGCAGGCTGACTTGCCAGTCTTCGGGCAGGGATCTGGCCATTTGCTTACGGGCAACCGCCGAGTCATCGCAAATCAATATTTGAATGGTCATGGCAGTGCGACCCCGGCAGCGTTGGTGTGAGTATTAACGATTTAACCACATAAACTTTACGTAAAAAAGCGCAGGCAGTAGGCAGTCTGTATAAAGGGCGGTATATTCCTGAGGCTGACGCCTGGCAACCGCACACCATCAGTGCGCCCAAATGAATGGTTAATATCTAACCAGTTGATAATCAAGCTAATATATTGTGAATTAGTGCCGTCTGACTCATATTGAAAACGAGGAGCAGTGGCTCGTTGCACGGGAATGTGTTTAAACATGCAGGATTTTTTTTCGTTGTCGCGCTGGATGCCCGGCCTGGTCACACTGCTGGATTACCGGCGTGACTGGCTGGCTGATGATGTTCGTGCCGGCCTGTCGGTGGCGGCGGTAGCCCTGCCGGTTGCCATTGCCTATGCCGAGCTTGCCGGTGTGAGTGCTGTGGTGGGGCTTTACTCCTGTATTTTGCCCATGATCGCTTACGCGTTTTTTGGTACTTCCCGTCAGTTGATAGTGGGACCGGATGCGGCCACCTGCGCTGTAATTGCCGCTGTAGTGACGCCGCTGGCTGCCGGCGATGCCACCCGACACTGGCAGCTGGTCATGACGATGACGGCCATGACCGGTCTCTGGTGCCTGGCGGCCAGTTATTTTCGGCTGGGAGTGCTGGCCGACTTTTTATCACGGCCTATTTTACTGGGTCTGCTTAACGGGGTGGCCATCACCATTATGGTGGGTCAGCTGTCGCGGATTTTTGGCTTTACCTTTGATGAATCCCAGTTAATAGAGCGTCTCGCTGCCACGCCGGATTATCTGGCCCTGGTGCACTGGCCCACCTTGGGAGTCAGTGCCCTGACACTGATTATTATGCTGTTATGCCGGCACTACCGTCCGCTCTGGCCCAGCAGTTTACTGGCGCTGGTTGTCGCTGCTGGTGTGCTTTGGTACTTGGGTCCGGAGCGACTGAATATTGCCGTGGTAGGAAGTTTGTCAGAGGGCATTCCCGATTTTCAGCTGCCTGAGTTTCCTCCCGGTCTGATGCGGGATCTGGTGCTGCCGGCACTGAACCTGGCTATGGTGAGCTTTGTATCCATGATGCTCACTGCCCGCAGCTTTGCCGCCCGCAACGGCTATGATATCGATGCCGACAGAGAGTTTCGTGCGCTGGGAGTGGCCAATCTGGCCTCGGCTGTTTCTCAGGGATTTGCCATCAGCGGGGCCGACTCCCGCACTGCCGTGAACGATGCCAACGGCGGCAAAAGTCAGCTGGTTTCCATTGTGGCTGCCGGTGTAATTGCTGGCGTGACTTTTTTTCTGACCGAACCATTGCAATATATTCCTACCGCTGCACTGGGAATAGTGCTGGTGATGGCGTCCTGGTCTCTGATTAATCTGCGTGGCCAGTGGCAGTTGCACAAGTCTGACAAGCCCGCTTTCTGGCTGGCCTGGATTACTTTTATCAGCGTACTCTTTATGGGGGTTATTCCCGGTATTACGCTGGCGGTGTTGCTGGGGCTGTTTCAGTTTCTGCGCAATGTGATGCGGCCCACGGATCAGCTGATGGGCATGAACGAAGAGGGGGTGGTGCACACTCTTGGCCGTAATGAAGAAGTGAAGGCCATTGCCGGTGTGCTTATTTACCGGTTCAATTCTCCCCTGACTTACTTTAACGCCTCTTATTTCAAGCGCCGGGTGCTGGCATTAATCGGACTGGAGAAAGCACAGCCCAATTGTCTGATCATTGATGCGGTTTCCTGTTTTACTCATCAGGATATCAGCGTGATGAGTGTGGTAGGGGAGCTGCATAAGGAGCTGAAACGCCGGGGTATTCATATGGTAATGGCAGGCCGGCGCACTCAGATGACCCATTGGCTTCAGCAGGCAGGAATCAGGGTTGGCGAAGAAGGTGTGCTGGTTTATCCCGACTTGTATGAGGCTTTGCGCATGACCCGCTGTTATCACACCCCCATGCCGGTAGTGACCCCGCAAGTAACCGAAGCGGTTAGGAGCGAGGCATGAGCAAGGCCCGCTTGTTGTTGTGGCTGCCGCCGCCCGCCGTGGCGGCATTGGTGGCGGGCCTGATGTGGCTGATGGCCGGCTGGCTGCCCGGGCTGACCGTTTTCTGGCCACGCTGGCTGGCCTGGGGGCCCTTACTTGCGGGTATTGGCTTGATGGTGCTGGCGGCCCGGTCGCTGCAACAGGCTCATACTACGCTGCTGCCCTTTACGCCGGAGCGGGCCAGCCGGCTGGTCACTAACGGCGTGTTTGCCCGTTCGCGCAACCCCATTTATCTGGGCGATGCCCTCTGGCTGCTGGCCTGGGCGCTTTGGCTGCAAAGCTGGCCGGCGCTGCTGGGGCCGGTACTGTTTGTGGTCTATATGAACCGAGTGCAAATCGCCGCCGAAGAGCGCGCCCTGACGCTGCGCTTTGGCAAAGCCTACACCGACTATTGCAATCGGGTACGGCGCTGGCTTTAACTCCTTGCCTGTAAGCCCGTGCACCCTTGTCGGACAAAGCACACTACTTCTCCGGCACGCCGTGACGAAATAAAAAGCCTGACCGAACATTGAGTATGTTTGCAGCAGGTATTTTTAGTGAGTGGCCTTTAACGAAGCGTGTCGGCTGAGCGCAACCGCGCTGTTGCTTCGCATGGCAGACTCTTTCAGCGAGCGCCAGCCCTTGCGGGGTGGGTGTCTGCGCCTTACACTGGCGCGGTTTAGCCAGGCCTGCTCTTTTCAGCCTTTGCCCGGCTGTTTTTAATTACCGGTAAGGAGCTGCCATGACCGATACCCCTCTCGATACCCGCCTGAATAAATTTATCAGTGAAACCGGCATCTGCTCCCGGCGGGAAGCCGACCGGCTGATTGAACAGGGCCTGGTGAAAGTAAACGGCGAAGTGGCCGGCATGGGTGTGCGGGTCAGTGACGCCGACGAGATCACCGTTCGTGGCAAGCCGCTGCGGGCCAAGCCCAAAGCGGTTTATCTGGTCTATAACAAGCCCATTGGCATTACCTGCACCACCGACAGCGCCGTGCCCGAAAATATCGTGGATGCGGTGAACTATCACGCCCGCATTTTTCCCATCGGCCGGCTCGACAAGCCGTCCTGCGGGCTGATTTTGCTGACCAACGACGGTGATATCGTCAACAAGATACTGCGCGCCGGCAATGCCCATGAAAAAGAATATATCGTATCCATGGACAAACCGATCACCGATGACTTTGTAGCAAAAATGTCGGCAGGGGTGCCCATTCTCGATACCGTCACCAAACCCTGCAAGGTGCGCAAAATCGGCCCCAGAACCATTAATATTATTCTGACTCAGGGGCTGAACCGGCAAATCCGGCGCATGGCGGAATATCTTGATTACCGGGTAACCAGCCTGAAGCGGGTACGCATCATGAATATTCACCTCGGCAACCTTAAGCCGGGGGAGTGGCGCTATGTTACTGAAGAAGAGCTGGCGCTGATTAACAACATGATTGCCGGCTCCAGCAAAACCGAAGAAGCCTCGGTTCTGGAACAGCCCAAAGCCGCTCGCCAGGGGCCACGTGCGGCACCTGCCCAGGCTCGCCGCCCGGTTAACAATGAACGCCGTAAACCACAGCCTCAGGGGCAGTCTCGGGGAAACCCGCGCAAAGAACGAGATGGCCAGCACAACAAGCCGGGCAGTTCCCGCATTCAACGCTGGAAGGGGCCTGCATCGGGCCGCCGTAAAAAAGACTGAGGCTATCTCTTTATCTGAAGATGTCCGGACGTCCTTGTGGCTCTCGCTCAAATGCCGTGGCGGTGTATAATGACCGCCATTCTGGGCAATACCGACAAGGACAAAGGGGACGCAGGTCATGATCCCAAGGTTAGCGCTGCAACAGCAGACAACCCCCACCTATTATTCATTTCTTGACGCGCTGGCTGACAGCGGCTTTCGTGGCGATATAGAGCGCAGTTACGCCAGCCGGCTGGCAGTGGCCACCGACAACAGCGTCTATCAGTGCCTGCCCCAGGCGGTGGTATTTCCGCGCTCCTCCCAGGATCTGGTGGTGATGCTGACCCTGGCGTCCAGGGACGCCTACAAGGAAATTCGTTTCTCTCCCCGGGGCGGTGGCACCGGCACCAACGGCCAGTCTCTCAACGACAATATAGTGGTGGACCTGTCCCGGCACATGACCCAACTGGTCACCATGGACGCTGCTGGCCGCCGGGTGCGCATTCAGACCGGCATGGTAAAAGACAGGCTCAACCAGCTGGTCAAACCCCACAACCTGTTCTTCTCGCCGGACTTGTCCACCAGTAACCGGGCTACAATCGGCGGCATGATCAATACCGATGCCTCCGGTCAGGGCTCGCTGGTGTACGGCAAAACCTCGGATCATGTGCTGGGCGTGACTGCCGTACTGGTGGACGGCACCCTGATTGAAACCGGCCCTGTCTCCGGCGAGGCGCTCGACCAGAAGCTGGAAGAAGACAGCCGGGAAGGGGAGCTGTACCGTTGCGTATATCACAGCGTGACCGGCCATGCCGGAGAAATTGAGCAGCGCTTTCCCAAACTGAACCGTTTTCTCACTGGTTACGATCTGAAACACGTTTACGATAAGCGTACCCATACCCTGGATCTGACCCGCATTCTGTGCGGCTCGGAAGGGTCGCTCGCCTTTATTACCGAAGCCTGGCTGGATCTGACGCCCATTCCCAACTGCCGTACCCTGGTCAACGTCAAGTACGACAGTTTTGAGTCGGCTCTGCGCAATGCCCCCCTGATGGTGGAGGCCAAGGCGCTGTCGGTGGAAACTGTCGACTCAAAGGTACTGAATCTGGCCCGGGAAGACATTATCTGGCATTCGGTGAGCGATCTCATTCAGGACGTGCCCGGCCGAGTGATGGACGGCCTCAATATGGTGGAATACGCCGACGAGGACGAGACCGCCCAGCGGGAAAAAGTGGAGGCGCTGTGCCAGCGGCTCGACGGCCTGATTGAACGGGGCGAAGCGGGCGTTATTGGTTATCAGGTGTGCGATGATCTTTCGTCCATCAACCGCATTTACGGCATGCGCAAAAAGGCGGTGGGCCTGCTGGGCAATACTCAGGGCCGCAAAAAGCCGGTAGCTTTTGTGGAAGATACCGCTGTGCCCCCTAAGCACCTGGCGGACTATATTATGGAGTTCCGCGAGCTGCTGGATAATCATGGCCTGCAATACGGCATGTTCGGCCATGTGGATGCCGGTGTGCTGCATGTTCGCCCTGCTCTCGACATGACCGATCCCGAGCAGGAAGTCATGCTGCGGCGTATTTCTGACAAGGTGAATGCGCTCACCGCCAAATATGGCGGCCTGATGTGGGGTGAGCATGGTAAGGGTTTTCGCTCCGAATACAGCCCTACCTTCTTTGGCGAGGTGCTGTTTACCGAGCTGCGCCGCATCAAGTCGGCTTTTGATCCCTTTAACCGGCTGAATCCGGGCAAAATCTGCACGCCGCTGAACAGCCTGGAGCAGCTGGTATCGGTGGATGCCACCAAGCGTGGTTATTTTGACCGGCAAATTCCGGTGCATGTGCGCGACGGCTTTACCCAGGCCATGGACTGTAACGGCAACGGCCTGTGCTTTGATTTTGATGTGCGCTCGCCCATGTGCCCGTCGATGAAGCTCTCCGCCGACCGTCGTCACTCGCCCAAGGGGCGGGCCGGTCTGGTGCGGGAGTGGCTGCGTCAGCTGTCGGCTCAGGGCTTTGACCCCATGACCGGCGAGGCCGCGGTGCAAAGCCGCAGCACCAGCGTCAAGAACATGGTGCTGCGCATCAAGCACACCCTCGACAAGCGCCGTGGCGAGTACGATTTCTCCCATGAGGTGAAAGAGGCCATGGATGGCTGCCTGGCGTGCAAGGCCTGCTCCAGCCAGTGTCCGATCAAGGTGGACGTGCCCACCTTCCGCGCGCGCTTTTTGCAGCTGTATCATCAGCGCTATCAGCGTCCGCCCCGGGATTATCTGGTGTCCTGGGTAGAAACCTATACCCCCTGGATGGCCAAAGCACCGGGCTTGTTCAACCCCATTATGAACCACAAGTGGGTGCAGAGCGGTACCTCCTCACTGCTTGGCATGGTAGATATGCCGGCCCTGAGCCAGCCCAGCCTGAAAAAGCGCCTTGGCAACAGTCCGGCGGCGCAGTTTGACCTGGAACAGTTGCAAGCGCTGGGGGATGAAGAGCGGGCCAACACCCTGCTGGTGGTACAGGATCCCTTTACTTCCTTCTACGACGCCGGCGTGGTGCACGATCTGGTGCGCCTGGCCACGGCACTGGGCTTTAATCCGGTGGTGCTGCCGTTCAGGCCCAACGGCAAGCCGGCTCATGTAAAGGGTTTTTTGCGCCGTTTTGCCGGTATGGCTGCCGACAGCGCCCAGTTTCTGAACCGGCTGGCCCGGCTCAATATTCCCATGGTGGGCGTGGATCCGTCTCTGGTACTTTGCTACCGGGATGAATACGCCAAAGTACTGGGGCCGGCCCGGGGTGACTTTGAGGTATTACTGCCTCAGGAGTGGCTACTGGGTATGCTGGACAGGATTCCGGCCCGGGAAAGCACCGGCGAGTCCTGGCATCTGTTTGCTCACTGCACCGAAAAAACCGCCAAGCCCACCACCCATCAGGACTGGAGCCGTATTTTTGCCCATTTGGGTGCAACACTGGAAGCCGTGCCCGTGGGCTGCTGCGGCATGGCCGGCACCTATGGCCACGAGCGGGAACACGCCGAGGGCTCGCGGACCCTGTTTGCCATGAGCTGGGCCGAGCCTCTGAGCCAGCTGCCACGGGAACGTTGCCTGGCCACTGGCTTCTCCTGCCGCAGTCAGGTCAAACGTATTGAGGGCGAGGGGCTTCGCCATCCGGTGCAGGCCTTGCTAAGCTTGTTGGCGTAAACCAACAAGGAGAAACATATGGGTCTTATTTTAGGACTGATTATCGGTGGTCTGGCGGGCTGGATTGCCGGCAATCTGACCAGAGGCGGTGGCTTTGGCCTGCTGGGCAATATTGTTATTGGACTGGTGGGCGGCTTTCTGGGCGGCGTGGTGTTTGGGCTGATCGGCCTTAAAAGCACCGGCATTATCGGCTCTCTGGTCACCTCGGTGGCCGGTGCCGTGCTGCTTATCTTTATCGTCGGCAAAATCAAAAAAAGATGAGGGAATAGGGACTCGGGATCAGGGGTTAGCGATCCCATTCCCTAATCCCTGCAGTTAAATATGTGGAAACGTGAATTTACACTGGACAGTTTGAACCAACTGTCGGAGAATACGCTCGCAGCCCAGCTGGGCATGACCTTTTGTGAAGTGGGTCACGATTTTCTACGCGGCACCATGCCGGTAGACAGCCGTACTCATCAGCCTCTTGGCATGTTACATGGCGGCGCGAGTGTCGCGTTTGCCGAAACCCTGGGTTCAGTAGCTGCCAATATGTGCGTTGAAGCGGGTTTTTATTGCGTTGGTCAGGGAGTTAACGCAAATCACGTCCGCGCCAAACGAAGCGGCCTGGTAACAGGAACCGCACGTCCCCTCCATTTGGGCGCGACGACACAAGTCTGGCAGATCGACATCCATGACGAGCGTAACCGCCTGGTATGTACCAGCCGGTTAACCATGGCGGTGTTGAGACAAAAACGGCCAGATTAGCCTTGTGTATCTTATGTGACACATTTCGTGTAAAGAAAAGCCCTCGCTTTGAGTGAGTATTGGCTTTTCCCCGGCCTTTTACTGTATCAGTCCGCCGACATTTTATTTTTTCGGAACTGTTAATAAATGACAAATACCTCTGTAGTACCCGCTTTTGCTGACCTCGGGCTGGCGCCTGCCGTTCTTCAAGCTCTGACCGACGCCGGTTATGAGCAGCCTTCTGCTATTCAGGCCGCCGCCATTCCGACGCTGCTGACCGGGCGCGACGTACTGGGTCTGGCCCAGACCGGTACCGGCAAAACGGCTGCTTTTGCTCTGCCGATGCTGAGCCGCATTACCGGCGGTAACGCCTATCCGCAGGTGCTGGTACTGGCCCCGACTCGGGAGCTGGCCATTCAGGTGGCTGAGTCCTTTGAAAACTACGCCAAATATCAGAAAGACATTCGTATCATGTCCATCTACGGTGGTCAGGCCTACGACAGCCAGATCCGTGCTCTCAAGCGCGGTGTTGATATCGTAGTGGGTACTCCCGGCCGGGTCATGGACCACATGCGCCGTGGCACCCTCAAGCTGGACAACCTGCAGGCGCTGGTGCTGGATGAAGCCGACGAAATGCTGCGTATGGGCTTTATCGACGACGTGGAATGGATTCTGGAGCACACTCCGGACACCCGTCAGATCGCGCTGTTCTCTGCCACCATGCCGCCGGCCATTCAGCGTGTTGCTCAGAAATACCTGAAGAATCCGCAGGAAGTGCGCATTGCCAACAAAACCCGCACCAACGCCAGCATTCGCCAGCGTTACTGGTTTGTGCGTGGCATGCCCAAGCAGGAAGCCCTGTGCCGTCTGGTAGAAACTGAAAACATGGACGCCTGTCTGGTGTTTGTGCGCACCCGCAAAGATGCGGAAGATGTGGCTGAAATGATGACCCGTGAAGGCCATGCCTGTGAAGCTCTGCACGGTGATATTCCGCAGAAACTGCGGGAAAAAGTGGTAGATCGTCTGAAAAACGGCCGTTTGAACGTGCTGGTTGCCACCGATGTGGTAGCCCGTGGTCTGGACGTGGAGCGCATCAGTCATGTTATCAACTACGACATGCCCCATGATAACGAGTCTTACGTGCACCGCATTGGCCGTACCGGTCGTGCCGGCCGCGAAGGTGACGCCATCCTGTTTGTGACCGGCCGTGAAAAGCGCAGCCTGTACAATCTGGAACGTCATACTCGCCAGCCCATTGAAGAAATGAGTATGCCCAGCGCTGACGATATCAACAAGATTCGTGCCGAGCGCTTCAAGGCCCGTATTCGTACCAGCGTAGAGGCTGACGAAAAAGCCCTGGCACCTTTCGTGGAAATGGTCACTGAGCTGCAGGCCGATGGCATGGACACTGCCGCCCTGGCCGCCGGTCTGGCCCGTCTGCTGCAGGGTGACCGTCCGCTGTTTGTGGAAGACAAGCCGATGTCGGCCCGTCGCCCGGATGTGCGTGAAGCCCGTGAGCCCCGTGGCCGTGGTGACCGCCCCGAGCGTGGCGAGCGTCCGCGCCGTGGTGGCAAGGACGAGGTGTCTGGTGTGACCATGGAAACCTTCCGCGTTGACGTGGGTCGGGTACATGGCGTCAAGCCGGGCCATCTGGTGGGTGCCATTGCCAACGAGGCCGATCTGGAATCCCGTTTTATCGGCCAGATCCAGATCCATGACGACTTCTCTACCGTGGATCTGCCGGAAGGCATTCCGTCCGAGTTGCAGCAGGTACTGCAGAAAGTACGGGTTTGTCAGCGTCCGCTGAACCTGGCCAAGTACGAAGGTGGCCCGCTGCCCCGTCGCCAGTTCCGTGGCAAGGATGAGCGTGGTGGTGAGCGCGGCAAGTTCCGCCCCCGTCGCAACGAAAAGCGTCTGAACGGCTAATCCCGTTTCACGCTGAATAAAAAAGCCCGCCGGCAAATACCGGCGGGCTTTTTTTGTTGCATGCCCGGTGTTAACCGAATGGACTGATGCCTCATTGACGCACCATATGACCAGAACTGTCCCACAGGTTTCTCTTTTCAGCATGTCTTTGGCTGTGACTGCCGCCTGCGACCATTTCCTTCGCAACCACTCCCTATATTGGCGTTTCATCACAGTGGCAGGAGTTCTATTATGCGCAAGGTTTCTCTTTTCAGTCTGGCAGGACTGCTGTGGCTGACCCTGGCCCCGGCTCAGGCTCATGACAACTGGCATTACGACCAGGATCGTGAATATCGTGATAATTACCGTGAGCGGCTGCCCATCACCAGCGTGGCCGAAGCCAAACATCTGCGGGATGACAGCCGCATAATTCTGTCCGGGCATATCGTACGCCGGCTCGATGACGACGAGTTTCTGTTCAGTGACGGCACCGGCACCATCAAAATAGAAATGGATGACGACGACTGGCGTAAACTGCGCCGCCACCGCCGGGGCAGAATTCTGATCTGGGCCGAAGTCGACAGGGACGACGGTCGCAATGAGCTGGAGGTGGAGCGGGTACGCCCGGCTTATCGGTAACGGTATGCTCGAAATCAGGGGAACATAAGAGTAAGATACCGGCCCCGGCTGCCATCAGGTGGCGGCCTGCTGACCTGACATCAGACGAGAACCTTATGTTTGTACCCGAATTACTTTCTCCCGCCGGCTCGCTCAAGAACATGCGCTATGCCTTTGCCTATGGTGCCGATGCCGTATATGCGGGCCAGCCCCGCTACTCCCTGCGGGTGCGCAACAACGAATTCAACCACGAAAACCTGCAGATAGGCATTAACGAAGCCCATGCGCTGGGCAAAAAGTTCTATGTGGTGGTCAATATTCAGCCTCACAACGCCAAGCTGAAAACCTTTCTGCGCGACATGAAACCCGTGGTCGACATGGGCCCCGATGCGCTGATCATGTCCGATCCGGGTCTTATCATGCTGGTGCGTGAGCATTTTCCCGACATGCCCATTCACCTGTCGGTGCAGGCCAACGCCGTTAACTGGGCCTCGGTCAAGTTCTGGCAGGATTACGGCATTGAGCGGGTGATTTTGTCCCGGGAGCTGTCGCTGGAAGAGATTGAAGAAATTCGCAGCCACTGTCCCACCATAGAGCTGGAAGTGTTTGTGCACGGCGCTTTGTGTATGGCCTATTCCGGACGCTGCCTGCTGTCGGGCTATATCAACAAGCGCGATCCCAACCAGGGTACCTGCACCAACGCCTGCCGCTGGGAATACAAAGTGCATGAGGCCAAGGAAGACGACGCCGGCCAGATAGTGCACAAGCAGGAGCCGATTCTGGTGCAGCCGGTAGAAAGCGACATCAGCCCCACTCTGGGTGCCGGCAAGCCCCATGACGAGCCGGTGCTGCTGGAAGAAGGCAACCGTCCGGGCGAGTATATGGCCGCCTATGAAGACGAGCACGGCACCTACATCATGAACTCCAAGGATCTGCGCGCGGTGCAGTATGTGGAGCGCCTGACCAGTATGGGTGTGCATTCACTGAAAATTGAAGGCCGTACCAAGTCCTTCTATTACGTGGCCCGCACCGCTCAGGTGTACCGCAAGGCTATTGACGATGCGGTGGCCGGCAAGCCCTTTGATACCACTCTGATGAGCACCCTGGAAAACCTGGCGCATCGCGGCTATACCGAAGGCTTTTTGAAGCGTCATGCTCACGGCGACTACCAGAACTACGACTACGGCTACTCTGTGTCCACCAGCCAGCAGTTTGTGGGCGAGATCACCAAGCGCGACGGCGACTGGGTAGAAGTGGAAGTGAAAAACAAGTTCCTGGTGGGCAACAGCCTGGAGCTGATGACGCCGAAGGGCAACATCACCTTTACCCTGGAGCAAATGAAAAACCGCAAGGGCGAGCAGGTGGACGTGGCCCCGGGTAACGGCCATGTCATGTATATTCCCATCGACGCCGACATTGATGTGACCTACGGCATTCTGATGCGCAACCTGGGTGAACAGCAGGACACCCGCAACCCTCATGTGAAGCAGGCTGATGGCGCTGTTAATTAAGGACAACTGCATCAACTGCGACATGTGCGAGCCGGAGTGCCCGAACGGTGCCATTTATTACGGTCCGGAGATCTACGAGATAGACCCGGACCTGTGCACCGAGTGTGTGGGCCATTACGACAAGCCCACCTGCATCAGTGTTTGTCCCATCGACTGCATTATTAACGATCCGGAACATCAGGAAACCGAAGAGCAGCTCTGGGACAAATTTGTGGTGCTGCATCATCAGGCATAGTGGTCGCGTCTTTATACTCCCGGCACAGACCAGGCCAAGGTGCTGCCTGTGCCCTTGTTACTGCTCGCAGACGGTTTAACAGCCATTCATATTAATCCTTGCCTGCCATGGGCACGCTGGTATAATTCGCGCTCGAATTTTGTTCTTTAACATCAAGTGGGTCTTCTCATATGCATCCGATGCTGAATATTGCGGTACGCGCTGCGCGTAACGCCGGTCAGGTTATCGTCAAGGGTTTTGCCAATCCGGACAATCTGGAAACTCGTCAAAAGGGCCAGAATGATTTCGTTACCAATGTCGATCTTGACGCGGAAAGTGCCGTAATAAACACCATTCGCAAGTCTTACCCCGAGCACACCATTATTGGTGAAGAGTGCGGTGAGCTGACGGGCAGCAACCCGGATTATCAGTGGATTATCGACCCCCTTGATGGCACGACCAACTTCATGAAAGGCATTCCTCATTTTGCCGTTTCCATCGCCCTGCGCGTAAAAGGCCGCACCGAGCAGGCGGTTGTTTACGATCCCATTCGTGATGAACTCTTTACCGCCAGCCGCGGATCCGGCGCTCAGCTTAACGGCTACCGCATTCGCACCGGCAAGGCCAAAGATCTGACCAATACCGTGCTGGCCACCGGTTTTCCGTTCAAACAAAAGCACCAGACTGATGCCTATCTGGCCATGTTCAAGGGCATGTTCCTGCAGTGTGCCGACATTCGCCGTGCCGGTGCCGCCAGCCTGGATCTGGTTTATGTGGCCGCCGGCCGGGTAGACGGTTACTGGGAGCTGGGCCTCAAGCCCTGGGACACCGCCGCCGGCAGTCTGATCGCCCGGGAAGCCGGTGCCATCGTGACCGACTTTGTAGGTGGCCACAACTTTGACCGCAGCGGCAACGTGGTCTGTGCCAATCCCAAGGTACTGAAAAGCATGCTGTCCACCATTCGCGAGCATCTGCCCGAATCCCTGGCCAACTAAGTCCGGTTTGCAGCAGATATTCAAGGCCCCGCCAGCGAGCGGGGCTTTTTTATGGCTGGAGCTCAGGGACTGAGCGCGGAATCTGTATGTTGCAGGCCCACGTTTGGGGGGCAAAAAGAGGTGTCTGGCGGCGGGCTGTAGCTGAGTCCGATTAACGGCTTTCTTCCCCCCCCATGGCGTCAATCAGCTCGGGAATAAAACGGGACAGTTCGCCGGTGACCAGGGCAAAGTCGGCGTCAAAGCGGGCAGCGGCATCTTCGCTGGTTACGTCATCGTTCTGCTCGCGCAGCTCTTCGGAAAACTTGAGCCGCTTGATGCTCATGTCATCGCCGATAATAAAGCTGATGGTCTCGCTCCAGTTCAGCGCCAGCTTGGTCACCAGTTTGTCGGCGTCGAGGTGGGCTTTCATTTCATCGCTCAGCAAATCCTGCTGCTTGGCGCGAATAATACCACCGTGCTCCAGTGCCGAGCGCAGTTCGGCTTCATCTTCCAGCGCAAAGCCGGCGGGAGCGGCACCTTCTTTAAGCCAGTCGGTCAGGGTCAGCTCCGGAGGCGTGGTCATGGCCAGAGGCACCACCGGCAGGCTGCCGATACACTTGCGCAGCAGCGCCAGCAGATCTTCGGCACGCTTGGCGGAGCTGGCATCTACGGCAATAAAGCCGTCATCAGGGTTAATCCAGGCCCAGGTTTGCTGAAAGCGGCTGAAGGCGCGGGGCAGCAGGCTGACAATCACTTCTTCCTTGATGGCATCTTTTTCTTTTTTCTTCAGGGCCCGGCCCTGTTCCGCTTCCAGAGACTCCACTTTTTCAGCGACTTCATCATTGACCACAGAGCCCGGCAGCATTTTTTCTTCTTTTTTGGCACAGAGCAAAATCTGATTGCCGGCGCTGTGGGTCAGGGCCTGGCCCTGCTTGCCCAGCGGGGAAATCCAGCCAAACTTGGCTTGTTCCTGGCTGCCGCAAGGGCTGAAAGTCATGCTCTCCAGCTGGGTTTCCAGCTCCTCGAGGCTGAGTTCAAAGGGGCGGGTAAAACGGTAAACTTGCAGATTCTTAAACCACATGGCGTCCTCGGTCATGAGCCGAAAAACAGGCATTGTACTGTAATCCGACTTTGTGATCAGTGGTTCATTACCGAATGATAAATGCGGACCCTGCTCACAGAGGTGAACAAATTCGCGCGCCGGCCGGCTGCGACTCCATACAATGACGTTATCAGCGGGGGCGGAGGAAAGGGAATGATACGACAGGCCAGGCCGGAAGATACCGATGCCATCCTGGATGTCTGGTTGCTGGCATCCTTGCAGGCTCACGATTTTGTGCCTGCCGCCTACTGGTGGCAGCAGCAGGAACAGATGCGGGCCCGCTATCTGCCCTCGGCAGAAGTGTGGGTGTGCGAGCGGGAAGGGTATATACAGGGGTTTATTGCGCTGGCAGATAATTATCTGGCGGCGCTGTTTGTTCGTCCGGACTGCCAGCAAAAAGGCATTGGCCGGGCCCTGATGGCCACCGCCAAACGCCGGCGCAAGCAGCTGATCTTAAACGTATATTGTGAAAACGATATCGCAGTGAACTTCTATCGTCAGCACGGTTTTACCGTTACTGATGAAAGCACGGATCCGGGCACAGGCCAGCCACAGCTGTGCATGGGCTTTAATACCGCCTTATAAATGAAACCTTTGCGTCATGGTTTCATAAAAATGTCATACTTGCTTCCAATAATGGGTTCCATCCAAAAGACCCATCTCAAGAGGCAAGGGAAAATGACACGGAAAATACTGGTGGTTGAGGATGAAGCACCCATTCGTGAAATGTTGTGTTTCGTGCTGGAAGAAAAAGGATTTGCAACGCAGGAAGCCGAAGACTACAACCAGGCTCTGGAGCTGATTAAAGAGCCTTATCCTGAGCTTATTCTGCTCGACTGGATGCTGCCCGGTGGCAGTGGTATTCAGCTTATCAAACATCTGAAGCAAGACGAGCTGACCCGTCAGATCCCGGTGATCATGCTGACCGCCCGGGCTGAAGAAGAAGACAAAATCAAGGGCCTGGATGTGGGTGCCGATGATTACATTACCAAGCCGTTTTCACCCAAAGAACTCACTTCCCGCCTGAAGGCAGTATTGCGCCGGGTGGCACCGACCTCGGTGGAAGATGTGATTGAAGTGCAGGGACTGCGGCTGGATCCGCTGAGCCATCGCGTCAGTACTGACAGCCAGCAACTTGAGATGGGGCCGACCGAATTCAAACTGTTGCACTTCTTTATGACGCATCCGGAGCGGGTTTACAGCCGCGAACAACTGCTCAATAACGTCTGGGGCACCAATGTATTTGTGGAAGACCGTACCGTGGATGTGCATATTCGCCGGCTGCGCAAGGCCATTTCTGCCGGTGGCCATGACCAGCTGATTCAGACGGTACGGGGTGCCGGCTACCGTTTTTCCGTTCGCCTCTGAGGCTTTATGCAGCAACAAACATCCGGCCAAAGCCGCTGGTGGCGCTGGGCGCTGTTTTATTCCGTGCTGGGCTTTGCCGGCTTGCTGGCGGGCAACCTGGCGGCCGGTCTGCTGGCTAGCACCATCATACAGCTGTTTTTGCACTACCGTTCCCAGCGTCGCTTATCGATATGGCTGTGGCAGGATCGTAGCCTGACCCCACCGGAAGGAAAGGGCAGCTGGGAAGGAATCTTTAACGGTATTTACCGGTTACAGCAGCGCCAGCGAGCCCGGCGGCGTGAGCTGGCACGACTGGTGCGCCGGTTTCGGGAAGGTGCCGAGGCCCTGCCCGATGCTGCCGTGGTGATTCGCCGCGATGGCAGTATTATCTGGTGTAACAAGCTGGCTCAGCAGCTGCTGGGATTTCGCTGGCCCGACGATGCCGGCCAGCATATCGGCAACCTGATTCGCATGCCGGTATTTATTGCTTACCTGAAGCGGGCAGACTTTCGTGAGCCGCTGGAAATGCCTTCTCCCCTCAGTGAAGAGCGGCTGCTGGAATGCCGCATCATGCCTTATACCGATGATCAGGCGCTGCTGGTGGTGCGGGACGTGACCCGGTTGCGCAGTCTGGAGCAGGTGCGCAAGTCCTTTGTAGCCAACGTGTCCCATGAGTTGCGCACGCCGCTGACGGTATTAAAAGGCTACCTGGAAATGCTGGAAGAGCTGCCTTCTGCGCAGCGCTGGCAGAAAACACAAGGGGTGTTACTGGAGCAGACCCAGCGCATGGACGCCCTGGTCAATCAGCTGATGACCCTGACCCGCTATGAAGCTGCCACTCAGCCCGACTTCAGCAAGGTAGTGGATATGCCGGCCATGCTGCATATGCTGGAGCAGGAAGCCGTGGCTCTGAGCGGCGAGAGACAACATACCTTCAGCTTTGATGTCGAACCCGGTCTCAAGGTGCGAGGTGAGCCGGAGCAGTTGCGCAGCGCCGTCTCCAATCTGGTGTATAACGCCGTGCGTCACACACCGGCAGGCAGCCATATTGTGGTGGAATGGAAGCGGGCAGGAGAGGCCGGCCGTTTTGCCGTGACCGACAACGGCGAGGGCATAGCCCCGGAGCACATTGCCCGCCTGACCGAGCGTTTCTACCGGGTTGACAAGGCCCGCAGTCGTCAGACCGGCGGCTCCGGGCTCGGGCTTGCCATCGTGAAACATGCACTCAGCCACCATGACAGCCATCTTGAAATCAGCAGCCGCGCCGGTAAAGGCAGTTGTTTCAGCTTTGTCTTGCCTGCCCGGCTGCTGGTTACCGACAGCAGCCAGAGAGTAACTGACACCCTGTCATAAAACCGTCATCAGGGTTTCATAGCATTGTCATTGCCGGCAACCATACTGGCCGCGTCTTGAAAGACCGAACTTACTGGAGATTAAGGATGAAACTGAACAAACTGGCAACTGTACTGGGTTTAACATTCACCATGGCCGCTGCCTCAGCTGCTGCTGCCGTAGATGAATCGCTGAAGGATTATGAGAAAGTCAGTGGTGTATCCGGTAACGTGTCTTCTGTCGGCTCCGACACCCTGGCCAATATGATGACCCTGTGGGCGGAAGAATTTAAGCGCCAGTATCCTAACGTCAACGTGCAAATTCAGGCAGCCGGCTCTTCTACCGCGCCGCCGGCCCTCACCGAGGGTACCTCCCAGTTCGGCCCCATGAGCCGCGCCATGAAGAGCAATGAAATTGAAGCCTTTGAAAAGCGTCATGGTTACAAGCCCACGCCCATTCGTGTGGCCATTGATGCGCTGGCCGTGTTCGTCCACAAAGACAATCCGATTGACGGCCTGAGCCTGGATCAGGTGGATGCCATTTTCTCCAGCACCCTGGCCTGCGGCATGGCCGAGCAAATTACCCAGTGGGGTCAGGCCGGTCTGGATGGTGACTGGAGCAACCGTGATATTCAGCTTTATGGCCGCAACTCTGTGTCCGGCACCTACGGTTATTTCAAGGACGAGGCGCTGTGTAAAGGTGATTTCAAGAACAACGTAAATGAGCAGCCCGGCTCTGCGTCCGTGGTACAGTCAGTGTCTTCTTCCCTGAATGCCATCGGTTATTCCGGTCTGGGTTACAGCACGTCCAGTGTACGTGCCGTTCCTCTGGCACCGGCCGGCTCTGCTGATTATGTGGAAGCCAATGCCGATAACGCCATCAGCGGCGACTATCCGCTGTCACGCTTTCTGTATGTTTATGTGAACAAGCACCCGAACAAGCCTCTGGGACCGATGGAAGCCGAGTTCGTCAAGCTGATGCTGTCTAAACAGGGCCAGCAGATTGTTGATAAAGACGGCTATGTGCCTGTGCCCGCTGCCGTAGTAGAAGCGGATCTCAAGAAGCTGGGTCTGTAAGGTTTTACTGTTTCGTTATGGTTGTTGTTTGCGCCCCGGCTGGTCCGGGGCTTTTTTATGTTCATTAACAGGGCTTTGTTAGTCCAATAGTATAAGAAATCGGCTTAAGCGTCAGAAACTGGCTGCCAGACCACTTTTTTCTTGGCAGTAACTGTGGCTATATAGAGAAGGAAGCATGTAAGCAGTATCTACGCAGGAGCAATTATGGAAATCAGGACGATCCACAGTGGTGAAACGGGCAGTATCTGGCAGTTGTTCCACGATACCGTGCACCGGATCAGTCAGGCCGATTACAGTGAAAGTGAGCGGGCGGTCTGGGCACCTGAGGATTATGACGAGCCGCGCTGGGTCAGCCGTTTTATACGCACCCGGCCTTTGGTGGCAATGGAAGGAAAGCGGCTGCTTGGTTTTGCCGAGCTGGACGATGACGGCCGTATTGACTTGTTTTATGTGCATCATGACAGGCAGGGGGAAGGCATAGGTCGTGCCCTGATGCAGCGACTCAAGGCCGAAGCCGCATCAAGAGGGCTGAGCCGTCTGTATTGTGATGCCAGCATTAATGCCCGGCCTTTTTTTGAGGCCATGGGTTTTATTGAAGTAGAGCAGCGCCGGCTTGAGCGTCATGGCCAGCCGGTGCAGGTGCTGTTGATGGAGTACAAGGCATAACACAACAAAAAAGCCCACTGCATTGCAGTGGGCTTTTTCAGGATGATTTGGTCGGCGTGAGAGGATTTGAACCTCCGACCCCTGACACCCCATGACAGTGCGCTACCAGGCTGCGCTACACGCCGAATCGAGTGCAACTATAAAGATCTGCCTGCTTTGCTGCAAGCCCTGTTTCAGGCTTTTGTGTTCGTTTGTCGCTTTATTGTCCGTGCTGGCGGTTTTTACGGCTGTTTTTTGCTTTGCTTGCAGCCGGGCCGGCTTTTGCCATAATAGCCGCCTTCAGGAGGCGGTAATGAACGAGCAAG
The DNA here is from genome assembly GCF_032842915.1 of Oceanimonas sp. CAM02. Classification (NCBI taxonomy): domain Bacteria; kingdom Pseudomonadati; phylum Pseudomonadota; class Gammaproteobacteria; order Aeromonadales; family Aeromonadaceae; genus Oceanimonas; species Oceanimonas sp. CAM02. The sequence goes on from NZ_JAWJBK010000029.1 coordinate 173,686, forward strand.
ATGAATACTGGATGCGCCGGGCCATGGCGCTGGCAATGCGGGCCGAGCAGGAAGGAGAAGTGCCGGTAGGGGCCCTGGTGGTGCACAACGGGCACTGTGTGGGTGAGGGCTGGAACCGCTCCATCGGCCATCACGATGCCACCGCTCATGCCGAGATTATGGCGCTGCGTCAGGCTGGCGCACATTTAGGTAATTATCGCCTGCTGGAATGCACACTCTATGTGACTCTGGAGCCTTGCATCATGTGTGCCGGGGCCATGGTGCACAGCCGTATTCAGCGTCTGGTCTACGGTGCCAGTGACGCCAAAACCGGCGCGGTGGATTCAGTGCTGCAACTGCTGGCCACGCCCGGGCTGAATCATCGCATTGACTGGCAGTCGGGGGTACTGGCTGAGCCGTGTTCCGCCCAGCTGAGTGCTTTTTTCAAGCGCCGGCGGGCCGAAAAAAAAGCCGCCCGCCAGCAGACCGGCTGACGGTTATATCAGCTCAATATCTACTACCAGATCATCACTCAGGGCTTCCAGCCGGGTTTGCAGATCTTCCAGGGTCTGACCGTGAGGCAGCGTCAGGGTACTTTGTGCTTCAAACAGGGCAATGCCGGTAATGGCAGCGGGATGGCTGTCTGTTTTCAGGGTTTTGACACTGATATTCAGGCTGTTAATGATGTCGGTGACCTCGTCGATGATACCGACCCTGTCATTGGCAGTGACGGTCAGTTTTAACCGCTGGCCATGGGGGGCAGGCCCTTTCCCTTCCACCAGCTGGACCTGAAAGTCCGGCAGTGACAGCAGCGCCTGTTCCAGTGCCTCGCTGTGCTCGGCGGGCACCTGTATTTCCACAATACCGGCAAAATAGCCGGCCAGTTCGCTCATGGCGCTGCTCTGCCAGCTGCCGTGGTGCCGGCGCACCAGTGCAGCCAGCTGCCTTACCAGCCCGGTTTTATCGGGACCTATCAGGGTGGCGACCAGGGTTTTCATACCTTCTCTCCTTGATGAATGAAACCATTTCATTGTTCAAGATACACGCCACCGGTTTTTTTTACAGGCTGGCGGCCCGCTTTTGTGCTCTGTAACAAAATTGTCATTTCATCGCCATAGAATGCGTGCAGTTGCAAAGCAAACGGAGTGACTGCATGTCAACCCAGACTCAAACCATGGCCCTGACCGGCAGCCGCAAGCGCTGGCTCAAGGACAGAGCAGCCCGTATGGGCGTGACCGCCGGCGGCATTATTGTACTGGTGGCCCTGCTGCTTATCTTTTTCTATTTGTTGTATGTGGTAAAACCGATTTTTAACGGAGCCAAGGTGACGCCGGCGGGGGAGTTTGCCCTTGCCGGAGATAAAGCACCGTTGCTGCTGGGAGTGGAGGAGCAGAACGAGCAGGCCTTTACTTTTTCGGCCCTCGGCGATATTCACTTTTATTCCCTGCGGCAAAACGGGGCGCTGCTGGCCAGCGAGTCGGTGCCCGGAAACATCACCACGGCCGCGGCCAACGATGGCAAGCCCATGGTGGCCTATGGTTTTGATAACGGTACCATACGGGTGCTGGCACCCAAATTTGATGTCAGCTATCCCGATAATGTGCGCACCATTACCCCCGGCATCACTCAGCCTTTTGGTGCAGTGCCGCTGCAGGTAGACGAACAGGGCAGGGCGCTTGAGCGGCTGAGCTTTGCGACCAATGGTGAGGATCTGCTGACTGCAGCCGTAGTGGCCGGCGGTGATATGGTGCTGACCCGCTTTGCCGGCAAGGAAAACTTTCTCACCGGTGAACTTGAGCTGACGCCGACTCAGGTCGCGATTCCCGGTTTGCCGGCCCGGGTAGATCAGATGCTGGTCACGCCAAATCTGCGTTTTATGTTTGTACGCAGTGGCAATGAAGTGTCGGTATATGATGTGCGTAACATCAATCAGGTACGGCTGCGTTCTGTCATTTCCATGAATGCACCGGGGGGGAATATCAGCACCATGATATTGCTGGCCGGCGGCAATTCCTTGCTGGTTGGCAATGATAACGGCGTTGTGTCTCAGTGGTTTGAAGTGGCCAAAGACGGTAAACGCGAGTTTACCTTCATTCGTGAGTTTGAAGCCGCAGGACCGGTAGCGCAGATAGCCAATGAAATTAACCGTAAGGGCTTTGTGACTGTCAGTACCCGGGGTGATATCGATATTTTCCATACCACGGGTGACAGTCATCTCTTCTCGGACACCCTGGCTGGTGCAAACGTCTCGTCCCTTGCCCTGTCTCCGCGTAATAATCTGCTGTTGCTGGAGCAAAATAATCGTCTGGCTTTCTTTGAGGTGGAGAATGAGCATCCGGAAGTGACCTGGAAAGCGCTGTGGACCAAAGTCTGGTATGAAGGCTATCCCGAACCCCAGTATGTATGGCAGTCCACCTCCGGCAGCAGTGATTTTGAAGCCAAACTGAGTCTGGTGCCTATTTCCTTCGGGACCCTGAAAGCGGCCTTTTATGCGCTGCTGTTTGCGGTGCCCATCGCCATTGCCGGTGCGGTTTATACCGCTTATTTCATGTCGCCCGGGTTGCGCAAGGTGGTCAAGCCGACGGTAGAAATCATGGAAGCCCTGCCCACCGTCATTCTCGGTTTTCTGGCTGGTCTCTGGCTGGCACCCTTAATTGAAACGCATCTGCCCGGTGTGGTGCTGGTGCTGGTGCTGATGCCAGCGGCCATGCTGCTGACTGCCTTTGGCTGGCGCTTTTTACCGAAGCGGCTGCGCAATGCCGTGCCCGAAGGCTGGCACAGTCTGGTGTTGCTGCCGGTGGTGGTGCTGGTGGGCTGGGCCTGTTTTGCTTTCAGTCCGGCAGTAGAAAACCTGTTGTTTGGCGGTGATGCCCGCAGTTTTCTGACCAATGAGCTGGGCGTGGGCTTTGATCAGCGCAACTCTCTGGTGGTGGGCATTGCCATGGGCTTTGCCGTTATTCCTACCATTTTCTCTATTGCTGAAGACGCCGTGTTTTCGGTGCCCCGGCATCTCACCAACGGCTCTCTGGCATTGGGCGCAACGTCATGGCAGACCCTGACCCGGGTGGTCATGCTGACCGCCAGCCCGGGAATTTTCTCGGCGGTCATGATGGGGCTGGGCCGGGCCGTAGGGGAAACCATGATAGTACTGATGGCCACCGGCAATACGCCGGTGATGGACTTAAGTATTTTTAACGGCATGCGTACCCTGGCGGCCAATATAGCGGTGGAAATGCCGGAAGCGGAAGTAAACAGCTCTCACTACCGGGTGTTGTTCCTGGCGGCCTTTGTGTTGTTTGTGTTTACCTTCCTGTTCAATACGATTGCGGAGTTCGTGCGTCAGCGGCTGCGTGACAAGTACAGCTCAATGTAAGGGGCGATACGATGAATAAATGGTTCAAATCAGGGACGCCCTGGATCTGGATGACCGGCGGTGCAGTCAGCCTCAGCCTGGTAGCAGTGCTTGGCCTGTTATTGATGATTGGCTGGCGTGGTCTTACTTACTTCTGGCCGCATACCATCTATGAATGGCAGCTGAGTACGCCGGAAGGAGAGCGCTATACCGTGATCGGTGAAATTCATGATCGTGAACAGGTGCCGGTGGCCCAGCTGCGTGGTGCCGGACTGGCACTTGAAGGGGTGACCAAAGAAAGCCTGACCCGTTATCTGGTAAAAACCGGCAACCGGGAGTTCGTGCCTCTCGATTTTCGCTGGATCCTGGAAACTGACATTATTTCCCGTAGCGAACCGGCAGACCTGGCGGTCATTGAACGTTCTCATAACGGCAATTTTTATGGTTATGTTGAACGGGTGCTGGAAAACGGCAGCAGCGTTGCAGGTGATACGCATGAGCAGCTGATATCCCGTATTGCTCGTGTAGATGAGCTGAACGAACGTATGGAAACGCTGCAAAAAGGGGATATTGGCAGCATCAACCATCAGCTTGAGCGGCTGCGGCTGAAACAGCGTGGTCTGGAACTGGACGGAGAGCTGACTGACGATGCGCTGGCCGATATCCGTGCTCAGGAAGAAACCTTGCGTGCTGACTATCGTGTACTGGAAAAAGAGCTGTTTGCCCTGCGTGAACAGGCCCGTCGCGACAGCGTGATAGTACGAGACATGCGTGGTCAGGAGGTGACCATTTCGCTTGGCGAAGTACTGGATGTGGCCTGGCCTAACAACATGAGCCTGCTGGCACAGTCCGGACACTGGTTTACTGCCATCGGCAAGTTTGTGAGCAGTGACCCGCGGGAAGCCAATACGGAAGGTGGTGTGTTTCCGGCCATTTTCGGCACTGTGTTCATGGTGATCCTGATGGCCATTATTGTTACTCCGCTGGGAGTGGTGGCCGCTATTTATCTGCATGAGTATGCCGGCAAGAACAGCCTGACCCGGGTTATTCGCATTGCGGTGATCAATCTGGCCGGGGTGCCATCCATTGTTTACGGTGTGTTTGGTCTTGGTTTTTTCGTGTATATGCTGGGTGGCTCTCTCGATAAGCTGTTTTATCCCGAAGCCCTGCCCAGCCCTACCTTTGGCTCGCCCGGTGTGCTCTGGTCGGCGCTGACTCTGGCCATTCTGACCCTGCCGGTGGTGATTGTCTCTACCGAAGAGGGGTTGTCACGCATACCCACCTCGGTACGGCAGGGCTCGCTGGCGCTGGGGGCGACCAAGGCAGAAACCCTCTGGCGCATCATTATTCCCATGGCCAGCCCGGCCATCATGACCGGCCTTATTCTGGCCATTGCACGGGCGGCGGGGGAAGTGGCCCCATTGATGCTGGTGGGAGTGGTTAAGCTGGCACCCAATCTGCCGGTGGACGGCAACTTTCCTTATCTGCATCTGGATCGCAAATTCATGCATCTGGGCTTTCATATTTATGATGTGGGTTTTCAGAGCCCCAATGTTGAGGCGGCCCGCCCCCTGGTATATGCCACTTCATTCCTGCTGGTCACCGTGATTGTGGGGCTTAACCTGACCGCCATCGGTATTCGTAATCATCTGCGTGAAAAATTCCGCTCGCTGGATCAGTAATTCAGCCTGCCAACATTGAAAGAGGTACAAACCATGATTAACCTGGCGACCACTTTGGATCAGGATATTGTTACCGAGGCTCCGTCACTGCAACAGACGGCACTGGAAGTGCGCGGGCTTAATCTGTTCTACGGTGCCAAGCAGGCCTTGTTTGATGTCAACATGAATATCAGCAAAGGGCAGGTCACTGCGTTTATCGGTCCGTCCGGCTGTGGCAAGTCTACCCTGCTGCGTTGTATTAACCGCATGAACGATCTGGTGGAAACCTGCCGCATAGAAGGTGAAATTCTGCTGCATAACCAGAATATCTACGGCAAGGAAGTGGATGTGGCGGCGTTGCGCCGGCAAGTTGGCATGGTGTTTCAGCGTCCCAATCCCTTTCCTAAATCCATTTATGAAAACGTGGTTTACGGCCTGCGGCTGCAGGGCATTAATGATCGCCGCCGGCTGGATGAGGCGGTGGAGCGTTCACTGCGCGGGGCAGCCCTGTGGGATGAAGTAAAGGACCGGCTGCACGACAATGCCTTTGGCCTGTCCGGCGGTCAGCAGCAGCGTCTGGTGATTGCCCGGGCCATTGCTATCGAGCCGGAAGTACTGTTGCTCGATGAGCCCACCTCGGCGCTGGACCCTATTTCAACCCTGGTGATTGAAGAGCTGATCAACACCCTAAAATCTCAATACACTGTGGTGATTGTGACGCACAACATGCAGCAGGCGGCGCGGGTGTCGGATCAGACCGCCTTTATGTATATGGGGGAACTGATTGAGTACGCCGATACCAACACCCTGTTTACCACCCCCAGCAAGAAAAAGACCGAAGACTATATTACCGGTCGATATGGCTAAGGAGCCCGCAATGGATAAGCTGAATCTTAATAAACATATTTCAGGCCAGTTTAATACCGAGCTGGAAGGGGTGCTCAATCAGGTGCTGGTGATGGGCGGGCTGGTAGAGCAGCAGCTGACCGATGCAATTACTGCCATTCATGAGCAGAACATGACCACAGCCCGGCAGATTGTGGCCAACGATCACAAGGTTAATGCGCTGGAAGTGCAGATTGATGAAGAGTGCACCCGCATTATTGCCAAGCGCCAGCCGGCAGCCTCGGATCTTCGTCTGGTGCTGGCCATTATCAAGACCATTACCGATCTGGAGCGTATCGGTGATGTGGCCAAACGCATCGGCATGATGCTGCTCGACAATGCCAATAAAAAGCAGCCGCCGCTGGTGTCCATGGAGAACATGGGCCGGCGTACCGTGCGCATGCTGCACGAGTCGCTTGATGCCTTCGCCCGCATGGATGTGGAGGCGGCCATCGAAGTGCACAAGGAAGATGAAAAGGTAGACAGAGAATACGAGTCGATTATTCGCGAGCTGATGACCTTTATGATGGAAGATCCACGTTCCATTCCTCATGTGCTCAATGTGCTCTGGTGCGCCCGCTCTCTGGAACGGGTAGGAGACAGAGTCCAGCACATCTGCGAATACATCATTTATTTCGTGAAGGGAAAAGATGTGCGCCACATCAGTGATGAAGATATTCACAGCATGCTGGACTGAGCAGAACGGGTTTACAACAACGCGCCTCGGCGCGTTTTTTTGTATGCAGACGCGACCAAAGCGCCAAACTGATCCCCGATCCTTGATGGATCCTGAATCAAAGGTTAAAATTCCAGCGCTTTGACCATATGTTTGAATTATAAGTAATAAATTTTTGGTAATAATCTTTTATTCACAAATTGTGAAGATCCTGTGACTATATAAAACAATTCGACTTTGCCTCTTTCCTCCTTCGCAGGTAAACTATCGCTCCCATGCGATTAGGGTTAGTGATCGGTCGAACACTACTGACAACTAGAATAGAAGAAGCAACTATGACGGAACGTACTCACCTCGGCACTTTGCAAGTCGCTACCGTTCTACATGATCTGGTAGTTAATGAAATCATTCCCGGTACCGGCGTTGAGCCCGCCGCGTTCTGGAGTGGCATGGAACAGATTGTTAACGATCTGGCCCCTAAAAACCGCGCTCTGCTGGAAAAGCGCGATGCACTGCAGAAGCAGATTGACGAATGGCATCATGCCAATGCTGGCAAGCCCCACGATGCCGCGGCCTACAAACAATTCCTGACCGACATCGGCTATCTGGTGCCGGAGGTGGAAGACTACAAAATTACCACCACCAACGTAGATGCTGAACTGGCGACACTTGCCGGCCCGCAGCTGGTGGTTCCGGTCAATAATGCCCGTTATTGCCTGAACGCCGCCAACGCCCGTTGGGGCAGCCTGTATGATGCTCTGTATGGCAGCGATGCCATTGCCGAGACGGATGGCGCTGAAAAAACCAAGTCACTGAACCCGCGTCGTGCCGAGAAGGTAATCGCCTGGGGTCGTAATCTGCTGGATCAGGCCGCTCCCCTGGCTGCCGGCAGCCATGCCGATGCCACTGCTTATGCCGTTGTTAATGGTCAGCTGCAGATCACGCTGGAAAACGGTGATACCACTACTCTGGCTGATGCCGACAAGTTCGCCGGTTATAAGGGTGACACTGCTGCACCTGCTTCGGTACTGCTGCGTAACAACGGTCTGCACATTGAGCTGCAGTTCGATGCTGCCAACCCGGTTGCCAAACTCGACAAGGCCGGCATCAAGGATCTGATCGTTGAAGCGGCCCTGTCCACCATCATGGACTGCGAAGATTCCGTAGCGGCGGTGGATGCCGAAGACAAAGTCGGCGTATACCGCAACTGGCTGGGCCTGATGAAAGGCACCCTGACCCAGAAAATTCAGAAGGGCGATAAAGAAATCATTCGTGCCCTGAATCCGGATCGCGAATATCTGAATCCGCAGGGTGAAGCCTTTACTCTGCACGGCCGCAGCCTGCTGTTTGTCCGCAACGTGGGTCACCTGATGACCAACGAAGCCGTTCTGGACAAAGACGGTAACGAAGTTCCGGAAGGCATCATCGACGGTCTGGTAACCTGTCTGATCGCCATTCACGACCTCAAGGGCAACGGCCAGTTCCGTAACTCCCGTACCGGCAGTGTATATATAGTTAAGCCCAAGATGCATGGTCCTGAAGAAGTGGCCTTTGCTGTTGAACTGTTCGGCCGCATCGAAAAAGTACTGGGTCTGGCGGAGAACACGCTGAAAGTCGGTATCATGGATGAAGAGCGCCGTACCAGCGCCAACCTGAAGTCTGCTATTTATGAAGCCCGTGACCGTGTTGTATTTATCAACACCGGCTTCCTGGATCGTACCGGCGATGAAATCCACACCAGCATGGAAGCCGGCCCGGTTGTCCGTAAAGGCAACATGAAGCAGCAGGCCTGGATCCAGTCTTACGAGAACAACAACGTCGATGTGGGTCTGGCGGCTGGCTTGCAGGGCAAGGCTCAGATTGGTAAAGGCATGTGGGCCATCCCCGACAATATGGCCGATATGCTGGAGCAGAAAATTGCTCACCCGCTGTCTGGTGCCAACACTGCCTGGGTACCGTCTCCGACTGCTGCCGTATTGCACGCCACTCACTACCATCAGGTGAACGTGAAGTCCCGTCAGGATGAGCTGAAGTCTCGCGAAGCGGCCAGCCTGGACGATCTGCTGACCATTCCGCTGCTGACTCAGGCCGATAAAGACGCCCTGACTGCAGACGAGATCCAGAATGAGCTGGACAACAACGCTCAGGGTATTCTGGGTTACGTGGTTCGCTGGATCGACCAGGGTGTGGGCTGCTCCAAGGTGCCCGACATCAACAACGTGGGCCTGATGGAAGACCGCGCTACCCTGCGTATTTCTGCTCAGCACATTGCCAACTGGCTGCGCCACGGCATTCTGACTGAAGAGCAGGTCATGGAGTCCATGAAGCGCATGGCCGCCATCGTAGACGAGCAGAACGCCGGTGATCCTTTGTATCGCAATATGGCTCCCGGCTTTGACGGCATTGCCTTCCAGGCAGCCTGTGCTCTGGTGTTCGAGGGTACCACTCAGCCCAGTGGTTACACTGAACCGCTGCTGCACGCCTACCGTCGCAAGCTGAAAGCTCAGGGTTAAGCCCGGCTTTTGCTTAACGAAAAACCCCCGGCCTCAGGCCGGGGGTTTTTGTTTGTAGGCGGTGTCGCCTGTATGTGCAGAAAAAGTCGGCCAAACGGCCGGCTTCCCGACACGTTTCGAGTACCTCCCTGTAGCGTCCGGCCAATACCATCCTGGTCGTGAACCTGCTCCTTTTGCCCTCCTTTCAGCATTCATTCCGGTGAAGAGACAAGAACAGTGATCTGTCGCGGGTTTTGAATGAATGAGGCTTGTTCAGCTCCGCGGCTTGCTGCCAATCTGAGCAATATTCATTTTTTATTCAGAGTGTTGCCATCATGATAAGACGTCTGGTTATCTCGCTGTCGTCGCTTATTTTCAGTGTATTTCTGCTGATGGGGGGGAATACCTTTGTGATGACCCTGCTGGGCGTTAACCTGGGGCTCAGGCAGGTGGAGCCGACGTTTATCGGCAGCATTATGGTGTGCTATTCGGTGGGCTTTGTGCTGGGTTCACTGTATGGCCCCAGAATGATCAAGCGGGTAGGGCATATTCGTGCCTTTGCGGTGTTCAGTGCTGTGTTGGCCAGCTCTACTCTGATTTTTCCGCTTACCGACAGCATTATTATCTGGGCGCTGCTGCGTGCGCTGAGCGGCATTGCCGTGGCCGGCAGTTTTGTGGTGATTGAAAGCTGGTTCAGTGCCGTGGCTACCAGTGATAACCGGGCTACCCTGTTTTTCGCTTACCAAATTTGTGCTTACATGGCGGCCACCGCCGGTCAGCTGCTGATTGGCTTTATCGATCCCGCCGCCTTTGTGCCTTTTACGCTCGGGGCTATTTTGCTGACCGCCGCTCTGGTGCCACTGTCACTGACGCGCATGGAAGCACCTACGGTAGAGCACAGTGAGCGTATCAGTTTGAAGGCCATAGTGCGCAGTGCGCCGGTAGGCCTGCTGGCGGCCCTGTGCAGTGGTGTGCTGATCAGCAGTTTTTATGCCATGGCACCGGTTTATGCCATTCAGGTTGGGCTGCCGGTGGATCAGTTGTCTTATTTTATGGCTGCGTCCATTTTTACTTTTATTCTGTTTGCCTGGCCTTTGGGGCGCTTGTGTGACCGGCTGGATCGCGGCCGCATCATGCTGGCCATCAATCTGGTGATAGCCCTGAGTGCGGCCGGCGTGATTATTGCCGGTGGTTATCATCTGGGCATTCTGATTGGTTTCTCAGCTCTCTATATGGGGATGGTGGCTTCCATCTACCCGGTGGCGGTGGCCATTACCAATGACCGTATGGAAGCTGAGCATATTGTGGCTGCCAGCACCACCCTGCTGCTGAGTTATGGGCTTGGCAGCTCCCTGGGGCCGCTGTTCAGCTCCGCCATGATGAGCTGGCTCGGCCCTCAGGGGCTTTATATCGGTTGTGCCGGTGTGGCGCTGTTGCTGGGTACTTACACCTGGTGGTGGCAGCGGCGTACTCCTGAATTACCGGTGGAAGAGCAAGCGGCTTATATTGCTACGCCGGTAGACACTGCCGGGGTGATCACCGAGCTGGATCCCCGGAACGAAGAATTTGTGGACTTGCCCATGGAGGAGGTGTTTCCGGATCTGGAAGAGGAAGCCATTGCCGAGGCCAGTGCCGGTCAGATGGAGCTAGAGCTGACTGTACCTGAGGCCGAAAAAGCGGAGCAGATACCGGCCTGATGCGCACGGGTTGGCCTTTCATGCAGAAATGGGGTAGTGTCATTAAACCGTCACTGACCGGCGGTATTCTGAGTCTGGTTTCAATCAGCGAGGACAAGTCCATGGATAGTGTGCCGCTTATGAAGGCTGTCTCGACCCCGCCCGCCTGTATTTGGTCGGCGGATGACTGTTACCCTGCCAGAGTGCTGCACTGGTTGCAGCAACAAGCCGGACAGGCAGAGGTTATTCCGATTGTTACCGAGCCTGAGCCTGATCTGGAAGTTGTGTGAATTTTGTTCCCCCGGCCAGCCACTGGCCGGGGTTTTTCCTTTTTCGGGCCTGTATCACTGCCTTCACCATTCCCCTTGCTTTCAATCCTCGTTAGACTTGGCATTGTTTTAAATACTGAGCCTTGAGCCAAGCAGGAAGCAAACAGCCATGATTCGACTCGCCATTAATGGTTACGGCCGTATCGGCCGCAGTGTGTTGCGCGCTTTTTATGAGCGTGGACTTGATCAACACATGAAAATTGTGGCCATTAACGAGCTGGCTGAACCTGAAGCCATGGCGCATCTTACCCGTTATGACTCCAGCCATGGTCGTTTTGGTCAGGAAGTAACGCTGGATGGTCACCATCTGCGTATTGGTGACGATCTTATTCGCTTGTGTCACGAGCCAGAAGCAAACAAGTTGCCCTGGAGCGAGCTTGGCGTAGATCTGGTGCTCGATTGCACCGGTGTGCTGTCAAGCCGTGCTGATGCCGGCCTGCACATGGCCGCGGGAGCGGGGCGGGTGTTGTTTTCCCACCCGGCCGACAGCGATGTGGATGCCACCATAGTGTATGGGGTTAACCATCAGCAGCTGACCGGTGATGAAACCATTGTTTCCAACGCGTCATGCACTACCAACTGCGTGGTACCGGTGATCGAGACCCTGCATCGAGTATTTACCATCAAGTGTGGCAATATCACCACCATTCATTCCGCCATGAACGATCAGCAGGTGATTGACGCTTATCACAGCGATCTGCGCCGGACCCGTGCAGCGAGTCAGTCCATTATTCCGGTAGATACCAAGCTGGCTAAAGGGGTTGAGCGCATTTTGCCACATTTTGCCGGCAAGTTTGAGGCTATCTCCGTGCGTGTTCCTACCATTAACGTGACCGCCATGGATCTGAGTATTATTGTGGAAAAGCATGCGTCAGTAGCAGAGGTGAACCGGGTACTGAAAGACGCCGCCGCCGGACCACTGCGAGGTATTCTTGATTACACCGAAGCGCCGCTGGTGTCGGTAGACTTTAATCACGATCCCCATTCTTCCATTATTGACGGCACCCAGACGCGGGTCAGTGATGCCAACCTGATTAAAATGCTGATGTGGTGTGATAACGAATGGGGCTTTGCCAACCGCATGCTGGACACCAGTCTGGCCTGGCTGGCCGCGGGAAAATAAATCCATAACACAACCGTACTGCCAATTTAGAGGACGTAATATGTCTGTCATCAAAATGAATGAACTCAGCCTGTCCGGCAAGCGGGTACTGATCCGTGCTGACCTGAACGTGCCGGTAAAAAACGGCAAAGTCGGCTCAGATGCCCGTATTCTCGCTTCTCTGCCCACGATTGAAGCAGCCCTGGCCAAGGGCGCCAAGGTGATGGTGACGTCGCATCTGGGACGCCCCACTGAAGGTGAGTTTGCCGACGAGTTCTCTCTGCAACCGGTGGTGGACTACCTGGCTGGCAAACTGTCTGTGCCGGTGCGGCTGGCCAGTGATTACCTGAATGGCCTCGATATTGCTGAGGGCGAGCTGGTGGTACTGGAAAATGTGCGCTTTAACAAAGGCGAGAAAAAAGACGATGAGACCCTGGCGCGCCAGTATGCTGCGCTCTGTGATGTCTTTGTGATGGATGCGTTTGGAACAGCACATCGTGCCCAGGCTTCTACTCATGGTGTTGCCAAATACGCCCCCGTGGCCTGTGCCGGTCCGCTGCTGTCTGCCGAGCTGGAGGCCCTGGCCAAGGCCATGGATAAGCCCGCCCGGCCCATGGTGGCCATAGTAGGCGGCTCCAAGGTATCTACCAAACTGACCGTACTGGAGTCATTGTCCAAGGTGGCCGATCAGCTGGTAGTGGGAGGCGGTATTGCCAATACCTTTATTGCGGCGGCCGGCCATGATGTGGGTAAATCACTCTATGAGCCCGACTTGCTCGATACCGCCAGAAAGCTGGCAGCCGAATGTGCCATTCCTCTGGCCACTGATGTTGTGGTGGGCACCGAGTTTTCCGAGCAGGCCGATGCTGCTGTCAAGCCGGTTAACGAAGTGGAAGCCGACGATATGATTTTTGATCTTGGCCCCGACTCTGCCGACGCCCTGGCCAGGATCCTGAAAGAAGCCAAAACCATTCTGTGGAACGGCCCGGTGGGTGTGTTTGAGTTTGATCAGTTTGCTCACGGCACCGAAGTCGTGGCCAACGCCATTGCCGAGAGCGATGCCTTTTCCATTGCCGGTGGCGGCGATACTCTGGCGGCCATCGACAAGTTTGGGATCAAGGACAAGGTATCTTACATTTCCACCGGTGGCGGTGCTTTTCTTGAGTTTGTAGAAGGCAAGACTCTGCCGGCGGTGGCTGTTCTGGAGCAACGTGCTCAGAGCTAACTCTTATTTACTACTGCGGCTGGTTACTCCGGCCGTAAGCAAGCTTACAGGAGCAAGATAATGTCTCAGAAGATTTCCGATGTGGTCAAGCCGGGTGTAGTCAGCGGCGATGACATGCAGAAGATTTTTGAAATCGCCAAGGCCGGTAAATTTGCCCTGCCGGCGGTTAACGTTGTGGGTACCGACTCGGTTAACGCTGTCATTGAAGCTGCAGCCAAGGTTCAATCACCGGTGATTGTGCAGTTCTCCAATGGCGGTGCCGCCTACTTCGCCGGTAAGGGGCTTAAGATGGAAGGCCATCAGGCTGCCATTCTGGGTGCCATTTCCGGTGCCCGTCATGTGCATGCGGTCGCTGAAGCCTATGGTGTGCCGGTGATACTGCACACTGACCACGCCGCCAAAAAACTGCTGCCCTGGATTGACGGCCTGCTTGACGCCGGCGAAAAACACTTTGCCGAAACCGGCAAGCCGCTGTTCAGCTCTCATATGATTGATCTCTCTGAAGAGAGCCTGGAAGAAAATATCGAGATCTGTGCTCAGTATCTGGCGCGTATGAGCAAGATTGGCATGACCCTGGAAATTGAGCTGGGCTGCACCGGTGGTGAAGAAGACGGCGTTGATAATACCGGCATGGACAGCTCTTTGCTGTACACCCAGCCGGAAGACGTGGCTTATGCCTATGAGAAGCTGAGTGCCATCAGTGACAAGTTCACCATTGCCGCGTCTTTTGGCAACGTGCACGGTGTGTACAAGCCCGGTAACGTCAAGCTGACCCCGAAAATTCTGGATAACTCCCAGAAGTTCGTCTCGGAAAAGTTTGGCCTGGCACCCAAGTCTCTGAACTTCGTGTTCCATGGCGGCTCCGGCTCTTCTGCGGAAGAGATTAAGGAATCCATCGAGTACGGTGTGATCAAGATGAACATCGACACCGATACTCAGTGGGCCACCTGGGCCGGCGTGATGAATTACTACAAGGAAAAGGAAGCCTATTTGCAGGGGCAGATAGGCAATCCGGACGGCGACGACAAGCCCAACAAAAAGTATTACGACCCCCGTGTCTGGCTGCGTGAAGGTCAGCTCAGCATGATCGCCCGCCTTGAGCAGGCGTTCCGTGAGCTGAATGCCGTTAACGTGCTGTAAGGCTTTATCTGCAAAAAATACCGGCCATCTGGCCGGTATTTTTTTCGGTGTGTGGGCTGGCTTTTCATATTCCGGCCCTGAGCCGGAATTCAGAATGCCGGATCAAGACCCGGCATGACGGGCGTTTACCCTTCCAGCTCGCCGCAGAAGCGGTAGCCTTCGCCGTGAATAGTGGCGATGATTTCAGGAGTGTCGGGCACCGACTCAAAATGCTTGCGAATGCGGCGAATGGTGACGTCCACGGTGCGATCGTGAGGCTTGAGCTCACGGCCGGTCATTTTCTTCAGCAGCTCGGCACGGCTCTGGATCTGGCCCGGATGCTCACAGAAATGCACCATGGCACGAAATTCACTGCGCGGCAGCTTGAACACTTCACCGTTGGGGCTGAGTAATGCACGGCTGTTGATGTCCAGAGTCCAGCCGTTGAAGCGATAGGCTTCTACCTGCTTGTCATCTTCCTGAGCATCGGGAGCCTGCATGGTACGACCCAGCAGATTACGGGCACGAATGGTCAGCTCGCGAGGGTTAAAGGGCTTGGTAATGTAGTCGTCGGCGCCGATTTCAAGGCCCAGGATCTTGTCGACTTCGTTATCACGACCAGTGAGGAACATCAGCGCCAGATTGTGTTGCTCGCGAAGCTCACGGGCCAGCAGCAGACCGTTCTTGCCGGGCAGGTTGATGTCCATAATGACCAGGTTCACCTTATGGCTGGACAGGGCTTTGTACATCTCTTCGCCATCGGTGGCTTCCAGTACAGCGTAGCCTTCTGCCTCAAAAATGCCTTTAAGGGTATTGCGGGTGACCAGTTCGTCTTCAACGATAAGAATGTGTGGAGTCTGCATGAGCTTACCTGTTCTCTGAATGTAAAAATACTGTCATCGGCACTGTGATAGCAGCGAAGGCTGAGTTGTCCGTTTTTTGTGTAACAAACTTACGATATCAAGCGAAAACGGCCCGCCTGGACCACAGTGCAGTTATTATTTTTTATATGCATCCCATGCAGTTGCTGCGTCATACCCAACAGATTAGAAAACGGGAAGAACAGAGGTCCTTTTAATAGTTTGATGTTATTTTAACAGTTAACAGGGGCATAACAACAGTTTGCGGCGGATATTGTTAAATTGTTTTATGGCCTGGTTTGATCCAGGTCAAGCATCAATTTAACAAAACTGCTGTTTTTTTAGCGAACTGTTACACTCTGCAGCCCGGGGCTCAGGTCTGAGCCTGTATTGATAACGGAGGACACATGCTCGATTTGTTGCCGGATCTGTGTGATGAACATGCAGATAAAGTAAAAGTGTTGGATCCCATCTTCCGCGATTTTGGTGCCAGTCCGCTGTTCTGGGGGCAGGCGGTCACGGTACGTTGCTATGAAGACAACTCCCGGGTCAGGGAGCTGGTTGCTCAGCCCGGTACCGGTAAGGTATTGGTCGTGGACGGTGGCGGCCTGCTGCGTTGCGCGTTGATGGGCGATATGCTGGCTGAAAAAGCGCTGGAAAATGGCTGGGAAGGCATTGTTATTCATGGTGCCATTCGCGATGCCGGCACGCTTGGGGGACTTTCTCTGGGGATCAAGGCGCTGGCGGCCTGCCCTGTCCGCTCCGAGAAGCGCGGCGAAGGCGTGGTAGACGTGCCGGTCACTTTTGCAGGTGTCACCATTCAGCCGGGTGACTACGTTTACTCCGATCTTAACGGTGTTCTGATTTCCCGCGAACCCCTGAGCCATCCACAGCTTTGATGTTTGTGTGAGGAGTGAGGAGATCACCTCACTCCTCACCATCCTTATATTTAAACCGCTGCCGCCGGCGGTAAGGAAATATATCTGCTACTCGTCCCTGCTCAATGTTGCGTTGCAACTGTCGCCAGTACTGTGCGCTGAATAACTCCATATGCTGTTCGTTAAAGGCAGCACGAATACGGGGGTTATAGAGCAGAAAGGTTTTAAACTCCTCCGGGAATACATCACTGGGTCCTACCGAGTACCAGGGCTCAGGACTGAGCTGATCCTGAAGATGGTCGGTTCTGGGAATGTCGCGAAAATGACATTCTGTCATATAGGCGATTTCATCATAGTCATAGAAAATTACCCGGCCATGACGGGTAACACCAAAGTTCTTGAACAGCATGTCACCGGGAAAGATATTGGCCGCCGCCAGCTGCTTGAGTGCATTGGCGTATTCTTCAAGCGCATCACTCAGTTGCTCTCCTTCTGCCTGATCCAGATAGAGGTTAAGAGGCGTCATGCGCCGCTCGGTATACAGATGATGAATGATTAACCGGTCATCTTTAATGGTTAATAACGAAGGGACCTCCCTTTGCAGCTCATCAAGCAGCTCGGGGCTGATGCGGTTAAGGGGCAATTCAAAGTTGGTAAACTCCATGGTGTCAGCCATTCGGCCCACTCTGTCATGCTGTTTTACCAGCCGGTATTTTGCCTTGACAGTATCACGATCTACGGTTTTGGGCGGAGTAAAGTGGTCTTTAATGACCTTGAACACCACATCATAGGAGGGCAGGGTAAACACGCACATCACCATGCCCTTAATGCCTTTGGCCAGCATAAATTGGTCCCGTGAATGTTGCAGGTGCTGCAAAAAGTCCCGGTAAAAAATGGTTTTGCCATGTTTCTGCCAGCCGATGGCATTGTAGATTTCATAGTCCGACTTGTTGGGCAGCAGAGGGCGCAGAAATTGCACCAGCAATGAGGGCTGCGGGCACCACACCATAAAATAAGCCCGGGCAAAGCCAAACAGAATGGATGCATCATCGTGGCTGAGCAGCAGCGCATCCAGTATCAGACCGCCATGGCCATGTATCAGCGGAATAATAAAAGGTGAAGGGCCTTCGGGGCGTTCCAGCCGGCCAATCAGATAAGCCCCTTTGTTGCGATAGAACAGGGAGTTAATCACTGTCAGCTCAAGAGGGGTTTCTGCCAGCCCTTGTTCGGCCAGCCTTTGTTCAGCCTGGGCCAGGCCCTGTTCGAGTTGAACAAAAGGAATATCCAGCTTCAGCCGTGTCAGCAAAGACCCCAGAGTGTGCGTGAGCTGACCCGGGGCTATGCTGTAACGCCAGGTGCATGATGAGAGATCCTGCTCGCCGGGGTGAGGTGCAAAAGGGTGAATATAAAGGTTTTCGGCACGAATGCTGCGATGGCGGGTAGAACGCCGGTATACCGAATTGTAAAAAGATTCGGCCATATCGGCATTGGGGTGAGTGATCAGCAAATCGTTAAAGGCCTGCTTGAGCGCTTTCAGTTCCTGATGGCGCAGTGGTCCCCGGTTATAGTCGAGCACGGCACGTACTGTGTTATTGACGTATTCATCATACAACCAGATGCGTCGTCGTGACGCCAGCTGCACACCGCTCCAGTCCTGGGTTTCAAAACGGCTTCTGGCACCTTGAGTGATCACCAGAAAATAGCGGTGAAAGGCGTCAAATCCGCGCATAACAATATGCGCCATTTCTCCCGTGCGGCTGTTCATCAGGCTTTGGCTCCCGTCGTGGCTGACTGACGGGCATGGTAATGAAATGAAATGAAAAAAAGCGAAGGGGAAGTGCGGTTTTTGTGGGTTGCCGCACGGGCGGGGGAGTTGGGAGAGCAAATCTGTGAAGTGGGGCGAAGCAGGGGGGGCACCCTTGTATGTTGTAGGCCCGGTTTTAACCGGGCCTTTGCGTGTTATACCAATCGGATTAAACATTTACTCATTCTGTATCTGAGCGGTAGGTGCCGCTTCAGCAGGCGCAATCCTGCAGACTACTGTGTCTTCCAGGCCTGTTGCACAGGCCCTGCCGACTAAAGTGGCAGCTACAACAGGGTCGAACCAGAGCACTTGCTTAATTTAATTGGTATTACTTCAGCTCGTCAGTCAGTTTAACCGCGCGGCCGATGTAGTTGGCGGGGGTCAGTTGCTTGAGCTCGTCTTTCACCGACTCGGGCAGTTCCAGCGTGTCGATAAAGGCGCGCATGCCGGCACCATCTACCCGCTTGCCCCGGGTCAGCTCTTTCAGCTTCTCGTAGGGCTTTTCAATACCGTAGCGGCGCATCACGGTTTGTACCGGCTCGGCCAGTACTTCCCAGTTCTGATCCAGATCGGCGGCCAGCGCGTCCGGGTTGGCTTCCAGCTTGCTGATGCCCTTCAGAGTGGCTTGATAAGCGATCAGCGAGTAGCCCACGGCCACACCCAGGTTGCGCAGTACCGTGCTGTCGGTCAGGTCGCGCTGCCAGCGGGACACCGGCAGCTTGGCGGCCAGGTGGTTGAAGATGGCATTGGCCAGCCCCAGGTTGCCCTCGGAGTTTTCAAAATCGATGGGGTTCACCTTGTGCGGCATGGTGCTGGAGCCGATTTCGCCGGCCACGGTTTTCTGCTTGAAGTAACCCACAGAGATATAACCCCATACGTCCCGGTCAAAGTCGAGCAGTATGGTGTTGAAACGGGCCACCGCATCAAACAGCTCGGCAATGTAGTCGTGGGGTTCAATCTGGGTGGTGTAGGGGTTCCAGGTCAGGCCCAGACCGGTGACGTATTGCTCGGAAAAGGCGTGCCAGTCCACTTCCGGATAGGCGGAGATATGCGCGTTATAGTTGCCCACGGCACCGTTGATCTTGGCCAGCAGTTCAATGCCCTTGATCTGCTTGAGCTGACGCTCCAGGCGGTAGGCCACGTTGGCCATTTCCTTGCCCAGGGTAGTGGGCGAGGCGGGCTGACCATGAGTACGGCTCAGCATGGGCAGGTCACGATACTGAGCGGCGAGGCGCTTCACTTCATCCACCAGCTGCTGGCAATAAGGCACCACCACATCATCGCGGCCGGCTCTCAGCATCAGGGCATGGGCGTTGTTGTTGATGTCTTCACTGGTGCAGGCAAAGTGAATAAACTCGCTCACTGCAGCCAGCTCGGGCAGGGTTTCTACTTTTTCCTTCAGGAAGTATTCCACGGCTTTTACGTCGTGGTTGGTGGTGCGCTCAATGTCCTTGATGCGCTGACCGTCAGCTTCATTGAAGTTGGCTACTATGGCGTCGAGCAGGGCGTTGGCTTCATCAGAGAAGGCGGGCACTTCGGCAATGGCCGGCTCGGCGGCCAGCGCCTGCAGCCAGCGCACTTCCACTTCCACGCGAAAACGCAACAGACCAAACTCGGAAAAAATAGCGCGCAGCGCCTCGGTTTTGCTGCCGTAACGGCCATCGACCGGGGAAATGGCCGTTAATGCTGACAATTCCATCAACTGAAACTCCTGAAGGTTGGGGGGTAATAAAGATTAATAACGCAATGCCGCCTGGGCCTGAGCCACCAGCCGCTTGCGGGAAAACAGAATATGCCGGCGCTTGCCGCCCAGTTGCCGCCACAGCACGGCACTGCGAATGCCCGCCAGCAGCAGGGCACGAATTTGGTGCTGTACCATGGGCTGTTGCAGGTGGCTTGGGTTGCCCGCCACCTGAATACGGGGGCCTATGGGGCTGACAATATCACTGTAAATGCCGGCCAGGTTGGCCAGCACCTGCTCGTCGAGCAACTCAAAGTGATGCAGCTGGCGCTTGACCTGGCTGATGCGCTCACCCAGCATCGACATCAGATCCCGCCGCTTGGCCAGTTTGCGCTCCAGTGCTACCACACCCACCAGATAGCGGGTGAGCTCGGCATCTTTTTTGTTGCTGTCGCCGTTCAGCTGTTCAATCAGGGTCTGATAACCAAGGCGCAGGTTTTCATGGCCGCCATAAATATCGGCCGACTGCTCGGCGTCGGTCACCATAATGCTGTTCAGGGTGGTGGCCAGCACATCCTTATCGTCAATTCTGCCCTCACGGGCCACCTGTTGCACCAGACGGGCGGCCTGACAGATGCCGGCAAAGGCCAGGGTTTGATTTTCCAGACTATGACTCACGCTTGATCCTTGTTGAATCGGGTTTCAATAATGCCGCCCCCCAGGCACACCTCGCCGCTGTAGAACACCGCCGACTGACCCGGGGTGACCGCGGCCTGAGGCTCATCAAAGGTCACGCGAATGGTGTCGGCGTCTACCGGCGTAATGGTGCAGGGAATGTCGGTCTGGCGGTAACGGGTTTTTACCGTGCAGCGCAGGGGGGCGGTAAGGGGCTGACGATCCACCCAGTGCAGCTGACGGGCAATCAGTCCGTCGGAATAGAGCCGTGGATGATCTCCCTGAGCCACCACCAGCACATTGCGCTCCACTTCCTTGTCCACTACGTACCAGGGCTCATCACCGGCGTTTTTCAGACCGCCGATGCCAAGGCCCTTGCGCTGGCCAAGGGTGTGATACATCAGGCCCTGATGCTGGCCAATCACCTCGCCGTTTACGGTTTCAATATTGCCCGGCTGAGCGGGCAGGTAGCGGGCCAGAAAGTCGGTAAACTTGCGCTCGCCGATAAAGCAGATGCCGGTGGAGTCTTTTTTCTTGGCGGTAACCAGCTCCAGCTGCTCGGCAATGCGGCGCACCTCGGGCTTTTCCAGCTCGCCCACCGGAAACAGGCTTTTGGCTACCTGCTGAGAACTCAGAGTGTAAAGGAAGTAACTCTGATCCTTGTTGCCGTCAATGCCGCGCAGCAGTCTGGGCTCATCGTCAAAGCTGCGGCGCACATAGTGACCGGTGGCAATGTAATCGGCCCCCAGATCCTCGGCGGCAAATTCCAGAAACGCCTTGAACTTGATTTCTTTATTGCAAAGGATATCCGGGTTAGGCGTGCGGCCGGCCTTGTATTCCGCCAGAAAGTGCTCGAACACATTGTCCCAGTATTCGGCGGCAAAGTTGATGGTGTGCAGTTCAATGCCGAGCTTGTCACACACCGCCTGAGCATCGCGCAGATCTTCTGCCGCAGAGCAGTATTCGTCGGTGTCGTCTTCTTCCCAGTTTTTCATGAACAGGCCTTCCACCTGATAGCCCTGCTGTTGCAGCAGATAGGCTGAAACGGAAGAATCCACACCGCCGGACATGCCGACAATCACTTTAACCTGACTGTTATCGCTCATAACGCCCATTACCCGATTGCAAAACGGGCGCTATTTTACCAGACAAATGCCGTGAGGGGGAGGGAGCTTTCTTTGAGGGAGCAGGGAATAGGGACTGGGGAATGGTGGATAGGGAGTCGACTCCCTAATCCCCAGTCCCTAGTCCCAGCCTTTAAGCGCCGAGATTGGAAACCGCTCGCCCGCCAGGTAATCCCGCAGAGAGGCGAGGATCAGCGGGCTGCGCAGTTGTTTGCCGAGGGCTTCAATTTCAGCCAGCGTCAGCCAGTGGCAGCGAATAATGTCGCCGTCGGGGTCCTGCGGGTTTGTTGGCAGTGGCTCGGCCACTTCGGTGCAGAAGGTAAAACGCACAAAGTGCTTGCCGTTGTCCGGTGCCGTGTACTGGTATACGCCCACCGCCTCTTCAAGGGGCAACTCCAGGCCGGTTTCTTCCCGTAGTTCACGTTTGGCGCCATCGAGCAGGTTTTCGCCGGCTTCGAGGTGGCCGGCGGGCTGGTTGAACATCACTTGGCCCTGCTGCCACTCTTCCACCATTAAAAACCGTTCACCGGCGCGCACTATTACCGCCAGGGTTACCGCATGACTCATCAAACTTTTCTCCATTGCCCGGGTTGCAGGCTGTCCAGGGTCCAGTTGCCCACGGCGTAGCGTATCAGCCGCAGGGTAGGAAAACCGATATGGGCGGTCATGCGCCGCACCTGGCGGTTGCGTCCCTCGGTGATCTTGATTTCCAGCCAGGTGGTGGGAATGTGCTGGCGCTCGCGAATGGGCGGGTTGCGCGGCCAGACCGCCGGCTCGTCCATGCGCCTGACTTGTGCCGGCAGGGTGGGGCCGTCCTTCAGCGTAACGCCCTGGCGCAGTTTATCGAGATCGGCTTCGCTGGGGTCACCTTCCACCTGTACCCAATAGGTTTTGGCGGTCTTGCGTCCGGGCTGGGTCAGGCGGGCATTGAGCGCGCCGTCGTTGGTCAGCACCAGCAGGCCCTCGCTGTCGCGATCCAGCCGGCCGGCGGCATACACACCGGGTACGTCCACGTAATCGGCCAGGGTCTCGCGACCGTTGCCGTCGGTAAACTGGCACAGCACCATGTAGGGCTTGTTCAGCAATAAAGTCACCGGCGGGCCCGACGGCTGTTTCGGTGCCGGCTTGCGGGGGCGGCGGGCAGGGAGGCGTATAGACTTGGGTTTCATGGGAGTGATTCAGGGAATAGGGAATGGGGAGCAGGGAGTTGGAAAATGTTGGCTGTTATTCCAACAAGCGACACCAATATTTCACGAAGCAGCAGCGGGGATTGCCGTAGCCGACCGTCAAATGTCATGGCCGAAAAGTTGCTCCTGCATTTTCGGCATTTCCGCCATCCTTGGCGGGCAGATGCATTTGCCGAGCGTCCATGGGGCGAGCTTACTCGCCGTGACGAATCAGTAAAGCCTGACCGAACATCCAGTGAATGTTCGCAGCAGGCTTTACTGGTGAGTGGCATCCACCGAAGCGTGTCGGCGGAGCGCAACCGCGCTGCTGCTTCGCATCGCGGTTAAGCGGTTATGATCCGCTCCAGGTTATCGTCTTT
The DNA here is from genome assembly GCF_032842915.1 of Oceanimonas sp. CAM02. NCBI lineage: Bacteria > Pseudomonadati > Pseudomonadota > Gammaproteobacteria > Aeromonadales > Aeromonadaceae > Oceanimonas > Oceanimonas sp. CAM02. Next base: position 196,750 of record NZ_JAWJBK010000029.1, read on the forward strand.
GCGCAGGGTCAGCACTTCACATCCGGTGTCGGTCACCAGAATGGTGTGCTCATACTGGGCCGACAGGCTGCGGTCCTTGGTCACCACTGTCCAGCCGTCGGCCAGCATCTTGCTGTGGCGTTTGCCCACGTTAATCATGGGCTCAATGGTCAGGCACATGCCCGCCCTCAGCACTTCACCGGTACCGGCCTTGCCATAGTGCAGCACCTGAGGCTCTTCATGAAACTCGGCACCAATGCCGTGGCCGCAGTATTCCCGCACTACCGAATAGTTATGGGCCTCGGCATGCTTCTGAATGGCGGCACCGATGTCACCCAGGTGTACCCCGTCCTTCACCATTTTAATGCCGATCTCCATGCACTCCTGAGTGACCCGGCACAGACGCTCGGCCATGATGCTGGGCTTGCCCACGGTAAACATTTTGGAGGTATCACCGTGATAGCCGTCTTTGATCACAGTAATGTCGATATTCAGAATATCACCGTCTTTCAGCTTTTTGTCTGAGGGAATACCGTGGCAGATCACATGATTTACCGAGGTGCAGATGGATTTGGGAAAGCCATGATAGTTCAGTGGTGCCGGAATGGCCTGTTGCTCATTCACAATATAATCGTGACAGATTTGATTGAGTTCGTCGGTGGTGACGCCGGGCTTGATGTAAGGCTCGATCATTTCCAGCACTTCCGCGGCCAGGCGGCCGGCCACGCGCATTTTTTCTATTTCTTCCGGGGTTTTTATGACTATGCTCATATTCGTCTCTGTTACTGGCGGCGTTAGGCGGGCGTACCCGTGAAAGGGCCAAAAGTGTACCCTTGCCGGCGGCTAACTTCCAGCACCGAAATCAGCGCTCATGCTGGTGCGGAGCATGCAATTGTGGTATAAAGCGCGCCGTGATGCAGGTTTGATCAAAATCAGCATTGCAACCACATTCACTTTTTTAACACACACACACATCGGCACATGCTCCAGGGTGCCTTCGGGTCGGAGTCATGGGATGTGTGGAGGCCTAACCCAATACATATTTGAGGAAATCATGGCACAAGTATCAATGCGCGACATGCTGAAAGCCGGCGTTCACTTCGGTCACCAGACCCGTTTCTGGAACCCCAAGATGAAGCCTTACATTTTCGGCGCCAGCAACCGGGTTCACATCATCAACCTGGAAAAAACCGTTCCCCTGTTCAACGATGCGCTGAACTACCTGGGTAACGTGGCCTCCAAGAAAGGTAAAATCCTGTTTGTTGGTACCAAGCGCGCAGCTTCTGAAGCCGTTAAAGAAGCCGCTACCAACTGCGATCAGTTCTATGTGAACCATCGCTGGCTGGGCGGTATGCTGACCAACTGGAAAACCGTGCGTCAGTCCATCAACCGCCTGAAAGACCTGGAAGCGCAGGCTCAGGACGGTACTTTTGAAAAGCTGACCAAGAAAGAGGCGCTGATGCGTACTCGTGAAATGGAAAAGCTTGAGAAGTCCCTGGGTGGTATCAAGGACATGGGCGGTCTGCCCGACGTACTGTTCGTTATCGACGCCGATCACGAGCACATCGCTATCAAGGAAGCCAATAACCTGGGCATCCCTGTGGTTTCTGTTGTAGACACCAACTCCAACCCGGACAGCGTTGACTACATCATTCCCGGTAACGATGACGCCATCCGCGCCGTTCAGCTGTATCTGAACGCTGCTGCCGACGCCGTTAACGCTGCCCGCGCGCAAGATCTGGCCGTACAAGCCGAAGACAACTACGTCGTAGAAGAATAATAAAGACTGAGCATTTGCTCACGCCTTTATTAACCATACGCAAGTGATAGGTTAACAGGGGCCATGTGCCCCTGTTTTCTTAACAAGACCGAGGACATTACGAATGGCAAACATTACCGCCGCCCTGGTAAAAGAACTCCGCGAGCGCACTGGCGCCGGCATGATGGATTGTAAAAAAGCCCTGATCGAAGCCAATGGTGATATCGAGCAGGCCATTGAAGACATGCGTAAATCCGGCCAGGCCAAAGCCGCCAAAAAAGCCGGCCGCATTGCTGCCGAAGGTATCATTCTGGCCCGTCAGGCCGGCAATGTAGCCGTACTGGTAGAAATGAACAGCGAAACCGACTTTGTTGCCAAAGATGCCAGCTTCCTGGCTCTGGGTGATCAGATTGTTGAGCTGGCCCTGGCCAACAAGATTGGCGACGTAGACACTCTGAAAGCCGCCACTCTGGCCAACGGCGAAACCGTTGAAACCGCCCTGACCAACCTGATCGCCAAGATCGGTGAGAACATGAGCCTGCGCCGTGTTGCTCTGGTAGAAGGCGACAATGTAGTGACTTATCTGCACGGCACCCGCATCGGCGTTATCGCCAACCTGCAGGGTGGCGACGAAGAGCTGGCCAAAGACGTGGCCATGCACGTGGCTGCTTCCAGCCCGCAGTTCGTCAAGCCCGAAGACGTTTCTGAAGAAGTGGTTGCCAAAGAGCGCGAAATTCAGGTTGAAATCGCTGTTAACTCCGGCAAGCCGAAAGAAATTGCCGAGAAAATGGTTGAAGGCCGCATGAAGAAATTCACCGGTGAGATCTCTCTGACCGGCCAGCCTTTTGTTAAGGATCCGTCTGTTTCTGTTGGCGACCTGCTCAAGCAGAAAGGTGCCGACGCTCAGGGCTTTATCCGCTTTGAAGTGGGTGAAGGCATCGAGCGTAAAGAAGAAGACTTCGCTGCCGAAGTTCAGGCTCAGATCGCCGCTTCCAAGGGTTAATTCCCTGCTTTTTTAATGCTATTCAGACCGCGACATTCCGTCGCGGTCTTTCTATGACCAGGAATAGAAAGCATGAGTACCAATCCGAAACCCGCATACAGACGCATTCTTCTCAAGCTCAGCGGCGAAGCCCTGCAGGGTGAAGAAGGCTTTGGCATTGATCCTGCCGTACTGGAGCGTATGGCTCAGGAAATCAAGGAACTGGTTGAGCTGGGTGTTCAGGTCGGCCTGGTGATTGGCGGCGGTAACCTGTTCCGTGGTGCGGGCCTGGCCAAAGCGGGCATGAACCGCGTGGTGGGCGACCACATGGGTATGTTGGCCACCGTGATGAATGGTCTGGCCATGCGCGATGCTTTGCACCGTGCTTATGTGAATGCCCGTCTGATGTCTGCCATTACCCTTGAAGGCGTGTGCGACAGCTACAACTGGGCCGATGCCATCAGTCTGCTGCGCAAGGGCCGGGTAGTGATCTTCTCTGCCGGCACCGGCAACCCCTTCTTTACCACCGACTCTGCCGCTTGCCTGCGCGGTATTGAAATTGAAGCCGATGTGGTGCTCAAGGCCACCAAGGTAGACGGTGTGTTCAGTGAGGATCCGGTCAAAAATCCCGATGCCGAGCTGTACCATCATCTGGGTTATGATGATGTGCTCGACCGTGAGCTTAAGGTCATGGACCTGGCTGCCTTTACGCTGGCACGGGACCATAACCTGCCTATTCGTGTATTTAACATGAATAAGCCGGGCGCGCTGCGTCGTGCTGTTATGGGTGAAACCGAAGGCACTCTGATCAGTAACAAGCTTTGATATTTTGTAAGGAGTAAGGGGAGAAGAGTGAGGAATAAAACACGAACCCGACAGCCATTGCTGGTGGGTTTGCGTCTTTCGCTTCACGCCTGACCCCTCACCCCTCACTCACAAAAAAGGATAACGACCGTGATAAACGACATTAAAACCGACGCCAAGACCCGCATGGAAAAAAGCGTCGAAGCGCTGAAATCCCAGATGAACAAGGTGCGCACCGGTCGTGCTCACCCCAGCCTGCTCGACACCATTTATGTGGATTACTACGGTGCTTCCACGCCGTTGAATCAGCTGGCCAACATCACTACCGAAGATTCCCGCACTCTGGCAGTGACCGTGTTTGACCGCTCCATGATTCAGGCTGTTGAGAAGGCCATCATGATGTCTGATCTGGGCCTGAACCCGTCCAGCGCCGGTGCCATGATCCGCATTCCGCTGCCGCCGCTGACCGAAGAGCGCCGCAAGGATCTGATCAAGGTAGTGCGCAATGAAGCCGAACAGGGCCGTGTGGCTATTCGCAATATTCGTCGCGATGCCAATAACAGCCTTAAAGCGTTGCTGAAAGACAAGGAAATCTCTGAAGACGACGAGCGTCGTGGTCAGGATGATGTTCAGAAAATCACCGATACTTTTATCAAGCAGGTAGACGATGCACTGGCTGCCAAAGAGAAAGAGTTAATGGAAATCTGATAGTTACATCAGGTATAGTAGCCGACGCCGCGTAGCTGCCTGCGCGGCGTTTGTTTTTGTGCAGGAGTGATTATGCCAGCTACGGCAGCACCGAATAATGACGCGCGTTTACCTCGCCATGTGGCCATTATTATGGACGGCAACGGCCGCTGGGCCGAGCAAAGAGGCAAGTTCAGAGTGTCCGGTCATAAGGCCGGCGTCAAGTCGGTGCGGGCAGCGGTCACTTTCGGCTATAAACTTGGCCTTGATGCCCTGACCCTGTTCGCCTTTTCCAGTGAAAACTGGCGCCGGCCGGAAGAGGAAGTCAGCGCTTTAATGAGCCTGTTTATTGCCGTGCTGGGCTCGGAAGTACGCAAGCTGCATCACAATAATATTCGGCTGCGCATTATCGGCGATCGCAGCGCCTTTGCTCCTCACCTGCAGCGCAAAATTGACGATGCAGAGCGTCTTACCGCCAACAATACCGGTCTTACTCTTAATATTGCTGCCAATTATGGTGGCCGCTGGGATATTACTCAGGCGGCCCGCCTGCTTGCAGAGCAGGTAGCGGGTGGCGAGCTGAAGGCGGAAGACATTACCGAGGAGCAGCTGGATAAGCATATACAGATGGCAGAGCTTGCTCCTGTCGATCTGTTGATCCGTACCGGTGGTGAGCAGCGTATCAGCAACTTTTTGCTGTGGCAGCTGGCCTATGCCGAGTTTTACTTCACTCCTGTGTTGTGGCCGGACTTTGGGGAAGATTCCTTCAGCGAGGCCATTGCTGCTTTTGTTAGTCGGGAGCGGCGTTTTGGCTGTACCGGTGCTCAGATCAGGGAGTTGCTGGCACAAAAGGCCTGAGCGCAGGTCCGGCCTCAGCGGATCAGCCTGACCGGCAGCCACAATAAAAGAGGCCGACAGAACTAACACTGAGCGGATAACAAATAAGAACGAGGATACCTCTTGCTAAAGCTTCGTATTATTACGGCCCTGTGCCTGATCCCTGTGGTGCTGGGGGCAGTTTTTTTACTGCCCCTGCCGTTTTTTGCTCTTTTTGCCACTGTGGTTTATCTGCTGGCAGGAAGAGAGTGGGGGCGTTTTATTGATGCCGGAAAGTCTAATGTCGTCATAGTATTTCTGGCTTTGGTACTGGTGGCACTGATGGCTGCAGTGCCCATTGAGCATATCTGGGCCAATGGCCTGCATCCCTGGATTGGCATGGTGCTGACGGCCGGTGCACTCTGGTGGCTGGTGGCCCTGCCTCTGGTGTTGCGTTACCCCCAAAGCCGTGGTCTCTGGCAAAACCGGCCCTGGCTTAAAGCGCTGTTTGCCCTGCTCAGTCTGGTGCCGTTTTTCTGGTCGCTGCTGGTGCTGCGCAGTTATCAGTATGAGCAGGACGCCCACTACGGTGCCTGGCTGCTGCTGTTTGTGATGGCGCTGGTATGGGCTGCCGACACTGGTGCCTACTTTGCCGGCAAAGCCTTTGGCAAACACAAGCTGTGCCCGCGGGTCAGCCCGGGTAAGACCATTGAAGGCATGCTTGGTGGTGTTCTTGCGGCCTGTTTGCTGGCGCTGGCGGTTACTTATGCCATTGACCTGAGCAGTGCGCAGCGCACGGCTGTGTTGCTGGCATCTGCAGTGGCGGTGCTGGCGTCCGTGCTGGGGGATCTGGTTGAAAGCATGTTCAAACGGGAAGCCGGCATAAAAGACTCCGGCAGCATTCTGCCCGGCCATGGCGGCATTATGGACCGCATCGACAGCCTGACGGCAGCACTGCCGGTGTTTGTGGTGGTCTATCAACTGGCAGGGCAGGGCTGATGCAACAGCTGACCATACTGGGGGCCACAGGCTCCATCGGCCAGAGCACCCTGGCTGTGGTGCGCCGCCATCCCGAGCAATTTTCTGTTTTTGCGCTGACGGCTTGTCAGCAGATACCACAAATGCTGGCCGACTGCCTGGAATTTTCACCCCGTTATGCGGTGATGGCCGTACCGGCTGCGGCTGCACAGTTGCGCCAGATGCTGGCACAAAGCGGCAGTACCACAACCGTCCTGGAAGGCACTGAAGCGCTGTGCCGGGTAGCGGATGATGCCGAGGTAACGGTGGTAATGGCGGCCATAGTGGGAGCGGCCGGTTTGTTGCCGACACTGGCGGCAGTGCAGGCGGGCAAGCGGGTACTGCTGGCCAATAAAGAAGCCCTGGTCATGAGCGGCGAGCTGTTTATTGACGCCGTGCACCAAAGTCATGCCGAGCTGCTGCCGATAGACAGTGAGCATAATGCCATTTTTCAGTGTCTGCCCGAGGCGCTGCAGCGTAATCCCGGCCGGGGGTGCCTGAATCACGCCGGCATCAGCAAACTACTCCTGACCGGCTCCGGCGGTCCGTTTCGTTATACTCCGGTCAGTGAGCTCACCGCTGTTACGCCGGCACAGGCAATAAACCACCCCAACTGGTCCATGGGGCCTAAAATTTCCGTTGATTCCGCCACCATGATGAACAAGGGCCTGGAATATATAGAGGCCCGCTGGCTCTTTAACGCGGCACCAGAGCAGATTGAAGTACTGGTTCATCCGCAGTCGGTCATTCATTCCATGGTGCAGTACTCGGACGGTTCCGTCTTGGCCCAGCTTGGACAGCCGGATATGATGACACCTATTGCCCATGCGCTGGCCTGGCCCGAGCGAATGGAGTCGGGTGTGGCACCGCTGGATTTTACCCGGCTGGGTGAGCTCAGTTTTATGGCACCGGATATGGCCCGTTACCCCTGCCTTGAGCTGGCGATGGACGCCTGTGCACAAGGGCAGGGAGCCACGACGGCACTGAATGCCGCCAACGAAGTGGCGGTAGCCGCGTTTTTGAATCAAGACATTGGCTTTATGACCATCGCTGATATTAACCGCAAAGTCACAGAGCAGCTGGGTACCACCAGAGCGGTAATACTGGAAGATATACTGGCGCTGGATGAAGAAGCGCGCCGGCTGGCTGTACAACTTATCAGGACACACACATGACCGGAATATTATGGAATCTGGGTGCCTTTATCGTTGCCCTAGGCATACTGGTAGCGGTGCATGAATATGGTCACTTCTGGGTGGCCCGGCGCAATGGCGTAAAAGTAGAGCGGTTTTCCATCGGTTTTGGCAAGCCCATCTGGCGCAGAACCGGCCGCGATGGCACTGAATATGTGGTGGCCATGATCCCCCTGGGGGGCTATGTCAAAATGCTTGACGGCCGCGTGGATGAGGTGCCGCCTGAGCTGGCTGATCAGGCGTTCAACAATAAGTCGGTATGGGCACGAATGGCGATTGTGGTAGCCGGTCCCATGGCCAACTTTCTGTTTGCTGTGTTTGCCTTCTGGCTGATGTTTCTGATTGGTGTGCCCTCGGTCAAGCCGGTAGTACGTGATGTGGTTCCTGAATCTCCGGCGGCGGTGGCCGGTGTTCAGCCGGGCATGCAAATTACCGCCATTAACGGCAACGACATTCTGACCTGGGAAGACGTCAATTTCTCCCTTATCGGCAGCATTGGTGCTGAGCAAACCGTCATCACGGTACAAAACGACAGCGGACGTCAGCAGCAACTGGCGGTGCCGCTTGCCCGCTGGCAGTTTGATCCTGACAGTGAGTCGCCCATTACTGCGCTGGGGCTGATGCCCGAAGGCCCTGTTGCCACCCTTACGCTTGAACAGGTCATGGCGGATGGAGCCGGTGAACAGGCAGGGTTACAGTCCGGTGACCAGATAACACAGGCAAATGGTGAAATACTGCGCGACTGGAATCACTTTGTGGCACTGGTGCAGTCTTCTCCTGAACAACCGATGGAACTTGTGGTACTGCGTGATGGTCAGAGGCTCGACCTGACACTGACCCCGGCGCTGCGTGAGACCAACCGCCAGGCCGTGGGCTATGTCGGGCTGGCACCTGCTGTGCTGCCTGTAGACGAACGCTATCGCTTTGAGCTGACCTACGGACCGCTGGAAGCGGCATGGCATGGCATGGAGCGGACCTGGGAGCTGACGGTGCTGACGTTTAACATGATTGGCAAGCTGCTGACCGGCATTGTCTCGGTGGATAACCTGAGCGGGCCCATCTCCATCGCCAAAGGTGCCGGTGCCAGTGCCGGTTTTGGTCTGGTGTACTTTCTGAGCTTTATGGCGCTGGTCAGTGTTAACCTCGGCATTATCAATTTGCTGCCGTTACCGGTACTCGACGGCGGCCACCTGCTGTTTTATATGGTGGAAGCGGTAACCGGACGACCGGTACCGGAGAAAATACAGGAACTGGGTTTCAGAATTGGAGCGGCTCTGTTGGTGTTACTGATGGGGCTGGCACTGTTTAACGATATTGGTCGCCTGTGAGCGGCAAGACACAAGGACAACGTCAGGCTATGGCAAAAACAAGGGCAGTAAAACACACCCTCGCCGCTTCCTGCCTGCTGGGTGCCAGCATGCTGGCACAGGCACAGAGCAATGTGGCCCCCTTTGTAGTGGAAGATATTCAGGTAAACGGTTTGCAGCGGGTCACCCTGGGTGCCGCTCTGCTCAGCCTGCCGGTACGGGTTGGTGAGGAAGTGGATCAGGGGCGTCTGGCCGAGGCCATTCGCAGTCTTTACGCCTCCGGTAACTTTGAGCAGGTACAGCTGCTGCGTGACGGCGATACGCTGGTGGTACAGGTGACCGAACGGCCCACCATTGCCGGCATCAGCTTCAGCGGCAACAAAGAAATAAAGGAAGAGCAGCTGCGTGAAAGCCTGGAAAGTGCCGGCGTGCGTGTGGGTGAGCCCCTGGACCGCACCACCCTGAGCGAGCTTGAAAAAGGCCTGGAAGACTTTTATTACGGTGTGGGTAAATACTCTGCAGATGTTAAAGCCGTACTGACGCCGCTGCCCCGTAACCGGGTTGAGCTCAAGTTTGAGTTTATTGAAGGCAATGCTGCTGAAATCAAACAGATTAATATCGTCGGTAACCGGGCCTTTACCGAAGAGCAGCTGCTGGCTCAGCTGGAGTTGTCCGACAGTGTGCCCTGGTGGAATATTCTGGGTGACAAGCGCTACCAGAAACAAAAACTGGCCGGCGACATTGAAACCCTGCGCTCTTTCTATCGTGACCGGGGTTACCTCAAGGCGGAAATCACCTCTACTCAGGTATCAATGTCACCGGACAAGGAAGGGGTTTACATTACCCTGAACGTCACTGAGGGCGAACAATATACGGTATCCGGAGTCAGCCTGCGCGGTAATCTGATTGACCGTGAACGGGAAATGAACGAGCTGATCCCCATTGAAAATGGTGACCTCTATTCCGCCGGTGATGTGGCCCACATGGAAGAGCTGCTGTCCCGTTTTCTCGGCCGTTTTGGCTATGCCTATCCACGGATCAATACCTTTCCGCAAATTGATGAGGCCACCAACAAGGTTGAGCTGATCGTTAACATAGAGCCGGGTAACCGTGTGTATGTACGCCGTATCAATTTCAGCGGCAACGAAATCACCAAAGATGAAGTCTTGCGCCGGGAAATGCGTCAGATGGAAGGCACCTGGCTGTCCAGCGAAAACGTCGAGCAATCCCGTACCCGACTGAACCGCCTGGGCTATTTTGAGCAGGTAGAAGTGGAGACGCAGCGTATTCCGGGCCAGGATGATCTGGTGGATCTTGGCGTTAAGGTAAAAGAGCAGCCTGCCGGCTCCATCAACTTTGGGGTAGGTTTTGGTACTGACTCCGGCTTCAGCATTCAGGCCGGTCTGCAGCAGGATAACTTCCTTGGAACAGGTAACCGGGTGGGCATCAACTCCCAGATGAACGATTACTCCAAGAATGTGTCACTGGATTATACCGACCCTTACTTCACGGTAGACGGCGTCAGTCTTGGCGGACGTCTTTATTATCGCTCATTTGAGCCCGATGATGATCTGGGCTCCATTGACTATGAAAGTACCACCTATGGCGTGCGTGGGCTGACCGGCTTTCCGGTCAATGAAAACAACAGCCTGAACTTCAGTGCTGGCTATGAGCACAATACTCTGAGCCAGCCGACAGAGCCGTCTATTCAGCTGAATGACTTCTGGCTTGATAACGGTGCGGATCCCAAGGATAAAATCAGCTTTGATGACTTTGATATCACCGCCGGCTGGACCCGCAATACCCTGAACCGGGGCATCTTCCCTACCGCCGGCAGCCGTCAGAGTGCCAGCATCAAGGTAACAGTGCCCGGCTCGGATCTGCAGTATTACAAACTGAGCTTTGATGACGGCCATTATTTTCCGCTGGACCGTAAACACAACTGGGTATTGCACGGCAAGTTCCGCGCCGCCTTTGCTGACGGCTACGGCGATACCGCAAGGCTGCCCTTCTTTGAAAACTACTATGCCGGTGGTTTCAGCACATTGCGGGGCTTCAAGAGCAACTCGGTCGGCCCGCGGGCGGTTTTTGAAGATGCGAATGGCAAGCAGACCACTGACGGCAGTGCCATTGGCGGTAACGCTCTGCTGGCTGCGTCGCTCGAGCTGATTGTGCCCACGCCCTTTGCCGGTGAAGATCTGCAGCGCTCTTTGCGTACCAGCCTGTTTATGGATGTGGGCACCGTCTGGGATACCAACTACGACGCATCGGATTTCACCAATTGCGATCAGGGCTGTTATGACTTTGGCGACCCGGGCGAATATCGCGCTGCGGCCGGTGTCAGCATGCAGTGGCTGTCGCCGCTCGGCCCGCTGGTGTTCTCTCTGGCCACACCGGTAACCGAGGTGGAAGGGGACAGAACCGAAGTCTTTAACTTCAATATCGGACGTACGTTTTAAAGGAGTGTTACATGAACAGATTGATTCAACTGGCCGGCGCCCTGGCGCTGGTCATGACGGCGACTTTTGCTCAGGCCCAGAGCAAGATAGCGGTGGTGGATACAGCCGAAGTATTTCAGAAAATGCCTCAGCGTGACGTAGTACGTAATCAGCTGCAAAACGAATTTGCTTCGCGGGTAAAAGAAGTTCAGCAGCTGGAACAGCAAGGCCGCAGCTTTGTGGAAAAACAGCAAAAAGACATGGCCTTCATGAACGACAGCCAGAAAGCAGAAGCCCAGAAAAAGCTGAACGACATGCAGGCTACCTTTGTCCAGAAAGCCCGCTCACTGGAGCAGGACAGAGCCAAACGTGAGCAGGAAGAACGGCAGAAAATGCTGTCGCGCATCAAGGGCGCGATAGATGATATCACCAAGGCGCAAGGGCTGGATCTGGTGATTGAACGAGGAGCGGTGATTTATGTCAATCCTTCTCTCGATATCACTCAACAGGTGATCAGCCGCGTCAGTAAGTAACAAGAGCAAGATGATGAGCATTACACTGCAACAACTGGCCCAGGAGCTGGGCGCTGAGCTGCGTGGCGAACCGGCGCAACTTATTCATAAGGTGACCACCCTGGATAAAGCAGGCCCCGGCGATGTGGCCTTTCTGACGGATGGTAAATATCAGCATCTGCTGAAAGACACCAGAGCCTCTGCAGTGATACTGCGTGAAGCCGACAGTCAGGCTTGCCCGGTAGCTTGTCTGGTGATGAGTGATCCGTATCTTGGCTTTGCCCTGGCCGCTCAGGCGCTGGATACCACACCGGCTCCGGCGCTGGATATTCACCCCAGTGCCGTGGTGGCCGCCGATGCTGCCCTTGGTGACGGTGTGGCCATTGGGGCTAACGCGGTCATTGAGTCCGGTGTAGTGCTTGAAGAAGGCGTTATCATTGGTCCGGGTTGCTTCGTCGGCAAGAATACGCGCCTGGGCACGCGCACCCGGCTATGGGCTAATGTGACTGTCTACCATGGCGTGACCATGGGGACTGACTGTCTGGTGCAGTCCGGTGCCGTTATCGGCTCAGATGGCTTCGGCTATGCCAATAACAAGGGTGAGTGGATAAAAATTCCTCAGCTTGGTGGCGTGGTGATCGGTAACCGGGTAGAAATTGGTGCCTGCACTACCATCGACAGAGGAGCGCTGGATGATACCCGCATTGCCGACAATGTGATTATCGACAATCAGTGTCAGATAGCACACAACGTAGACATCGGCTACGGCACCGCCATGGCCGGTGGCACTGTGATGGCCGGTAGTCTCAAGGTCGGTAAATATTGTATTATTGGCGGTGCTTCTGTGTTTAATGGCCATATGGAAATCTGTGATGGGGTCACCATTACCGGAATGGCCATGGTGATGCGCCCCATTACTGAGCCCGGCATTTATTCCTCCGGCATTCCGCTGCAACCGAACAAGGAGTGGCGCAAAACGGCGGCGCGCGTGATGCGCATAGACGATATGCACAAGCGGCTGAGCCAGCTTGAAAAAAAACTGAACAACAACGATTAAGCACACTTTTTGGTAGGGTTAAATTTTGAGTAACGAACTGAATCAGTTGGACATCCAGGAAATTCTGGAACTGTTGCCGCATCGCTATCCTTTTCTGATGGTCGACAAGGTAGCTCACTACGAAATAAGCCCGGAGCGTAAAACCCTGCGCGGCATCAAGAATGTATCGTTCAACGAGCCCATGTTCACCGGCCACTTTCCCAACAAGCCGGTATTTCCCGGTGTGCTGATCCTGGAAGCCATGGCTCAGGCCACCGGTATTCTGGCATTTAAAATGGTCGGTAAGCCCAAGCCCAACGAGCTGTACTATTTTGCTTCCATCGACAATGCCCGTTTCAAGCGTCCTGTGGTGCCGGGAGATCAGCTGGTGCTGGATGTGGTGTATCTGAAAGAGCGCAGAGGCATTGCCAAATTTACCGGTGTTGCCAGTGTTGACGGTGAAGTGGTTTGCACCGCCGAACTGATGTGCGCCAAACGCGAGGGTTAAGTGTGAGTGAACAAGGTACAGTGATCCATGAAACCGCCATCGTTCACCCGGATGCCGTGATTGGCAAGGGTGTGGAGATAGGCCCCTGGACCCTGATAGGTCCGGAAGTTGAAATCGGTGATCATTGCCAGATTGCCTCTCATGTGGTGATTAAGGGGCCTACCCGCATTGGCAAGCGCAACCGTATTTTTCAGTTTGCCTCCATCGGTGAAGACTGCCAGGACAAGAAATATGCCGGCGAACGCACCGTGCTGGAAATTGGCGACGACAACGTGATTCGTGAGTCCTGTACCTTTCACCGGGGGACGTCCCAGGACGAAAGCCTGACCACTGTCGGCAGCCGTAACCTGTTTATGGTGAACGTGCACGTGGCCCACGACTGCCGCATTGGCAGCGACTGCATTTTTGCCAACAATGCCACTCTGGCAGGACATGTGCACATTGGCGATCATGTTATTTTTGGTGGTCATGCCGCCATTCACCAGTTTGGCCGGGTTGGCAGTCACGCCTTTATTGCCGGCTGTGCCGCCCTGAATAAAGACGTGCCGCCCTATGTGATGGCGGCCGGACACTATGCCAAGCCCTTTGGCATCAATTCCGAAGGGCTGCGTCGTCGCGGCTTCAGCAAGGAAGGCATCTCTGCCATTAAACAGGCTTACCGGGAACTGTTTCGCAGCGGTAAAACCGTGGAAGAGGTCATTCCGGTACTGGAAAGTCTGTGTGAAACACAGCCTGAGGTAAGCATCATGGTCGATTTCCTCAAGGCCAATGAGCGCGGTATTATTCGTGCCTGAGGTGCCGCTTCGTATTGGTATTGTGGCCGGAGAAGTTTCCGGCGACACGCTGGGGGCGGGGCTTATTCGCGAGCTGCGCCGCCGTCATCCCGATGCCATTTTTGAAGGCATTGCCGGCCCGCAGATGCAGGACGAAGGTTGTCGGGCTCTGTTTGAGATGGACGAGCTGGCGGTCATGGGCATAGTGGAAGTGCTGGGCCGGCTGCCGCGCATTCTGCACATTCGCAGGCGCATTATTCAGCACTTTATCGATAATCCGCCTGATGTGTTTATCGGTATCGATGCCCCCGATTTCAACATCGGCGTTGAACTCAAGCTCAAGCAGGCTGGCATTGCCACCGTGCATTATGTCAGCCCATCGGTCTGGGCCTGGCGGCAAAACCGCATCCATAAAATTAAAGCTGCCACCGACATGGTGCTGGCCTTTCTTCCTTTTGAAAAAGCCTTTTACGACCGCTTTGACGCGCCCTGCCGTTTTATTGGCCATACCCTGGCCGACAAAATGCCACTGGTGCCCGACACACGGGGTGCCCGTGAACGACTGGGACTGAACGCTGATGGCCGCTATCTGGCGCTGCTGCCCGGCAGTCGTCATGCCGAAGTGACTCTGCTTGCGCCCGTGTATCTGGAAGCCTGCAAGCAACTCAAGGTGCGCCACCCCGAACTGGAATTTGTGGTGCCATTAACCAGTGAGAAGCGCCGGCAGGAATTTTCGGCCATCAAAAAAACCGTGGCTCCTGATCTTGAGGTGATCTTGATAGAAGGTCAGGGCCGGGAAGTGATGACCGCCGCCGATGTGATTTTGCTGGCATCGGGTACCGCCACGCTTGAGGCCATGCTGGCCAAAAAGCCCATGGTAGTGGGCTATAAACTGAAAGACTTCAGCTACTGGCTGGCTCAACGGCTGGTAAAAACCGAGCATGTGTCTCTGCCCAACCTGCTGGCAAACCAGACCCTGGTGACCGAGCTTATTCAGCACGAATGCACGCCGGGCCACATAGTGGACGAGGTGGGCAAGCTGCTTGATAACGACACCAGTGAGCTGATTGCTCACTTTACGCAATTGCATAAACGCATTCGTTGCAATGCCGATGAACAGGCCGCCCTGGCAGTGCTGGAGCTGGCAAAAAGAACATCATGACCGACATTATTTACCCCAGCGGCGTGCTGGTGGCCGGTGTTGACGAAGTGGGCCGGGGCCCGCTGGTGGGTGACGTGGTCACCGCCGCCGTTATTCTTGACCCGAACCATCCCATTCCGGGGCTTGCCGACTCCAAGGCCATCAGCGAGAAAAGGCGTGAAAAGCTGGCACCACTGATACGTGAACACGCCCTGGCCTGGGCCATCGGCCGCTGCTCCGCCGCCGAAATTGATCAGCTGAACATATTGCAGGCTACCCTGCTGGCCATGACACGGGCGGTGGCGGCGCTTGCCGTGCAACCCGGTTTTGTATTTATCGACGGCAACCGCTGCCCCGAGCTGCCCATGCCGGCACAGGCAGTGGTCAAGGGCGACAGCCGGGTAGCGGAGATCAGCGCCGCTTCCATTCTGGCCAAGGTAGCGCGGGATAATGAAATGCTGGCGCTGGATGCCATGTATCCGCAATACGGTTTTGCCCGCCACAAAGGGTACCCCACCAAGGAACATCTGGCAGCGCTGGCCGAGCATGGCGCTTTGCCCGAGCATCGTAAAAGCTTTAAACCTGTTGCCAGAGCGCTGGAGCGGATATGACGCCGGGCTTTATTCACCTTCGCATTCACTCCGACTTTTCCATGGTGGACGGGCTGGCCAAAATTGGTCCCATCACCGCCAGAGTGCAGGAGCTGGGTTATCCGGCGCTGGCGCTGACTGATGAGATGAACCTCTGTGGTCTGGTGCGCTTTTATGGTGATGCGCATAAAAAAGGCCTTAAACCGCTGGTGGGTGCAGACTTCTGGCTGCAAAGCGAAGAGATGGGCGAGCAGCTGTTTCGTCTTACTCTTTTAGCCATGGATAATACCGGCTATCAGAATATTACCCAGCTTATTTCCAGAGCTTATCTGCGTGGTCATATTCAGCACAGGCCGGTGATCGACAAAGCCTGGCTTGCCGAGCTCAGCGACGGCCTTATTGTGCTGTCCGGGGGCCGGGAAGGGGATGTGGGCACTTATCTGCTGAAAGGCAACCAGGCCCTGGCGGAGCAGTGCCTCGCTTTTTATCAGCAGCATTTTCCCGACCGTTATTATGTGGAGCTGCTGCGCACCGGCCGGCCCGATGAAGAAAGCTATCTGCATATGGCGGTGGCGCTGGCGGCTGAGCAGCAGCTGCCGGTGGTGGCCACCAATGAAGTGGTGTTTCTTGATAAAGACGACTTTGACGCCCACGAAATTCGTGTTGCCATTCACGACGGCTACACCCTTGACGACAAGCGCCGTCCCAGGCGCTACAGCCCCGAGCAATATCTTAAAAGTGCTGAGGAAATGGCCGAGCTGTTTGCCGACATTCCCGAGGCGCTGGAAAACAGCGTGGAGATTGCCAAGCGCTGCAACGTGACCGTGCGCCTGGGCGAGTATTTTTTGCCCGACTTTCCTACCGGCGACATGAGCATTGAAGACTTTCTGGTCAAATGCTCGCAAGAAGGGCTGGAAGAGCGGCTGGCGTTTCTGTTTCCGGACCCGGCAGTGCGAGCCGAAAAGCGCGGTGAATACGACGAGCGGCTGCAGATTGAGCTCGATGTGATCAACCAGATGGGCTTTCCCGGCTATTTTCTGATCGTGATGGAGTTCATTCAATGGTCCAAGGATAACGGTATTCCTGTGGGACCGGGCCGGGGCTCGGGTGCCGGCTCCCTGGTGGCCTACGCCCTGAAGATCACCGATCTTGATCCGCTTGAATTCGATCTGCTGTTTGAACGTTTTCTTAATCCCGAGCGGGTGTCCATGCCCGACTTTGACATCGACTTCTGCATGGACAGACGGGACGAGGTGATCGATCATGTGGCCGAGCTCTATGGCCGGGATGCGGTATCCCAGATCATTACCTTTGGCACCATGGCTGCCAAGGCGGTGGTGCGCGATGTGGGCCGGGTGCTGGGCCACCCTTATGGCTTTGTGGATCGTATTTCCAAGCTGATCCCGCCCGATCCGGGCATGACCCTGGCCAAGGCCTTTGAGGCTGAACCCAAGCTGCCTGAGCTTTACGATCAGGATGAAGAAGTGCGTGCCTTGATTGATATGGCCCGCATTCTGGAAGGGGTGACCCGTAACGCCGGCAAACATGCCGGCGGCGTGGTCATTGCTCCCACCAAAATCACCGATTTTGCCCCGCTCTATTGCGATGCCGAAGGTCATCATCCGGTGACCCAGTTTGATAAAAACGATGTAGAGTCTGCCGGCCTGGTGAAGTTTGACTTTCTTGGCCTGCGCACCCTCACCATCATTGACTGGGCGCTGGGCATGATCAACCCCAGGCTGGAGCAGGAAGGCAAGCCGCCTGTCGACATTGCCGCCATTCCCATTGACGACAAGGCTTCTTTCCAGCTGCTCAAGCGCCATGAAACCACGGCGGTATTCCAGCTGGAATCCCGTGGCATGAAGGACCTGATCAAGCGCCTGCAGCCGGACTGTTTTGAAGACATGATCGCTCTGGTAGCGCTGTTTCGCCCGGGGCCTTTGCAGTCGGGCATGGTAGATAACTTTATCGACCGCAAGCACGGCCGCGAGGCGGTGTCTTACCCCGATGAACAGTGGCAGCACGACTCTCTCAAGCCGATTCTTGAGCCTACCTACGGCATTATCCTGTATCAGGAGCAGGTGATGCAGATTGCCCAGGTATTGGCGGGCTATTCGCTGGGCGGCGCTGACCTGCTGCGCCGGGCCATGGGTAAAAAGAAGCCTGAGGAGATGGCCAAGCAGCGGGCCGGCTTTGAAGCGGGGGCTGTGGCCAACGGCATCGACGGCGAGCTGGCAATGAAGATCTTCGATCTGGTGGAAAAATTCGCCGGATATGGCTTCAACAAGTCACATTCTGCCGCTTATGCGCTGGTGTCTTATCAGACTCTGTGGCTTAAAACCCACTTTCCGGCGGAGTTTATGGCGGCGGTGATGACTGCCGATATGGACAACACCGACAAGGTAGTGACGCTGGTGGATGAGTGCCAGCGCATGGGGCTGACGCTGAGTCCGCCCGATGTCAATACCGGCCGCTATCGCTTTACCGTGAATGAAGACGGTCACATAGTGTATGGTATCGGGGCCATCAAGGGCGTGGGCGAGTCACCTATTGAGTCCATTCTTGCTGCGCGTGAACGTGGCGGTCCCTTCCGTGATTTATTCGACTTCTGCAACCGGGTAGATCTTAAAAAGCTCAACAAGCGAGTGATGGAAAAGCTGATCCTGTCGGGTGCCATGGATAAGCTGGGTCCGCACCGGGCGTCCATGATGGCTACCCTTGAGGAAGCCATGAAGGCGGCGGATCAGCATGCCAAAGCAGAGGCGCTGGGCCAGGGCGACATGTTTGGCGTGCTGGTAGAAGAAGACAAGGTGGAGCACGCTTTTGCCGATGTGCCCCACTGGCCCGACAAAATCTGGCTGGAAGGAGAGCGGGACACTCTTGGCTTGTATCTTACCGGCCACCCCATTAACCAATATGCCAGAGAGCTGCGCCATTACACCAGTGGCCGGCTTAATGAGGTACAGCCCGGCGGGCGTGACAGACTCAGCACCGTGGCCGGGCTGGTGATTGCCGCCAGGGTGATGACCACCAAGCGGGGCAACCGCATGGGCATTCTGACCCTGGATGATAAATCGGGCCGTTTGGATGTGACTCTGTTTTCTGATGCGCTGGAACGCTATGAGTCTTTGCTGGAAAAAGATAAAATTCTGGTTATCAGTGGACAGGTCAGCTTTGACGACTTCTCCGGAGGCCTTAAAATGTCGGCCAGAGAGGTGCTTGATATCAGCGATGCCCGGGAGCGGTTTGCTCGGGGCCTTGCACTGTATATAGATAAAAGCCGCATAGAACAGGGCTTTTTTACTCAATTGCTGGATATACTCACGCCGGTTAGGGCGGGCGTATGTCCTGTGCGTGTGACCTACCACCGACCCGGCGCACGAGCCGAGCTGACTCTGGGCACAGAATGGCGGGTAACCCCCACTGACGATATGCTCGATTCGCTAAAGGGCCTGCTGGGTGCGGACAGGGTCGAACTGATTTTTGACTAGAGGGCAGCCATGAGCCACCATTTTCTGGATTTTGAACAACCTATTGCCGAACTTCAGGCCCAGATTGAAGAACTTCGTCACGTAGGCGAAGGCGACGGCCTCGATATCGATCTGGATGAAGAGATCGGTCGTTTGGAAGTGAAACGTGATGAGCTGACTAAAAAGGTGTTCAGCAATCTGGGTCCCTGGCAGATTTCCCAGCTGGCCCGCCACCCTCGTCGTCCTTATACTCAGGACTACCTGGAGATGATGTTTGGTGAGTTCGACGAGCTGGCCGGCGATCGGGCCTATGCCGACGACAAGGCCATTGTGGGTGGTGTGGCCCGCTTTGAAGGCCGTCCGGTCATGGTGATCGGCCACCAGAAGGGGCGTGAAACCAAAGAAAAGATAAAGCGTAACTTTGGCATGCCCCGTCCGGAAGGCTACCGCAAGGCCCTGCGTCTGATGGAAATGGCCGAGCGCTTTAAAATGCCCATTCTTACCTTTATCGACACCCCCGGTGCCTACCCGGGTGTGGGCGCTGAAGAGCGCGGCCAGAGTGAAGCCATTGCCCGCAACCTGAAAGTGATGTCGGGCCTCAAAACTCCCATCATCTGTACCGTAGTGGGCGAAGGCGGATCCGGCGGTGCCCTGGCCATTGGCGTGGGTGACCGTGTGAACATGCTGCAATATTCCACCTATTCGGTGATCTCACCGGAAGGCTGTGCTTCTATTCTGTGGAAGAGTGCTGACAAGGCTTCGGTGGCTGCCGAGGCCATGGGCATTACCGCCGGTCGTATTCATGAGCTGGGTCTTATCGACAACGTAGTGGAAGAGCCCATGGGCGGTGCCCACAGTAATCCATTACTGACCGCCGAGCGTCTGAAAGCGCGCCTTGTCGCCGATCTGGCCGACCTTGATCAGCTTGATACCGACACCCTGCTTGAACAGCGCTATCAGCGCCTGATGAAATACGGTTACTGCTAAACCCCGGCTTTGCCGGGAGCTGTCAGCTTTAAGCGATAAGAAAAGTCAAGGTTGGGACTTGTCCCAACCTAGCTGTTACTTCCGGCTTTCAGCTCCCAGCTCCCAGCTCCCAGCTCCCAGCTCCTCAAAGAGGCGCACCCACAGTAAACTCCGGCCAAAACTGTTATATTCCGGCTAAGAACGGAACCAATTAACAGGGAATGTTTACATGAACCTCCGTCACCTGCAGCTGCTTGCCGGCTTTTGCTGGCTGCTCATCGCACTGCCCCCCGCGGCTGCCCAGTCGCCACTGAAGAACTTTTACCAGGACAGCTGGAATACCCGTAACGGTCTGCCTCACAACAGCATCAACAGCATGGCGCAAACGCCCGAAGGCTACCTCTGGTTTGCCACCTGGGAAGGAATATCCCGCTACAACGGGCGGGGATTTCATACTTTTGTGCGTGGTGAGCAAACCGGTCTGCCTGACTCGGGTATTCGTGGCCTTACGCTGGACGATGACGGCCTGCTGGTAGTCGGTGCCCGAGGCGGTTTCAGCCGCTATCAGCATCCTCGTTGGTTTCCTCAGCAGCACCTGCCAGCCATGGTAAACCATGTGTTACGTGATAATCGCGGCCGGCTGTGGTTTGCCACCGAAGGGGACGGCATCTATATGCGCGACGCTCAAGGTGAACAGCATCACTTCTCTGTGCAACAGGGCCTGCCCGGGCTGGCGGTATACCGGCTGCTGCAGACAAGTGACGGGCGGATCTGGGCGGGTACGTCCCGTGGCCTGGCGGTTATTGGTCCCAATAATATCATCAGTGTAAACCGGCATATTCCCGCCGCTCCTGTGCTGGCGCTGCTGCAAACCCGGGAAGAACAGTTACTGGTAGGCTCGGCTCAAGGGCTCTATGGCAGCAAAGATCAGCACTTTGAATTGATGCACCCGCAGCTTGCCGAAGAGGCCATCAGCAGCTTGTTGCAGGACAGGGACGGGGCGCTCTGGATTGGCACCACAGATCGCGGGCTGGCGCGGCTGGGCAGTTTGGGGCTGGAGCGGCTTGGCATGGAGCAGGGACTGCCCGATAACCGTGTGCTGTCGTTGTTGCAGGATACCGAAGGTAATATCTGGGTGGGCACCAATGGTGGTTTGCTGCGCCTTCGTGATGCCCCTTTTACCAGCTTTACTCAGGAGCAGGGGCTGGCAGGTAACTATGTGCGTTCTGTGTTGGCCGACGATAACGGCCAGGTATGGGCAGGCACCAGCAATGGCCTGAGCGTGATTGATGCTGACGGCACCCGAGCCGTTCCGGTCTTACTGCCGGATGGCAAGACGCCGTCCATTCTTAGTCTGGCCCGTCAGGGGGATATTCTCTGGTTGGGTACCTATACCCATGGTCTGGTCGGACTCAAACCCGGACAGCAGCCGGTTATTATCGACCGGGATCAGGGCCTTAGTGCCAATGAGGTTCGCGCCATATTACCCGCACGGGACGGCAGTCTGTGGGTGGGCACCGCGGAAGGACTGAGCCGGGTGCATCAGGGCCGGGTATTAACCTACGGCAAGCAGGACGGCCTGCCTGGCGAATTTGTGATGGCACTGCATCAGGCGGAAAACAATGATATCTGGGTAGGAACCGGGGTAGGGGCAGCCATTATTGAGCAAGGGAATCCATCCCGGATTCGTACTCTGGATCTGCACAGCCAGGAAAATGCCGAATATGCCTTTGGTTTTTATCAGCAGCTGGGCAGTGATGCGGTGTGGATTGCGACGGATCGTGGCTTGCTGCGTTACCGTTACACTGACAGCAGCCTGTCGATGGTAGGCCGGCCCCATGGTCTGCCCATTGAAAAAATGTTTCAGCCGGTAGCGGATTATCATGGCGGGATCTGGGTGACGACCAACCGCGGTATACTGCGGCTGGATTTGCAGCAGGCCCATCAGGCTGCAGATGGTGAGCTGGCTGTCATTGCGTTTGAACTCTTTGGTGAAGGTGACGGTATGGCCAGCAGCCAGGCCAATGGCGGCTCAGGCCCTTCAGCAACGCTGGCTGCTGATGGCAGTATATGGGTAGCCACCGCCATGGGAGTGGCGCGGGTACAGCCTGAGCGTCTGGCTGAGCTTGTGCAAAATAATCTGCCGGTGGTGCTGGAACAGGTCACCGTGAATGGCCAACCTGTGGTGCCAGATACACCGTTGAAACTGCCTGCCGGTAGTGAGCGTATACAAATCGGGTTTGCCGGTCTGGGGTATGTGATGCCTGAGCGGATCCGCTATCGCACCCGGCTGGAAGGCTTTGACAAGGAGTGGGTAGAGCGGGGAGATCAGAGTCTGGCGGAATACACTAATCTGGCTCCGGGTAACTATCGTCTGCAGGTGGCAGCCGCTTATCCTTACAGTCGCTGGAGTGACCGACAGGCCAGTCTGAGCTTCAATATTGCGCCTTTTTTCTGGCAGCGTCCGCTATTCTGGGCAATGTTGGCGGTGGCCGGACTGATACTGCTGTGGGGAATATTTCAGCTGCGCCTGCGAATGCTTAAACATAATGCCGCTACCCTGCGGCGGCTGGTGCATGAAAAAACCGAAGCGCTGCAACAGCAAACCCAGAACTTTGAACGTCAGGCGCGGGAAGATCAGCTGACCGGCCTTGCTAACCGGCGGGCCTTTGATGACTGGCTGGCTCAGGCCTGGCAGCGTTTTAGTGATAAAAACCAAGGGTTTTGCCTGGCGGTTGTTGATATTGATCACTTTAAGCGGGTTAATGACCAGTGGTCCCACAGTGTGGGTGATGAAGCCATTAAAACGCTGGCCCGAATCCTGAGTACACAGGTGCGTGAGCAGGACTATGTGGCACGCTGGGGGGGCGAGGAGTTTACTCTGTTGTTTCCCGATACCCGGCTGCATGATGCCATGGCGGTCTGTGAGCGTATTCGGCAGCGGGTGGCAGATTTTGACTGTAGTGCCATTGCCGAGGGCTTAAGTCTGACTATTTCGCTGGGAGTGGCTGAGGCGTTTGCCACTGAAAGTGCTGACCGGCTGTTGGCCAAAGCCGATCAGGCGCTTTATCGAGCCAAAAATAACGGTCGTAACCGGGTAGAAGCTGCTTCATGAACGAATATCATCATGTTTACCAATGCCTCAAGGATCTGTACCCGAACGGGCCACTTTATGTCGGCTTCAGTGGCGGGCTGGACTCTACGGTGCTGCTGGCGCTGGCGGCGCGCTTTGCCAGAGAGCAGGGCCGTGAGCTGACCGCCCTGCATGTTCATCATGGTCTGCAGGCCGCCGCCGATGCCTGGCCGGCGCACTGTCGGCAAGTGGCGGCCAGTCTGGGGGTGGAATGCCGGGTGTTAACCGTCACCGTGGCAACCGGTCCGCGGGTAAGCCTTGAGGCCGCTGCCCGCCATGCCCGTTATGCCGCTCTTGCCGCTGAGCTGCCGGCAGGAGCGGCACTGCTGACCGGCCATCATCTGGATGATCAGGCCGAGACCCTGCTGCTGGCCCTGAAGCGGGGGGCAGGTATTGCCGGTCTGGCTGCCATGCCGGAGCATAAACCGTTGGGCAGGGGCGTGCAGTTACGGCCTTTGCTGCATCTTTCCCGTGCCGAGCTTGAGCGGTTTGCTGCCGAGCAGGGGTTGAACTGGGTGGAGGACCCGTCCAATGCCGATAACCGCTTTGATCGCAACTTTCTGCGCAATGAAATATTGCCGCGGCTGCTGACGCAATGGCCGGCCTTTGCACGCACCGTCAGCCGCAGTGCAGCGCTCTGTGCTGAGCAGCTGGAGCTGGCACAGGATCTGGCCCGGCAGGATTTGATCGGGCTGGTTAATAGTGCCGGTGGCTTGAGTGTGACTGATTTGCGGTCTTTTACTCTGGCCAGACGTAATAATGCGCTGCGCCATTGGCTGAGTGAGCGAGGGCTGCATTTAAGTCACAGCCAGCTGGCGGTGGCCTGGAATGAACTGGCACTGGCCGCTGAAGATGCAACCCCTGTGCTTGAGATTAAAGGCGTCAAGCTGCGCCGCTATCAGGGCCATTTGTATGTAACAGCACGGGAAAGCGAACCAGTGGCTCTGAATACCATCAAGCCCGGATGCTGGAATGAGCTGGCCGTGGGCCGGCTGCAGTTGCAGCCGGTAACAGCAGGTGCCGATAT
This sequence comes from Oceanimonas sp. CAM02, assembly GCF_032842915.1. Classification (NCBI taxonomy): domain Bacteria; kingdom Pseudomonadati; phylum Pseudomonadota; class Gammaproteobacteria; order Aeromonadales; family Aeromonadaceae; genus Oceanimonas; species Oceanimonas sp. CAM02. Next base: position 220,888 of record NZ_JAWJBK010000029.1, read on the forward strand.
CACAATGGCACCGGAGCAGCTGCATATTGCCTTTGGGATCACTGGCCTGCGGGGGCAGCCGGCAGGGCGGCACGGCTCGCGGCCGCTGAAAAAACTCTGGCAGGAATATGGCATACCGCCCTGGCAGCGAGGGCGGATCCCCTTGTTGATGCACGGTGAGCGGCTGGTCGCCGCTCTCGGGTTATTTATCTGCGAGGAATATGCCGCCAACCCCCACCAGCCCGGCTGGAAAATTGAATACAGCGCTGAACCCGAGGGTACAGGGAGTGGGGAATAGGGGTTACCGGTACAAACTCTGGGCCAGCTGCTCCAGGGCCCGGTCATTGCCGGTTACCGGCAGCGCAAAACCACTGACACCGGTGGCGCTTAACGCTTCTGCCAGGCGAGGCAGAGTGGCGGCGTCTCCGTTTAAGCGGCTGACCAGCGGCAGGTGGGTCTGGCCGCTCAGTTCCAGCAGGCGGGCCAGCGGTAAGGCCTGCGTATCCAGCAGAGCAAGCTGCTGGTTGCCTTGCTGCAGAATATGCTGAGCCAACCGTAAACTGTGCCCGGGCTCTTCACTCAGCTCCAGTAGCAAGGGCCGGGTACAGCGGCCCGCGGCATTTAACAATGCTTCATTGCCGGCGGCACTGGTATCCAGCAGCAGCAGATCCACCTGTTCGGCGGCTCTGTGCACCTGTTCGGCACTGGTCACCCTGGTCATGGCTGCCAGATCAAAGCGGTCGGCACTGGCATGCAACTGCTGCAGGCGCTTCAAACCCTGCTCGGCACTCACATCACTGAAGCAATCCACCGCCAGCACCTGGCCGCCCTGCTCCTTGATGCTGCGGGCCAGCTCATCCAGCCGCTCGGTACCTGGCCAGCCGGCCAGCTCGGCAATCAGCAGCGGCTCGTCGTCGCCCAGCATAAAAGGACCAATCTGTACCTGAGTGTTGTTTGCCTTGTAATGACGGCTATAACGTACCGGCTCGTCGCTCTGGCCGGCGCTTTTGCTCTTGTTCAGCAGGCGGGCAGGAATACGAGTGGGAGCCACCTCGGCACTGGGGTAACAGCCCAGCACCTTGATAAAACGAGTGATGCGGCCCAGCTCTTTCATGGCAGCCTGCATATCGGCACTATTTACATTGGCAGCCACATCCACATAAAACATCTCTTCCCAGGGATTGCCGATAATGGGGCGCGACTCCAGCCGGGTCATGGTAATGCCGTGGTTGCGCAGCACCAGCAGGGCTTCTACCAGGGCACCGCTTTGCTGGCCGGTCGACATGATAAAGCTGGTTTTGGCCGGAATTTGCTCTGCGACTTCAATGGGTTTGCGTGCCACCACAATAAAGCGGGTCATGTTCTGCTTCTGGTTGGCCAGGCCTTCCACCAGTGGTGTCAGACCATGCAGCTCGCCGCCGTCGGCACTGCCCAGGGCCGCCACGTCCGCACGCTTCAGTCTGGCTACCTGCTCCATGGCGTTGGATGATGCCGCGCAGAACTTCACCTCCAGCTCGCCCAGCCGGCTTAAATACTGGGAGCACTGCTGGTAAGGCTGAGAGTGAGTATAAAGCGTGGTGATTTGCTCCACACTGGTGTCGGTGGCCACCAGCAGACAATGCTCTATAGGCTGGGTCAGCTCACCCACAATCGACAGACTGGTGTGCTGCATTAAATCGAACACATCGTTAATGGCACCGGAGCTGGTATTTTCTATCGGCAAAATACCATATTGCGCCCGGCCTGACTCCACGGTTTCAAATATCTGCTGAAAGGTCTCGCAGTTATGCTCTATCAGAGGGGCCTGAAAGCGCGACAGATATTTGCGCGCCGCCATATTGGAATAGGAGCCCTTAAGCCCCAGAAAGGCCACGCTGATAGCGGGCACTTCGTCCTGCGGGTTGAGCAGGTCCTGCAGCAGTGCCTGTTGTGACAGTACCGAATCTTCAATAACGGTGTGAAAAATGCGGGTAACAAAGTGAGCATCCAGCCCTAGCTGACGACCCTGTTCCACCAGCCTCACCAGCAGCGCCTGCTCCCGCTCCTGATCGCGAATGGGGCGGGGATTTTCCAGCTTGGCGCGGGCCACGTCCAGGCTAAGGGCCTTGCGTTGAGCCAGCAGGTTCAGCAGCTCTCGGTCCAGGTTAGTGATCTTGCTTCTAATGTCGTCCAACTTCATGAATAGGGCTTCCTTCCTCACCGGCATGCACACATAAAAAAGGCCTCCCGGTGGGAGGGAGGCCTGTTGATATATACATACTGAAAAGTGGTGCCAGAGGCAAGTGATTTCTGGAAAACCCGGTTATTCCTCGCTTTCTTCTTCTGCTGCCGGCTGGCCGGCGTTGGCACGCTGTGCCAGCGGCTTCTCTGCGTATTTGGTTAGCTGACGTTCCAGTTTGTGACCAAGATCATTGATAGCCGCATACAGGTTTTCATCTTCTGCCTGAGCAAACAGGGTTTCGCCCGGCACGCCGGCACTGGCTTCTACCAGATAATTCAGTCCTTCTTTCTGAATCATCACATGCGGTGTGATCAATGCAATCTGACGCCGGTTCAGCTTTTCAAAACGACTCTCAATCCGTTCACGGATGGCGGGAGTGATGTCAATAACTTGGCTGGAAATGGCAATGGACATAAAAGACCCCCTTGGTTGTTGTCGTCTGCTTACGGTTTCAGATTACTCCTTCGGTAATATGTTGTCGTGAGCTGGATCAATTAACGAATAAATTACCATTGGAGCATTGGCAGTCAGGCTGCCATTTCTTACGATAGCACTACTATATCGTCGCGGGAGCAAGCAGCGTGTTCAAACGGGCAGGAATCGGCATTTTATTACTTACTCTGGGAGTCACGGCTCAGGCATCGCCGCTCAGGGAGCAGTATCGTCAGGCAGAGCAGGCCTTAAAGCAGAATAATACAGAACACTACCGGCAACTCAGAGCCGGGTTGAATGAGTATCCGCTGGTGCCTTATCTGGATTACCGCTATCTGGCGGACAGGCTCAGCTCGCTCAGCAGCCAGGATGTCACCGGTTTTATAAACCGCTACCCCGATTCGCAGCTGGCCGACCGGCTGGAGCGGCAATATCTGTTCCGTCTGGCCCGGGAGCAGCGCTGGCGTGATTTCCTGGCGCTGTATCCCGAGCTGCCCAACAGCACAGAGCTGCAATGTGCTCACTATCGGGCCAAGTGGGCCACCGGGGAGCAGGCCGAGGCACTCAAAGGCGCGGAACAACTCTGGAATTACGGCCGCTCCCGCCCCAATGCCTGTGATCCTTTATTTGATATCTGGAAGGCCAAAGGCGGCCAGACCGACGAGCAAATCTGGCAGCGTATGCTGCTGGCCTATGAAAACGGCCAGAGCGGGCTGATTAAATACCTCACCGGTCTGTTGAGTAAAAACGCCGGTCCCGACGGCGAGCTGTTAATGGCGCTGGATAACAATCCTGCTGTGTTGGCTGAACGTGATCGCTTTGGCAGCAGCAAGCGCCACAGTGATGCCATTGCCGTGGCGCTGGCCCGTCTGGCGGACAAGGATCCGGCGCTTACCATGGAGCTGTATTCCGGCTTCAAGCGCAAGCCCGGTTTAAGCAGTGCTCAGCAGGCCGAAATAGAGCGCAGCCTGGCCCGCCGCCTGATGTATAACCGCACTCATGAATATCGTCGCTGGCTGGATACGCGTCTGCCCGAGGTGGGCAGCGATGCGCTGTTTGAGCTGCGTGCCCGGCTGGCTATCTGGGAGCAGGACTGGGAGCACCTGATTGGCTGGATAGACCGTCTTCCTGCCGAGGAGCAAAACAGCAGCCGCTGGCAATACTGGCGGGGCCGGGCGCTGGAACAAACCGGCAAGCCTGAGCAGGCCGCCACCGCCTTTGCCAAGGCTGCTGCCGAGCGGGAATACTACGGCTTTCTGGCGGCCCAGCACAGCCAGCGGCCCTATGCGCTTAACCGCAAGGCACCGCCGCCGGCACCCGAGTGGCGCACCGCCGTTAAAAACTGGCCGGCCCTGCTGCGGGTGGAAGAATGGCTGGCGCTGGGCAATAAATCGGCGGCCCGCAGCGAGTGGTATCACCTGCTGAGCAAGGTTGATGAGCAGGAAAAACTGGCGCTGGGTTCACTGGCACTGGAACGGGGCTGGCATGACAAGTCCATTCTGGCCAGTATTCGCGCCAAGGCCTGGGATCAGCTCGATTTGCGCTTTCCCGTTGTTTACCGCGATATTTTTCGCAAGCAGGCGGCCCGGCTGAAGCTGGACGAGCCCATTCTGTTTGCCATTGCCCGGCAGGAAAGCGCCTTCTATGAAGAAGCCCGCTCACCGGTAGGCGCCGGCGGTCTGATGCAGTTAATGCCGGCCACCGCCAAAGAAACTGCCCGCAAGCACAATATCAGTGACTACCGGCGCAGCAGCGATGTGTATGTGCCCGGCATTAATGTGCAGCTGGGCTCCAGCTATTTCAGTGAACTGCTGGCCCGTTACAACGGCAACCGCATTGCCGCCATTGCCGCCTACAACGCCGGCCCCGGCCGCATCGACCGCTGGCTCTCGGGCAGTGGCAGCCGGCCGCTGGATGTATGGGTAGAAAACATTCCCTATCGTGAAACCCGCGGATACGTACAGAACGTGCTGGCCTATTCCGTGGTGTATCAGGAAATGCTGGGCCAGCAGCACCACTTTCTTAAAGCAAGCGAGCTGAACCATGTTTACTGAACGCAGCATTGCCATACTCGGGCTGGGCTGGCTGGGAGAGCCTCTTGGGCTCACATTGCAGCAACAGGGCTGGCAGGTGAGTGGCACCAGCCGAGATGAGTCCAAGGCAGAGCGGCTGCAGCAGCAAGGTCTGCATACCATTACCATGGAGTTTAACGCGCCGCTGCCGGCGCAGTGGCCCGACGCGCTCAGGGCGCACACTTTGTTGCTGTGTGTACCGCCTGGCAAACTGGATAACTATGCCAGCCGGCTGGGCCAGCTGGCTCAGGCCGCCGTGGCTGCCGGCACTCAGCGCGTGATCTTTACCAGTGCCACCTCTGTATATGGCGGCACCGGCATAAAAACTGAACATGACGCCAGCCCCGACGGCCCCAGAGGAGAGCGCATGCTGGCCGCCGAGCAAGCGGTGCAGGCCTGTGGGGCCAGGCAGGTGCTTATTTTGCGGCTGTCCGGCCTGGTGGGCGGCAACCGCGAGCCCGGGCGCTTTTTGGCGGGCAGGGAGTTTGACGGCGGCGACGAGCCGGTCAACCTGGTGGCGCAGGAAGACTTGTTACGGTTTATTCCGGCCCTGCTGGCGCGTAATGACTGGCCGGCCGTGCTGAACCTGAGTGCGCCGCATCATCCCAGCCGAAGGGACTTTTACCGCGAAGCGGCTCGTTTGCAGCAGCTGCCACCGCCCATATTCAGCGGCGGCGGTGCCGGCAAGACCATAGATGGCAGTGCCATCTGCGGCTTGCTGGGCATGGATTACAGCGTGACCGACTGGTTTGAATGGCTGCAGGCGCGGCGCTGATTGCGAGGCCGTGCGGCAAGGATTATGATCCCCGTTTTCAACCGGACATAAGAGAATACTGAATGAGCGAATCCATCAACCCCAGAGGCGATTTGTTGTTGCGCACCATGGCTATGCCCGCCGACACCAATGCCAACGGCGATATCTTTGGCGGCTGGATCATGTCTCAAATGGATTTGGGTGGCAGCCTGCTGGCCAACGAAATTGCCCGTGGCCGGGTATGCACGGTAGCGGTAGATAAAATGGTGTTTGCCCGCCCGGTGCAGGTGGGAGATGTGATCTGCTGCTATGGCGAGCTGGTAAAAGTAGGGCGCACGTCCATTACCATCAAGGTCGAAGTCTGGGTCAAGCCCGTGCTCACGCCGGAAAGCGGCCCCCGCTATTCGGTGGCCGGTGCCGAGTTTGTATATGTGGCCATAGACGAAAACGGACGCCCCCGTGTCGTTAACGCTGGTTAAGGGACTGGTGCTGGCAGGGGCGCTGGCCCTTGCCGGCTGCCTGGAAGTGCCCCGGCAGACACTGCTGAGTAATGAGTTTCAGCCTGCCGAGCATTGCCTTTACCCTTCACTACCGGCCATAGCGCCGCTGCCGGCGCAGTTTTCTCTGCTCAGCTGGAATATTTATAAACAGCAGCGCAACTGGCAGCCGGAGCTTTCCCGCTGGATGGCAGACACAGATGTGCTGCTGCTGCAGGAGGCCAGCGGCCGGGATGACTTTTATCAGTGGCTGGAGCAGCAACAGCTGCACTGGTTTCAGGCAGATGCCTTTGAGTGGCAGCAGCTGCCCAACGGCGTCTTAACCGCCAGCCGCCAGCCCGCGGTTCAGGTATGTGCCGAGCGCATGACGGAGCCCGCCACCCGCATTCCCAAATCCTTGCTGTTCAGCCGCTATTCACTGGCAGGAGCCAAAGAGCAACTGCTGGTGGTTAATCTGCACGCGGTCAATTTCTCTCTGCGCGGGCGCACCTATCAGGCCCAGCTGGACATGATCAGCCGGGCCATTGCCGGGCACAGCGGTCCGCTGATTGTGGCCGGCGACTTTAACCGCTGGAATGCGCGCCGCCAGCAGCAGTTAAACCAATGGGCTGTTACCCATCAGCTCAGTGAGGCCGTTCCCGCGCCCGATCTGCGTACCCGCTTCTGGGGCTATCCGCTGGACGCCATCTTCTACCGGGGGCTGACGCTGATAACAGCGCACAGCATCAATACCCACGCCTCTGACCATACCCCCATTAAGGCCAGCTTCAGCACTCTGTAGGTTCTGGTTTATCCGCGGCCATAACAAAAAAGCCCAGCATCTCTGCTGGGCTTTTGAAATTTGGCGGAGCGGACGGGACTCGAACCCGCGACCCCCGGCGTGACAGGCCGTGCCAGTCAGATAATCTTAATATACACCATTCTACATAAAGCGTAAGTCTTTGTTATAAAAAGATTTGATATCGATGTCCAGTTTCGCGGATTTTACATCAATCGAGGTCTACCTCGTGGTCACGGTCACAAAAACCACACAAATTCAGATGCAAGATTTGATCTACATGAGTCCGCCGCGCACAGTATAAATCATGACCAAATGAGTGGGGAATACCGTGCCGGCGATAGTAAAAGTAAGTGCATCAGACCGTGTGGAGCTGCACCCTGCCGCCCGGGCAGCATATGAGTGGTGCACTATTTATCCTCGCTGGGTTAACGCATCTGTCTTGCCAGAGCCCTTGATCTCGGAGCTCAGCCGGGAAACTCTCCATGCAATAATACTGGGTGAGAAAAAGGATGATTCTTCGAAAAAGAAGAAGTCGCCGCGCACGTTTCTACTTTTTGCGCCACTATGGCCAGTGCTGATTTGGCCATCACACAGGCCACCAAACGGCACTCAATTGATCTCCTATCTTGAGCATCACATAACTACCTCGCAGATAGAAAAAGCAGCCTGGCGTTCGGTGATATCTTCTTTGATACAGTCAGTAGATCCGGATCGCCTGTCAGAAATAAGAGATACGCTGGCTGCTCATATGTCTGAGGATTTGCATCAAGAATTCTTGGGCGCTGACAAGCTTACGGACCGTATGCTCTCAGCATGGACAGGCAGAGCTCACAATACGCTGATGACGCAGCGTAAGCAGCGGCGACGTCGGGAACAAAAAAACAGAGCCAGCATCCCCAGCTCAACATCCGATGTGATTACAGAGCTCAGCAAACTGTGGAGTCCGCCACATGACTGAGCAGAGCCCGTTTGCCACCAGAAGGGCATATCTCAGTAAAATCATTGCCCCACCGTCACTACCAACAGCTCACCGGCAAATCGTCTTTCTGCGCTTAGCGCAAGTGTGCACTCCCATGCTGACTCAGTTTCAGCAGCACCTGCCCCTGTTTTCCGACCACATGGAACAGCGCTTACAGGCACTGGCTCAATTTCCCATGCCTGACACCGGCACTTATCAGCAAACTTTTGACTGGATAAAAAATCAGAAACTGCTGACGGAAGCACCCTATGCAGCGGCGCTATGCGCCCCCTTGCACAAAGTAGAGGATGCTGAAAAGTTTGAAGAATGGCTTGGGGTGATCCTGCTGTGCTGCTGTCAGGTACATATTCTGGGACACCAAGATTCAGGTATTGAGTCCGCCTTACGGGAAATCCGGCAAATCGCCACCAGCGCCAAGCATGCGCCGCTACTGCAGTTTCTGCCAAGAGCGACCAGCACCGACTCTCTGATCGAGCTCGGCGAAGAGCTGGAAGTACTTAAGCTGAAATATCCGGACTATAAGCTGGATAAGGAGCGGGGCTATTTGTCCGTCGTCATCCGCAATGCAGCGCACCAGATCGAGGGAATTGTTCGCAAGCGCAGAGTGAACCTGACCTTCGAGCGACCAGAAGTCATCACTACGGTCCCCCTGGAGCCTGCAGATGAATCAGGTTTTGATGTTCAGTTACTTCAGCTCACACCGGAAACGCCAGATAGTCAGCAGGCCGATGAGCCAGCCCGAATTACTCCTGGCAACACGCTGAGGGTTGCAGATCCACTAAAGCGTAAGAAAGCGCTGGTTGTGAAAGCCATACAAGGCCAGCGTCTGGCAGAGCAGCTCTCCAGCCGTCAACAATCGCTGCCATGCAGTTACAATCAAGCCAGCGAGTGGGACATTCAACACTTGGTACTGCATTGTCTGAAGCAGCTAAAGGAGCAAGATGTGCTGGCCGGCTGGATGCTGCTGGCCCTGGTTACGGGGCGGGATCCCGCCTGGCTTCATACACGGGCCAATCAGGAGCAATTGCTGGAGATAGTCGATAATCATCCATCTATTCGGCTTACTCATCACGTTCCGGCAAGCAGTCAGCCGAATGAGCTGAACCCGATACTGCCGGCAGTGTCGGATCACTTTTTCCGTCCCTTGCCCATCCAGCTGCACGACTGGGTTGAACGATTTTATCCATCCATGAGCCCACCGACTCCCAGCGAAATGCGAGAGTGGCTGAAACCGATAAATGAGGCACACAAAACCAGGCTGACACCAGGTCTGATCGTGCGATATCTGGAGCACTGGTTACTGAATCAGGGAGCGGACAGGGCCATCATTGCCCTGCTTCGCGGTGAGTCACACAAGTCCCGTCCTGCGTTGTCATACAGTCATCTGTCGCAAGATGATGCGCTCGAGCATCACGCCCGGTACGTCAATGCCATTTTTGCCATGGCTGAGCAAAGTCCGGGTCTCCCTGCTCGAGTTCAAAAAGACAGCAACCTGGGCAGCCGGATATATGTGCCATCAGAGATACTGCAACATATCTTCATCATGCTGGCAGGAGCCATCGAACCCGAAGCTGACATCAAAGCATTCCATAATCGCTACGTCTATTACGTCTGGGCGCTGCTGGCTTTCTCGACGGGTCATCGAGATGTGACCGCCCCGATGGGCAAACTGGGTGATTTCAATCCCTACCAGCGCACCTGGTGGATCTCGGATAAGGAAAGAAGGCATGGTCTGTCAGCCAGAACGCTGGTGATCCCTGCTACCGCCGCCAGGCAGGTGGAGTTCTATCTGGAGCATCTGCGCCAGCTCAGTATTTATAGCCGCTTTCAGGCTCCGGAGCTTGCAGCGCGTTGCCAGCAGTCGCTGGATGGTACGGGTAACCTGCTGTTTGCATTTGAGGACAGACAAGGTAGTCAGGAGCCTGCGGATCTCACTCCGTCCTTGCTGGCAAAGCTGCCAGCGCCTTGCCTGCCCTGGGCCAAAAACTGGGCCCGTCACCACCTGAGATCAGAATTGGCAAAACAGAAAGTTAATCCAGAGCTCATCGACTCCTGGATGGGCCACGAGGAAATGGGGGAAGAAGCACTGGGGAGACACAGTTTTGTGAGCATGGGGGAATGTCGCGAGCTGGCAGAGGTGATTGAATCCATATTAAAAAAACATCAGATTAAGGCGCTTCCCGGATGGACAATCCGCTGATCCTTCCTCCATCCCAGCCGGCACTGATGACCATGCTGGGAAGAGAACACCGTCAGGCCCAGCGTCAGCAACGGGATGCGCAGATCCTGCGTGCTGCCATGGCCATTTTCAGAAAGCATCTGCCAGGCATGCTGCAAATCCCACCTATCGATACTGACTTTGATAAGGCCTGGCAGCAAATCGATACCCTGTTACAGCAGGAACTGAAGAGTGAAGGGGCCTACCGGTACGCCTACAGCTTTATCTGCAAACAACTGGAGATCGGTAATCGCCAAGGGATTTGGTCGGTACAGGTACCAGATCCTTACATCACATTACGTCGCCGCCGGCCTTCCCGTACCTTGCGCTGGCAGCACAGCTCCCACCTGATTGCCGAAGCCGAACATCACTGGTTTGAGCGTTTGCAGGAAGAGACTGATGATCCTGATATATTGTTTGCACGGCTGTTACTGTCGATGGTGCTCTATGGTGGCCTCGGCCGACCTGCACTCTGGCCTGCACTGGCTCAAGCACTACACCAGCCTCGTCCGCTGAGGGGCAATAATGAAGCTTGCTGGCTGGTGCTGGAGCCCGTACCTGGCCGAGGCCAGCCCAGCAACTTATATATAGATGATCCAGATACCAACGAGCGGTTACCTCATTGCGAAGTGCTCTATGCGCCTGATCCGATCAGCCTGGGACTCTTGAGGCAGTTTCTAAAACATAAATCCAGAGACTGGCAACCGCCGACTACTCCGGAGCAGTGCCTGTTCTTGCTAAAGCAAGAGCTTGGTATTAACTGCTCGCTCACTCAGCTAGCCACCGGCGGGATCACAGTGGCAGAGCACCTCGACGGCGTATCACTGCCGCAGGTGCTGGTTGAATACGCCACCGGCAGACAACCCAGCGCCAGCCTGCCATACGACTACTGGCAGCGGTTGTTACGCCCGGCTCTGCTCACCTGTAATGAGCACGACTTTCATCGCTTTACCCGTTTCCCTAAACTCACTCCCCGGCCAGTCGGCAAGCCGGTTGGGCGACGCTCGCAGCCTTATCTGCTGACCCGATTACGAGAAGTGTTTCAGCAGGACCGAGCACGCCCCAAAAGCAAACGTACCGTCATTGAAGAGCTGGAAGTGATCAGTAATGAACGGCTGCTGTTACCCGAGGCAACGCTGGTTAACTGGCTGATCAATCACCTCGCAGAGCGTGACAATGCCGTCTCAAGCGCAAAGCGTTATTTTGATGCCATTGCGGCCGACTGGCTAATGGTCACGAATGAAGAGGATCTGCTCAGCTACAGTGGGGAGGAATTTCATGATCTGTATTTGAGCCTGCTGAACCGGCCTCGAAAACAGCAGGCACGAGAGTATCAGGCTGGGCGCCTGGAAGATCTGCATGTGTTTGGTGTACAACAACTCGGTTTTCCTCCGTTACCAGAGCCCCTGACACTGGGCACCGACAGTGTCGTTCATGTCAGTTCCGCTGTTGTGGACGAGCCGCTTTTTGGTGGCTTGCTGAAACAGTTCCAATGCTTTGGCAATCTCGATCCCCACCTGCAACGAACGTATATCTGCTTTCTCATCATGGCCTACCGTACCGGGCTGAGACCGGGTGAACTGGCCAAGCTGCGTTTGAGTGACATTGAGCCATCCCCGACCGGCTGGTTATTCATCAGGAACAACCGGTATGGCAACAATAAAACCGAAGCCGGACTGCGCAAAGTCCCCCTGTTTCCTTTACTAACCGCTGAAGAAGCCGATGTGGTTCGTCATTACCTGAGCGAGCAGCGCATTAAAAGCAAAAGTGACAATGAGCTGTTCTTTCACCAAACAGCTGAAAACAAATTTGAGCAACTGGATATCACCCCGCTTTCGCTGGCGGTGAGCACCCTATTGAAAGATCTGAGCGGAGGTCTCTACTTCCGCCTCTACCATCTGCGACACAGTGCGCTTTCGCGCCTGCAACTGCTGCTGCACACCGATCAACTGCGTCTGCCGACATATGTCGATGCACTGCTTCCCTATGACGATGCCAAGCGCCAGGAGATCCGTACCCTCATTACAGGGCACGGACGTTTGCGAGACAGGTACCATGCACTGGCGGCCTTTGCTGGCCACAGCAGCCCCGACATCAGCCTCAGTACCTACCTGCATTTCACCGATCTGCTGCTGGGGCTGTATCTGCAGCAACACCGCCGCGAACTCACCAGCCATCAGGCACAAGTGCTGCTCGGTTTACGGCACCACCGTATCCGTCTGCGTCACAGGGGAAAACAAGTCATTACGCCGGCCAACACGGCTGGCTTTTTACGCAAGCGACTGAATCGCTATATTCGACCCGCTACCTCGCCCCGAGCCTCTCGCGCCGCCAGCATTGACGCATCATTACAGCCAGTCAAACAACGTCAATACGAACCCATGCTGGCGGTACTGAGCAAAATTCAGGCCGGCTATGATCACCGGGAAATCGCCTGGTTTTATCAGCTCTGCACAGAGCAAATAGAGAAATGGCACCAAAGCGCCCTGGCACTGCGTGCACTGACCACGGAAAAACAGCTGCCACGGTTGTTCCCTCGCAGCCGACGACATCAACTGCTGCCCCCCGAGCCAGTGGGAGTGGCAGAAAAACGCGATGTAGCCAAAGCGCTGGCAGCTTGCCGGGAACTCTATCGCTCCTCCCAACAACGTGATGAATTGAAATGGCTGGCGCAATACACACTGACTCATTGCAACAGCTCACGATCGGGTGTGCGCTTTGACGATGCGGATACCTTTCACCGCTATATGGCTGTCGCTACTCAGCTGTTTGACTGGCCGCGCTGGCAGTTACAGTTACGGTACACCGACAGAGACATCATTAAATATTGGCAGTGTGGCCCATTGAACATTCAGCCGTACCCTATGAAGCAGGCAGCCCGCTTTGAACAAGGCTCTGGCTGGCTGACCCTTCGCCATCAGGAAGAAAATGACCGCAAAGAACAAGAGAAAGCCGGCTATGCTTCTCACAGCCTGCGTATAGTGCTGCACAGGCTGGCCATTATTTTGTTCAGGACTGATGACATTGCTGCTTGGCAGGCATGGAGTATCAAGCCAGCGAAAGAGGGTTAGAATGAGAGTTAGTGTGTTACTGAGTTATAGAGAGGCGTAATGCAGGTAAATATACTGGCAGGTCTGCTGGGGTATCTCGCTTTTCTCGCGGCGATAGTGATGATGTGCTTGCTGGTCTATGTAAACGCTGACCGGCTGGAAGCCTGGGCCAAGCGCCGGTTCCAGAAAAAGTGATATTCCCTCAAGGCAAGGTCTCATTCCACATACAAAAACACGGGCAGAAATATCGTCTGCCCGTTACCTTACATTCTTGGCTGTTATTCCCTACCCCAGCCGTTTGTACCACTGTTGATCCCGTGGACAACGGGCATACCAGAAATGCGCTGGCACACCGGCAAAGGCGCTTTTCCAGTTGGCAACGTCGGCCGACAGCCGGTCGCACATGCGTACGATATTGGCGACCTGATAAGGGTCCGTGTACTTACCTACCTTTGTCTCCAGGCAGGCACTCAGCGCTTCAAATACCTTGGGCGAAGCTAGCCGCAGCTGCTCCAGCTGCTGCCCCAGCACCAGGAAATTAAATGATTCATGCTGCCCACAGATACCGGCATTCTCGTTGTAATACAGCCGAATTTTGCCGATGTCGTGCAGCAGCCCTCCCAAAAAGGCGACCCAGATGCTGCGCTGCCCCAAGCCATACTGGCTGCAGAGCATGGCTGCAGTGATGGCCACTTCGTGACTGTGCACCAGCAGGCCACCGGGCTGATCATGATGATGCCGGTGACTGGCCCGGCTTTCGCAGAAGGGTGCCATAATGGCGTCATTGGACAGAATATCCAGCAAGAAATCCCGCAGTACTTCATCGTCAATCACCGCCAGCATGCTCCACACATCCATCAGCAGCGCCTGCTGCGACTCGGGCAGCCAGGCCAATTGATGCTCCACTTGTTGCCGGCTCACACCCTCCGGCAACGTCTGCACAGACTTAAGCCGGAAATGTCCTTCTTGCTCGTTCAATTCCACCAGCACCCACTGACCATAGGGGCTTACCCCCTGCATTTTCCAGGGCTCCAGCGACAGCGAGCAGTGCCACGCCGATGCGCTGAACTGCCACGATGCCAGCGCGCCATCGTCAAACAACTGGCTGGCCCACAGCAGTTGGGGCCGTTGATGTGTCATTACCATGGGGTTCATGCTTCATCCTCCAGTTCAAACTCTTCATCCAGCAGCGACTCAAAGGCCGCTCCGTCCCGGCCGATCAGGTTTGGGATATAACGGGAGTACACCCGGAACAGCATGCTGGTGTTGGCATGGCCCAGCTGACGGGCAATCCATTCCGGGCTTTCTCCTGCCGCCAGCCACAGAGTGGCCGCCGTATGCCGGGTCTGGTACGGGTTACGTTTGGGCAGCTCCAGCCATTCCAGCAAGGGGTACCACACCCGGCGGGTGACGTTGCGGTGATTCAGCGGCTGACCATTACGAGCACAGAACACATAAGTGCTTTTCTCGCCGGTCTGTTCCCACTGTTCAAACAGAGCGTCATAAACCCGCTGGGACATGGCGATACTGCGGTAGGAGCTGCTGGTTTTGGTTTTCTCCAGCTTGCCCCGCACCAGCGCCTGATGGATATGGATTTTGCGAGCGGCAAAGTCCACGTTGTCCCAGGTCAGGCCGTCAATTTCCCCGGTGCGCAGTCCGGTAAAAAAACGCACCGTGTAATAAGGCCGAAAGTCAGGCCGCACCCGGGACAAAATAAGCTGCACCTCCTCCAGACTAAAGGGCTGCACCTCGGCCCGGGGCATGGGCAACGCCTTGATATTGCGCCATGGGCTATCGTACTCAAACCGCTCCGCCGCCTCGTTCACGATCATGCGCAGGGCGGTCATGATATGGTTGATGCGCGAGGGAGAAAGCCGCTTGCCGGTAACGGCATCGGGCTGACACAGCTTCATGCGCAACGCCAGAATGTCACTCTTGGTAATGGAGCCAATGGCCATCTCGCCAAATGCCGGCACCAGATGGCAGCGCAAAATGCCTTCCACGGTTTCATACTGACTGTCGCGCCACTCCACTCGCTTTTCTTCCAGCCACTGGCCGGCAAAGCTGGCGAAGTCCATTTCACCCCCCACCGCCTTTTGGCGGATCAACACCTCCAGTTGCCGGAATTGCTCCACCTTGGGGCTGTTGGGAAAATGGTGGCCATAGTCAAAGGTGCCGGCCCGGATCTGTTGCTCAATCAGTGCCAGCACCTTACCGAGCTTTTTACGGTTGGCCGGCGTATCTGCCAGCTTGGTTTGCTCCCGGCAGCGCTTGCCGCGGAAACGAAAATCGAGATAAAGGCGGCCGTCACGGCCGTTCACTGCACCCATAACGTCCCCCTTACTGAATGCTCTGGATTAGATCCTGGGCGGATGCCCCCTGCAGCATGGACTCTTCAACCCGCTCCCAGATGTACAGGATCTTGCGGCCGCCAAAGGGACGGATGTAATGCACGCCCTCAAACAGCACCGAATCCTTGAGGCACTGGCGGATGGTACGCGCGTCGTACTTGATACGGGCAGACAGCTCTTCAGTTGTGAGATAGGTATTCATAACACCCTCCATTTGAATCACACATGAGTCATTTAAATCACATGAGATTAAAATAGCTCACCCGAGAGCATTGTCAATGAGTTTTTTGCGTCATGTATGATGCATTTGATAGACTTGTGAAAAATATGACTTATGGATGACCTATGATCAGAGTGCTGCTGATTCAGCTTTTAGATGAGAAATCGTTTCGTGAGAAGCGGCGGATCACACTGTCCGAAGTCAGTAAGGAGACAGGTATCAGCCGAGCCACGCTCACCCGTATAGCGAACGTGCCGGGTAACGTCACCAACACAGATACCATCAATGCCTTGTGCAAGTACTTCGAGTGTCAGCCCGGTGAACTGCTGAGCTATGTTGAGGATGAAACATCATCTTCTTGATAAAGGGATGGTAAAGGCTTCGAAGCGGAATATTCCCTGCCGCACGGGGCTACCTGGAGGCTATTATGAAAGTGACAAGTAAGCAGCTGGTTGATGTAGTGACTGACGTGCTCTGCGATGTTTGTGGAGAAAGCACCTCACAGGATGGCCAACACAGCCCGCAGTTCGGCCTGCTTCAGGCCGACTGGGGATACGGCTCCACCCATGACGGCGAGTCTTATCAAGTCCACCTTTGCGAAGGCTGTTTCTTTACCACCTTGGCCTCTCTGAAAGAGCAGAGGCGAGGAAACACAATTTTTTCGGAGAAAGGTGCGGAACTGGAAGAGGAGTTTGGCCTGATTGAAGGTCATCAGGAAATCTTATAACCAGGACATAAATGGAAAAAAGTCGTCCACGCCTTACCTTACGTTACAGGGCAAGAGCAGCTATGGAGCATGATCACACCGTATGTAGCTGTTCCGACAGCGAATCCCGTCATCGATTGAAACTGCCAAGCTACTGAGGCTCTGTACGCAGGAGAGTTCACGCTACGTCATTCGAATCTGTATTGAGAAAACTAATTATCCCATTTCTGAAGAGCGTTACGTGTTAAGCTCCTCTCGGTGAACACTTGAACGAACAGCCCTCCTTGCTAATGATAATTAAACTCAACAACTGGATAAATAGCTTGATATTTTTCATCAAGAGCACCATAATTCACCTAAGTTCTTCGGAACTGGTTGAACCTTTACCTAGTGTTTTGGTTCGTGGCTGCGCCTCAGTCGCCGTTAAGACTGGGGCTTATCTCCCTCCTTTTTTCGTTTCCACCAAAAAACTCGTTCTCTTTATCCGCTCAAGATAGGCTTGATCTGCTGGAAATGCAGTTACAAACCAATGTGGATTACCGACTTTCCTAGGGTCATCAAACACAACCACATATTTTTCTTCAACGACGACAAGTGTTCTACGCTTTGCTGTTTTACCGCGATCGGTTTGACGAGACTGGCTGTAGCGCTGAACTGTTCCGGCTGATAGAGCCAGTACTTCTTTAATCCACATTATTCGTCTGGCACGCTTTTTGGAAAAACCACCATCGTGAATACCTGCACTAGTTTGGTAATTGGTAGACTCCGTAAAGGCATGCTCAAAAGCACCAGCACCAAACTTGTAGGTTACACCGCACCAATCGGTAAACACTCTAGAATTACCGTTTTCATCATACACATAAGTTTCCAGATATACTTGGCGGTATTTCTCAATCAGCTCTTCTTCGCTATCAGCTTTTAACCGCAATTGCGGCCATAGACTTTCTGTCACAGCTACCGTCCCTGCCAATTGAAGATGTTGAAGTTTCGCTCGCCTTTGGTTGTGGTGTAACGCAGGCTAACTTTCCCTAGTGATTTTGCAAGTTCATCGACAAAAGCGGTTTTAAAAGCACTGGCATTGGGTCGATTCTGCATTTCGTTCCAACTATACCCTACAGCACCCATCAATAAATCAGAGAGCTGTATCAATGGTTGATTATGTGATTCTACAGGTTCTAAACAAGCCAATCTGGCGCGGCCAGATAATTTGTGCACTAAAATCTGACGTAGTTCCTCAAAGCGTGTACTAGACGCATTTTGCTGCCAATCAAGATAAACGTGATAGGTGTCGCCAGGTTTCAGCCAGTGGATCAGTAATTGGTAATACAGCTTATAAAACCCAAGCTCTTTATCCCCATCGTTCCATTGTTCGTGATTGAGTTGCCTGCGATCGACCACAATACACCGGAACGAGAGTGAGACTTCTTCAGAAAATAATTGTATAAGACTTTGATAAAAGTCTGCTCTGTTGGGAGATAACTTTTTCCAGCCAAATTCAGTTTTTATACCATGCTTCGTCATCAAGCCATGCAAACGACCAACAATACGGTACTTTTCTTCACGAGGACATTGCAGCGCACCGATAACAATATAGTGCTGAGAAGGATCGGATGTATGGCGACTTTCATCGCAATAGACGTTATATATTGTCATTGTGCGTACTCAATTTAATCATTTGCTCTGGTACCGCCATTTTTTAACAACATCATCAATTTGTTCGATTGTCATAGCCTGTTGCTGCCAACCTTTATCGAAATTAACATCATTTGAGCGAGGCAACTGGTCATCAGATAAGCTGCGAATCATCACTCTAGTTGGTAACGTTGCAGCTTGACCGACAAATATGGCCTCCTGACGCCTTAAACCGGAGAGCATTTTTGTTAAGCCAGACATCGAATCCGGTAACACACTACGAACATGTTCACGGTCGGCATCATTGGTTATTCGAAGTACAATCCATGAGTTGCATTGCGATAACACCGTTGCCTCAACTTCACTAGGTCTCTGAGAAACGAGTAACAGACCAACGCCATACTTACGGCCTTCCTTCGCAATTCGACGAATTGCAGACTGCGCTGCCTCATACTGAGCTTCACCACGATTCGGTACGTATCTGTGTGCTTCTTCACACACCAAAAGTACTGGGCTATTTTGCCGTTCAGCCTCGGTTTGCCAGACTTTAAGTTGAAAAACTATTCTCGCGATTGCAGCGCTAGCTACCCCAGCTACTTCATTGGGCACACCAGATAAGTCAACAATTTGCACTGTGGTTTGCTGCGTTAAGAACTGATTGACGATTGTAGGTAACGGATCTTTGTCACCATCCCAACTTTCCATCATGAATTTGAGTCGACCATCTTTTAGCAATGAATCTATCTTTCGAATAACTCGGCTAAAATCCTCATGCTGTTTTTTGTCTTTGTTTTCTGGTCGCTGCGCGTTGATGGCACCGATTAATCCTTCTTCGTAGCGTACCCCATCTTTGAATCCGAAATGATCTAAGCCTTCTGCACTTCCAATAATGTAAGGGATCGGCGAGTCAACTGTTAATTGGTTCTTATTAAGCCCAAGCTGTCCAGCTGCTTCCTCACGAACCGCTATTAGGGCATTTTTAACAATATTTGATTGTGATGTTGCTGAAAACTCGGTCTTGCCGATAAACAAGCTCAGTGACTCTTCTAAATCGAGTAACCAATACGGTAGTTTTAGTGAACCTTCATCGGTCGATAAACGTTGGTGTGCAGGGAACGCTTTGCCGTATTCATTATGAGGGTCGAGGATAATAATTTGTGGGTGCCAGTGCTCATGATTAGCTATCTGTCCGCGCTCGAGAATACTGTGAATAACTGCCGCAACAGTGCCTGATTTACCGGCACCGGTAGAGCCTAGGATGGCAGTGTGCTTACCTAGTAATTCATTTAATTCAGCGTAACAAGGAGCACCGCCTGAGCCAACATGCTCACCAAGTTGAATAACCGCGCCTTTGGCATCACCGTAAATAAACCTAAGCTCTGATTTGGGTGTCAGATAAATGGTTTGCTGCGGCAGAGGGTAAGTTGCTACACCACGTTCAAACTCAAGAGAAAATTCATTTTCTCCCTTTCTGCGCCACTCCCCTTCACCAAACAAGTCAGCTTCAATAATTCGCTCATCTGAAGAGGCGACAGGCAAGCCCTTTTCTAGCTGATAATCAGCCTTCATACGTAATCGACTGACTAACCCATAAATAGATCGGCGACCAAAATGAACTTTGATGATTGAGCCAAACTGTCCAATCGGATAGTTTTCACCAGCAAATACGCGGGACAAGTCTGAAATCGTAGGGTCAAGTTCGGCGATAATCCGCGAGCCATCGACCTCAATAATTTTACCGATAGAGAGATTCTCAATGGGTTTTATGTATTTGTTGTCCATATCAAATACCTCCTTCAAGGATCTGGGTTAGGTTTTCAAACTTCCACCATTCAATGCTATTTTCTGAGGTTGCCTTGTGATCGGCGTGATAAAAACCTTTATCGGCAAAAATAAGTACTTGTTCATTGATCGAGCTGTCTTCATACCAAATTTTCAGCGCGCCACTAGGTACAGGGTCGCTCGTAAACGCAATCACGGTTAAATTGCCATTTGAAGCCCTTAAACCACGTTCGATTTCTAGATTGATATGGGCATCGCCAAAGCTATAACCTGCAATCAATAAAACTCGTTGGCTACCATCTCGCGGGTTTAAAACAGCTCTTGCTCTGTGCATTAAATTTGCGTAGGGGTCGAGTTGAGTTTCACGGTATTTAGTCGATGCAGGCCAAATCATAATCTTCGCAGCTTGATCTTGGCTGCGCTTCAAATGCGGAGCAATACGCAATGGTGTTGATGAAGAACTATGTTCAGCCCAATTGATGGAACCATGTAGCTTAAATACTTGCGCATCAAGATTGTTCTGTTCAAACGTCAAAGGGTTCCACCATCCTGATACACCGCCTTCTAAACCATCGGCATATCTCAATTGTGATAGTGCGAGTGAGTCTTCAATTAACGTGTCGTAGTTCATCACCAGATAATCAATGGTGCTCGGTAGGCTCTCTT
Organism: Oceanimonas sp. CAM02; assembly: GCF_032842915.1. NCBI lineage: Bacteria > Pseudomonadati > Pseudomonadota > Gammaproteobacteria > Aeromonadales > Aeromonadaceae > Oceanimonas > Oceanimonas sp. CAM02. The sequence continues at coordinate 241,228 of NZ_JAWJBK010000029.1, forward strand.
TCCCTGGTCGCATTGGTCGGTGTAATGCCTGAACAAAACGCTCATGTACAGCAGAATCTACTTCAACATTAATGACGTCAAAAATAGCGAGTTTTATCTCTTTTATTGCTTGCAATAGCTGATCGTTGCTGTATTCAGTACCTCCAATCAATACGCTGCTAGACGTTACATTGCGATTTGTTCGGCGAGTAGTGATAGCAAGCCAATCTACGAGTTCGCTTAAGTAGTCTTCTATATGCGAAGCTGGATTTGCGCCAGCAAAAGAATTTTGTATGGCAGTCAATATCTGCTTTGAATCGTCGGAGAGCTTGTCACTTATTAGTGCTCTTTCTGTTAGCTGGTTGGTCAATGGAAGCCCAGCGCAAAAACTCGCCCCTGCACCTAACAGAACCGCTTTTGAGTGTGAGAGCAATTCTTCGAGTTTTTTAATTGCCTCTCTGAACTCTTTCTGTTCAAAAACTGTGGTATCGAATGCCATACTCCCTCCTTAGAGCTCGCCTTTGAAGGCAGAATCGAGAATTGATGCTTTTAAACTTTTCAAGTCTTCTATTTTCCCTAGAAGCACTGCTTCCGCATCGTGAATTTTACTTTTCAGCGCTTCAATCGTTGATACCAATGACTTCTGCTCTTCCAATGAACACATTGGGATTTCAATCTTGCTTAAACGAGTTAGTGCCAACTTAGGCTGTGCAACTGTCTTGGTAGCTAACCCTGCCTGTGCAGAGAAATCAGAGGTCAATGTAAATAGATACAGGTAGCTTAAATCTAGTTGTTGTTTATCTCTGATAACCAACTTAGCGGCGTTTTCTGTCAGGTTTGCACCGTCCAATTCAGGGGGGACAAAACCTGTCTTACCTATAGTTCCGGCAATACTAATATAAAGGTCGTCTTTGGAAATCACATAGCGTTTGATTTGTTCGTGGATTTCTTTCGATACGTACTTGATACCAGATAAATCTATCGTTCCTTTATCTGTAAAATCTGCCACTCGGATATAGGGGTGCTCAGTCTCTTCATCACTTAGCTTTTCGCCTTTTGGTAAGCGCTTGCCGCCTTTTACCTCAGCCAACGATTCAATCGTCATTCGGTCAGTGATAGCTGAAAACTGACCATCGAGTGCTGATTGAAGAAGGCTATTTTTCAGTGTGACGCTTTCTTGCAAATGCTCGATGGCGATGTCGATCCGGGTGAGCAGTGCATCGAGTTTTTCGACGATGCGTTTTTGTTCTTTCTGTGATGTCAGTGGAATGAGAAACTTGGACAAACTTTTTGCAGACAAATTTGGTTGAGCAGCACCATTGTTATATCGCTCAATGAAAGTAGAGCATAGGGGACTGTTGAAGTAGTACAGTAAGTAATTTGGATCTAGAGCTTCAGACGGTCTAACAATTACCAAGGATGAGGCAATTGCACCTTCGCTTAGATTGCTCACAATAGCACACTTGCCCAAAGATCCCCTTAAGCAGAACAGTAGGTCGCCTTGGCGGACTTTCCCTGAACCCAAAATATCGTACCGTTCGCGGGGGATATAATTTAGCCCAGCCTCGATTATTTTCCGTCCATCTAAATTGCCCGCGTTAATGACAGGAATTCCTGATGCTACAAAAGCATCTCTGGATGGATAGTTTTTCCCTCGATCTCCATTCTCAAACTTACAGAGTGAGGCTAAATCAGTGTAATCCCACCCTTCCGGCAGTTTATACAAAACCTGCTCCATGCTTATTTCTCCGCCAACAGGTCTTCAATTTCATCCAACAGGCCTGACACGAGTTTTTCTTTAGTGCGGATCTGCTTAAGAATATCGCTTGGCGCTAAATGTTCGGCATCTTTCTGCTTGGCTGGGTTTTTGGCAGACAGGTCGAAATCTTCAGCCAATTTGCTGGCGGATACCGTCCAGGAACGATCCGTAGTTTCGCGGCTGTTATACAGCTCAACAAATTCTTTAAGGTGCTCGTCGGTGATTGGTTTGTTTTTGGTGAGCTTTTGCTCAGGCTCACATTCGTAGTACCAGACATCGCTGGTGCCGCCGCTGCGCTCAAAAAACAGCACATTGGTTTTTACGCCCGAATATGGCAAAAATACCCCAGCGGGTAGGCTTAAAATGGTGTGTAGGTTAAAATTTTCCAGCAGTTCTTGTTTTACCTGTTTAAACGCACTGTTGGTTTGGAACAGCACGCCTTCTGGTACTACGATGGCAGCTTTGCCGCCACTTTTTAGCGTTTTCATAAAGTGCTGTAAAAACAGCAATTCGGTGGCATTCGCTTTAATAGGAAAGTTCTGTTGGATCTGATCTTTTTCTTTCCCGCCAAACGGTGGGTTAGCCAGAATAATGTCGTAACGGTCTTTTTCCTGAATGTCTCGGATATTCTGGGTCAGGGTATTACCACGGAACAAGTTGGGTGACTCGATACCATGCAAAATCATGTTCATCATGCCCATCACATAAGCCAGCGAGGTTTTTTCGAAACCAAAGAAGGTATCGCGTTGGATAAAGTCCCATTGCTCAGTAGAAAGCGCACTCTTTTTAGCTTTCAGGTGGTCAAAGGCTTCGACTAGGAATCCACACGAGCCAGCTGCGGCATCGTAAATGGTTTGCCCGGCTTGTGGGTCAATGGCCTTGATCATGGCACGCACTACTGGGCGCGGGGTGTAAAATTCACCCGCATAGCCACCGGCATCGCCCATGTTTTGCAATAAGCCTTCATAAACTAACGAGAGCTCAAACATTTCATCACTGGACTGGAAGTTAAGCGTGTCGATAATATCCAGCACTTCACGCAAGGTATGGCCAGACGCCACCTTGTTGTCTAAATACTGGAAAATGGCACCAATCTTATAGGCGAAGGATTTAGGGTCGGAGCCCGTAACGGCTGCATTGGCAAAGCTTTTTAAGTAAGGGAATAACTCGTTATTCACATAATCGGTTAAGTCATCACCCGTGCGAACTTGGTTAATGTCTAGCTTGCCCTCAGCATTTTTCGGGCAGGCCCAATTTGACCAACGGTGCTCTTCATCCAATACTGGTTGGTAGTCTTTACCTGACAGCACGGCTTCATCTTCTTTTTCAGACTCGTAATCATCCAAAAACTTTAAGAACAACACCCACGAGGTTTGCTCGGTATAGTGCATAGCACCACTAATGCCATCGTCGCGGCGCAGTATGTCGGTTATGCGGTCAATTTTTTGTTGTAATGACATGGCTTATAGTTTTCCGATAATAAAATTGTACATATTAGTGATATCTTCGCTGATTTCTGCGGGCGGAATCAGATCGATATAGGCTTGAAGTTTTGCTGGGTCCAAGCCTTCACCATCGGTGTTAATCAGCGGGTTAATAATGTCTTTGACGTTCATCCTACGAATATCGTCGTTATCACCAGGGTTATTGGATTGAAGGTGATTGCGCTGCGCAATATCACCATTGTTTATTTGGCCAAGCAGATTATGGTGCGCCAATGCGGTGTATGAGAGCAAATAGTTTTTGATTTCGCGGCGTTTCCAAGCCAATAGATATGGCAATACATTGGTGCCACGCGGCCATTGAATAGCATTTAGCAACTCACGATACATTTGCCCGTTCACTTGAACGCCATTGGCAATATTCCAGTTCAATGCCGCCTCATCTCGATCACAAATTAGGAAAATCTGCGTTGTGACAAGAGGTGATTCAATCTTGCTTAAGCCATGTAACCAATCTATTTTGCCCTTGCCAAAGGTTTCGTTAGCTGTAGCGTAGCTGGATGACTTCTTCATGGCATGCACAGTGGCTAATCGATTTACGTCTAACCCCGCACGTGATGCGAGTTTGGTAAAGATAATCCAGTCGTTGTAGTCATCTAATAAGGCGATGTTAGGCAGTTTTCCACACACTTCAAACTCTACAGATTTTGCACGGGATAACACACTGAGTCGGCTGATCAATTGCTTGATTTTGTTGTCTTCATTGATTCTACCGTGTTCCACAACTTTCAGGTGTTCTATGCGATTTTCTTTTGCAGAAATAGAATCCAACAGGTGTGTCGTAGTAATCGCATGGCCTTGAATGCTGTGTAATAGTGACCATAGTTTCTCTACGTTTTTGTAGTGCAGGTGCGAATCTGCTTCATCAAACAGAAATAGAGTATTCGGCGCATCAAAAAGGTCTATCAACGCGTATAGAAAGAGCAGTTGATATTCACCATCGCTTAACTGGTCAAGTTCTATTCCATCTTTAAATAAAAGCTTATAGCCTTTTTTATCAATGAAGTAATCGTTGTCTGCCGCTTGGGTAAAAAAGTTTACTTCAGGATCAAACGCTATATTTTGAGCCTGAGCATTTGCCTCACCAGCTTCTATACCTTCTTCACCTGCTTGTGGTTGTCTTGGGTAATCGAAAGAAACATCGATCAGTCGGCTTGCTGGTATTTCAATAATTCGCTTACGCAGAGGTTGCTCAAACTCATAATCATTAGAGAGTAAGCTACTAATAAAGCTGTCTAACGAACGGAAATAGGGAGTATTTCGTAGCGTATCAACTTCGCCATTTTCTTCGCGCCTCAGGGCGTCTTGGACTCGATTGACATAGCTTCTATCAATTTTGAATGCGCATTTTAAGTAAGTAGTTTGGTCATCACCTTCAAATTCCGATTCAGTAACATAACCTCGTTCGCGCAAAAATGAACGAACTTTGCCACTACGCTTAGTCGCCGTTGCGAGGAAAATGAGTAATTTTGACCAAGGCTTGTCAAAGTAAAGGCACTCTAAACCCAACCCTCTACCGGCTTGACGTTCGCGTTTTAAGTAAAGACCAAACTTTTCAGAGTAGTTTTCATTCTGCCCTGAAGAAAAGCACACCACATTTAGGTGGTGATGTGCGCGCTTGTTTAACCGCTCTTCAAATACTGACTGCAAGATGCTGGACTTACCGCTGCCATTTTCACCAATCAAGGTCGCAACTTTGTTGATATGCAGGGTCTGCGGCTGATCGTGCAACGGGTTAGGCGCTAGTGTTAGTTCCATTTCAATTCACGTGATATAGCTGTTGTTGTAATTGTTTAAAAGCCGCCAGCAAATAGGCAGGTTTTCCACCGAATGCTGTTGAGGCGTCTTTTACTGTACCCAAGCCTGACAGCTCAATGAGAGCAGGCAAGCGCTCGCGTGATAATTCTGTGCTGCCGGTTTGCTCATAACGATTGAGTACAAAGTACAAAAACTGCTGAGCCTTTTCTTGCTGGTATTGTTTAAAGAAGGCGCTGTTAGTACGAACTTGATCTGCGCGAGCTTTACGGGTTGCCATGGGCTGTTCAAAAGCTAAAAAAGCCAGCAGATCAAAGATATCGCAGTCTTCAGCCTCGAACATGCGTCGTAGTGTGGCGAGTTGCTCTTTATCAAAGCCTGCTTGTACGAGTTTAACGAGCAAGGTTTCGCGCTCGTCCGGGTCTGACCATATCTGCCGCAATTCCTCAACCGATTTAAACAAACCTGGCAATTGGGTGATCAAGCGCTCAACAAATTCTTGCACCGTGAGGGGCTTACCATTTTCATCAATATAACGGGTTTCTACATCAATGACTTTCAGTTCACGGTGTTTACCTAGCTTTACTTTTAACTTAGTTTTTGGCTCGCCCGGTTCAGGCTCTGGGTCATCTGTTACTCCGGGGGGCTCTGGTGTGTAAGGTGGTGTTGTTGGCTCTCCAATGCCACCTGGCTCTGGCGCTTCAGGTTCGCCATCCCAATCTTTATCATAAAACTTATTGGTTGCACCGCGAAAATCGACAATTGTAAAATAATCTTTGCCATCAAAAACACGGGTGCCGCGACCAACAATTTGTTTAAACTCCACCATTGAGCCTACGGTTCTATCCAGAACTACGTTACGCACATTACGGGCATCTACCCCTGTGGTTAACATTTGCGATGAGGTAATGATGGTGGGAATGTCTTTGTCGTTATCTTGGAATTTTTCCAGTAGCTCACGGCCAACTTTACCTTCGTCACTGGTCACGCGCACGCAGTAGTGCGGATCTTTCAGCTTTTTGTGTTTGTTGATCATGTCACGCATGGTCAGTGCATGATTTTGGTTTTCACAAAATACGATGGTTTTTTCTAGTGGATTGATATTGTCCAAAATGGCTTTTGCGACCAGTTCGGTACGTTCATCTACGACGATTTTTTTGTCGTAATCTTCAACCTGGTAGACGTCTTGCCCTGATTCACCTTCGATCACTTGGTCATCTTTAGTTAGCACCAGCTCGTCTAAGTTGGTACGTACCCGTTTGACACGATATGGCGTTAAGAAGCCATCATTGATGCCGTCTTTTAATGAGTATTCAAAAGCAGGTGTACCAAAGTAGTCGTAGGTATCCACGTTAGCTTCACGTTTTGGTGTAGCTGTTAGGCCGACATGCACCGCACTGCCAAAATGATCGAGTATCGCTCGCCAAGAGCCTGTCTCATTGGCACTGCCACGGTGACACTCGTCAATCATTACGAGGTCAAAGAAATCACTTGGGTACGCTTTGTAGTAGCCTTCAATATTTTCACGCTCAGCAATAGCTTGGTAGATAGCAAAAAAGATATGCGCATTAGTTGGCACGACTCCACCCCGCTTGCGTACCTCCTCACCATTTATTTTGATGAGATCTTTTTCGTATGGATTGAAAGTGTTAATGGCTTGATCGGCCAAAATATTGCGATCGGCTAAAAACAAAATTCTAGGCCTACGTGTACCCGGAGATTCTTTGTTCCAACGGGACTGAAACAGTTTATGGACGATTTGAAAGGCAATAAAGGTTTTACCTGTACCAGTCGCCAGCGTTAACAGCACGCGTGGCTTACCTTTACCAATAGCATCTGTGGCGGCATGGACCGCTAATTCTTGGTAATAACGCGGCTGCATTGCGCCTTCTAAATGAAAGGGCACATTACGAAGCTGCTGGCCTAGGTCCGAGTTAACACCCACGTAGCGGTTTTCAAGCTCTTGTGGTGTTGGGTAAAACTCGATGTAGTCGCCTTTGCCGGTTTCTAAATCGAACTCATAGGTTTGTTTGCCGTTGCTTGAATAGACAAAACGAACGAGTAGCTTCTTGGCATAGTCGATGGCTTGTTGAAGGCCTTTGGTTGGATGTTCAGATTCTCTTTTTGCTTCAACAACTGCAAGGTAACGATTGTCTTTATGGAGCAGATAATCGACGAAACAACGACGACCACGGACACCGCCAGCAAGCTTACGGCCATCGGTAAAGTAATGTTCCCGAATGATGTTGCCCGGTTGCCAATGCGCGGCTTTTAACGCTGGGTCGATGTAGTTTGCTCTGGTGTCTGCTTCTGACGACATATCGTCACTCCCTGATACTTTTTAGCTTTAGCTATCGCTTGGCATTTTTTCCAGTATGTCGCTGCAGTTAGCTAGCTTTTCTTGGTTTCGTTGAAGCCGAGCCACTTGTAACACTCGCCACCAACCTACATGTGGTAACCACTCCGGTTGCTCATAGATGAGCTGTACCACACTACGCTTCATCACATTGCTCCTTATTAGTTTGCTATTGGGAGTATACGATCAGACCTAGTTGAATAGTAGAGAGGAAGCCTTCGGCTTCTCGATGAACAAAGGTGCGGATACAGTAGAGTTGAGCAAAAAACGAACGTAGGATTTTGGAGAAATTTCATTTCGGGGTGTGACTGCAGAGCTTATACTCCCGAGACACCTTACCCGAGTTCTCGGGTTCGGACTATCGTTCCACTCATGCGAGCGGTGTGCCCAAACAACGGCTGATGACGAGCCGGCGGACGAAACTCTAGATGCGTTTACGGAATAATGAAGACGGATTGTTACGGTCATCAGATGTAATAGTTCAGGAGTGCAATTTTGAGTACCGGTCAAAACCGCGCCTGAGTCACAAAATGGTCACGGTTTGGTCACGAAGAGAGATTTGACAGAATGAGGAAGGGTAATTTTACTGAAGTCATAAAAGCAAAAAGCCCTTAGCTATCAACTAGCTAAGGGCTTCTTATAAGTGGCGGAGCGGACGGGACTCGAACCCGCGACCCCCGGCGTGACAGGCCGGTATTCTAACCAACTGAACTACCGCTCCGGTGCTTGGCTTTCGCTGCAAGCGGGTTAAACTATATGGCTGAACGGAAAGGGCGTCAAGCCCTGAAATGCCAATTATGAATCGTTCGCTTGTTTTTTATACTCAAGACGCCAAAAACATCACTTTGGCTGTTTTCGGCGTTTACGCCACCACAATCCGGCAACGGCTGAGATCACTACCAGGGCAAGGGCGGCCCACAGCCACCACTGCTGCCACAGCGGAGCGGGCGGCGTCTGAGCGGCGCTGCCGGCAAAGGGCTCAGGCAGGGGGGCTACCACTCGCACAACCTGGTCTTTTAATTTAATCTGAATTTCACGGCCGTCCATGGTAGTGACATACGCTTTTCCCTGCCAGCGATAGTTGCCGGGCTGGCGGGCAGCAGGCAGCGCTATGCTGGTGCCCTGGCCAGAAATAGTCACCGACTGCTCCAGCGGGTTGATAAGCTCGCCGGTCACCACCAGACTGTCAGCCAGTACGTCACTGTCAGTTTCCAGCTCAATACGCCAGTTACGTTCAGAATCGGGGGTGGTAAAACGGGCCCGTACCGGCTGTGGATAAAGCAGCAGTGTATGCTGAACGTAGCGGGCCAGCACACCATTGGATACTTCTGCCTGAAACAAATAATCCCCCGGCAGTGCATCAAAAATAACTTCTGCAGTCATGATGCCGTCACCGGGAATGGCGTCGGCACCGGTGCCATTATCCTTGAAAGTGCCAAGCTCAACAGGCGCACGGGAAAAGGCATCCTGGTTCTGCGGGTTTTCGGCATAAAGCAGTGCTTTCAGTGAAAGGCCATCAAGATAATAATTGGCATCGAGGGTGGTATTTTTATAGGCAAGCTGACCGTTCAGCTGAATGACTTCATTCTGAAACACACGGTTGGGCAGGGCATCCAGCTGCAGATGAAACACGCTGAGCAAAGTAATAGCGTGCTCGCCGGCTATTTTACCGGTGGCCTGCCAGGGACCGGGCTGTGGCTGCCAAAGGGTAATGACATCCCGCTTGTCGGTAGAGGCCCAGCTCACGTTATCAGGGTGGCGCTGGTAATAGAGTTTACTGCCATCCGGTTTAATCAGCACTACCGGCACCGAAGGGGCTTCACGTTCTATAAACAGGGTGACTTCCTTGACCGAAGGATCAATTCTGAAGGTGTTGTCAAGCCAGCGTGCGTGTTGCTCTTTGCCTGACGCGGTAAAAGACAGCAGCGCCAGTGCCGTCAGCAGCATCTGTTTGATCATGGTTAGTTGCATCAGGGACGCCACAGGCAGGAGCCGCCTTGTTTTTCAATCAGATCGAGCCGGCGTTCGTGGGCTTCCAGCTCTGCATTCAGGGCGCGAATGATCTTCAGGGGAGGCCGGCTGCTGGCCAGTCGCCGCAGCTCGCTGCCGTTGTTGCTTTGTTCTCCGCCATCCTGGTACAGGTTGAGTTTGGTCTGGCCACCTGTCATCAGCAGGTAGACATCTGCCAGGATCTCGGCATCCAGCAAAGCGCCGTGCAGGGTACGGTGACTGTTGTCTATGCCATAGCGATCACAAAGCACGTCCAGGTTGTTGCGCTTGCCCGGATAAAGCTGGCGCGCCATGGCCAGCGTATCGGTGACCTTACACAGCTGGGCCATGCGTTCAGGCCTGCCCAGCAGCTCCATTTCATAATCAAGAAAGCCAACGTCAAAGGGCGCGTTGTGGGCGACCATTTCGGCCCCACGGATAAAGTCGATAAATTCATCAGCCTGGCTGGCAAATTCTGGTTTGTCAGCGAGAAAATCATCAGTAATGCCATGAACCCGAATGGCTTCTTCATCTACTTTTCGGTCTGGTCTGAGGTACATATGCAGGTGCCGGCCGGTTAAGCGCCGGTTGACCACTTCGACACAGCCAATCTCGATCACTCTGTGCCCCACATAATGAGGGCCCGAGTCCATGTTCATACCTGTGGTTTCGGTATCGAGCACCACCTGCCGCTGATAGCCAGATTCGGTTAACACTGTGTTTATCCTCCGCAAAATGCAGCGGTCAGTATATCGTCTGAAGCACAATATGATAAGGGTGTGCGCTGGCTCACCCCCTGTGTTTATGGCAGACTGCCGGCCTTTGTATATTCATGTAACAGGCAAGATATGAAACAGGTTCAGCTCTATACAGATGGCTCCTGCCTTGGTAATCCGGGGCCGGGCGGCTATGGTGCCGTGCTTATCTACAAGCAGCACCGAAAAGAGCTGAGCGGCGGCTTTCGGCTGACCACGAATAACCGCATGGAGCTGCTGGCCGCGATTGAAGGCCTCAAAGCACTCAGCTCCCCTTGTGAGGTCTCTCTGACCACCGACAGTCAATATGTGCGTCAGGGCATTACTCAATGGATTTCGGGGTGGAAGCGGAATAACTGGCGGACCTCGGCGAAAACACCGGTAAAAAATGCCGATCTCTGGCAACAGCTGGATGATGCCTGCCAGCGTCACAAGGTGGAATGGCATTGGGTGAAAGGTCACAGCGGACATCCGGAAAACGAGCGGTGCGACGATCTGGCCCGGGAGGCAGCCATGAAGGAAAGCAGCCACCGGGAGGATACCGGTTATTCGCGCTGACGGGCCATCTCGGGGCGGGCTACCGGCGCAGGAGCCCGTCTGCGTTCCTGTATGGGCGTAAGCGGAAAACGGCGTTTGCGTGCCAGTAAAATATAGACCGCTGCCGGAGACGGGCAAAACTGCGGACAACGCTGCCGCTGCCAGTGGGCCAGCCAGGGCATAAAACCGGTAAAGCCGATGTAATCGCGCTTAATCACTTCAAACCCCAGCAGTTTCAGCCAGTCTTCTACCCTGGCAGGTGCCACCATGGCGTGCCAGTGGGGCAGTCTTTTACGCCACCCCGGCAGCCAGCGCGCCAGACCGGCACTGCCATAAGGATTAAAGCCCGATAAAATAAGCCAGCCGTCATCTCTCAGGGCGGTTTCTGCCTCCCGCAGAATGGCATGAGGATGAGCACTGTATTCCAGCACATGGGCCAGCAGACAGGCATCCAGGCTGCCCGGGGAAAAAGGCATGGCAGTGGCGTCGCCCAGCAGATCCATGTTTTCCTGCTCGGTCTGGGCCATCACTACGCCCTGGCGCAGCCGGCTGCGCTCCAGCGACAAAGCCGCACTGAGTGCATCCACCTTGAGCAGGCTGAAACCGAACAGGCCGGGAGCCCAGTCATCCAGGCGCTGCTGTAGCTGAGCGGCAATGTAGCGCCCCCGGGGCAGACTGCTCCAGGTGAGCGGAGGAGATAGTGTTGTGTGGCTGGCTGTATCCATAATCCCTCTGGTAAGCTTTGGCAGTTTGAATATGCCAAGGATGCAAGAACAATGAATGCAATTTCCCTTCGTGCCTTTAACGATAACTATATCTGGCTGATAGGCAATGGCCGACAGGCGGTTGTGGTGGACCCCGGTGATGCCACGCCTGTGCTGACGGCACTGGCTGAGCGTGAGCTGGCGCTTGCTGCCATATTAATTACGCATCATCATCATGATCATACCGGCGGTGTAAAACAGCTGCTGGCACAGTATCCCTATGTTGCCGTTTATGCGCCTGCCGGCGAGCGTCTGCCGGTTCCTGATGCCATTGCGCTGAAAGAAGGTGACCGGGTGTCATTACCGGCACTGGAGCTTGAGCTGCAGGTGCTGGAAGTACCCGGCCATACTTTGGGGCATATTGCTTATTACGGCAACAATATGCTGTTTTGTGGGGACACATTGTTTTCGGGGGGCTGTGGCCGTTTGTTTGAAGGAACGCCAGAGCAGATGTACCGGTCGTTAAGCCGGCTGGCCGCCTTGCCCGGCAGCACACAGGTCTATTGTGCCCACGAATACACTCAATCCAATCTGGCATTCTGTCATGCGGTAGAGCCGGGTAATACGGCATTGCTCAGTTATATGAAAGAAGTGGCTAAATGCCGGCAACAGGACGTGCCTACGCTGCCATCCAGCATAGAACGTGAAAATGCCGTGAATGTGTTTTTACGGGTAGCGCAGCCTGAAGTAAGAGCCGCTGCCCAGATGCAGGCGTTAAGGGAGTTAAATGAAGAGCATGAGATATTCGCTGCACTTAGACGCTGGAAAGACCATTTTTAACGAACTTGATTAAGCTGCTCACAAAGCATACACTGGCCGCCGTTTTTTTGGAAAGCAGACACGATGATAAGACTTTGCCTTTTATCCGGTGCCTTGCTGCTGGCGGGTTGCCAGGCGGTATCCACCGATTCGGCGCGCCAGACACATGGCCATAACAGCACCGAGCAAACCAGTCAGCGGCTCTATCCCAAGTCGAAAGACCATGCTTCACTCAAGGCCTCCGGTCGTTACAGCCGGCATTCTTCGGACGATACGCCAAGTGCCCCGGAGAGCAAGCTGGAGCAGCAGGATCTGTGGCAGCATCTTGCCGACGGCATGACCCTTGAGATACCGGCTGATCACCCAAGAGTGGTAGCCCAGCGCAACTGGTATCTGAAGCAGACACAGTACATGAGTTCCGTCACTGAACGCGCCAGACCGTTTCTCTATCTCATCAAGGAAGAGATAGAAAAACGGAATATGCCAATGGAGCTGGCCCTGCTGCCGGTGGTGGAAAGCACTTTTAACCCCAAAGCCTATTCTCACGGTCATGCTGCCGGTCTGTGGCAGATGTTGCAAAGCACCGGCAAGAACTTTGGCCTGCACTACGACAGCTGGTATGACGGCCGTTATGATGTGATGGCATCTACCCGGGCTGCACTGGATTACCTTGAGTATCTGCACAAATTCTTTGATGGTAACTGGACGCACGCTCTGGCTGCCTATAACTCCGGCGAAGGCCGGGTGCAGCGCGCCATTCGTGCCAATCGCCGTCAGGGCAAGCCCACTGACTACTGGTCTTTGTCTTTGCCCAAAGAAACCCAGAACTATGTGCCCAAGCTGATGGCACTGGCTGATATTCTCAAGCGTCCCGGGCACTATGGCATGGTTGTGCCTGCCATTCCCAATCGTCCGCAGGTTGCGGCCGTGGCGGTAGAAGGGCAGGTAGATTTGCACATGGCTGCAGATCTTGCCGGTGTCAGCCGGGCTCAGATAAAAGCACTGAACCCGGCTTACAAGCACACGGCCACTTCACCGCTGATTGCAGCAGAAATCCTGGTGCCGGTGCGTCATGCAGAAACGTTTGAACTGGCCATGGCCGACTTGCCGGCCGAAGAGCGTATGAGCTATGCCCGCTACCGCGTAAAAGGGGGAGACAGCCTGGGAGTAATTGCCCGTCGTCACGGCACTCATATCAGCGCGCTTAAACAGGCCAATAACCTGACGAGCAACACTATTCGCATTGGCCAGACCTTGCTGGTGCCTTCCAGTGCCGCGCCGGCACCGGCTGCAGTGCCTGAGCAAAGCACTTATCTGGTTAAGGCCGGTGACTCGCTGTCTGTGATTGCCAGCCGCTTCAGCGTCAGCATTGCCGACCTGCTGCGCTGGAACCAGCTGAGCAGCAAGCATATGTTACGCACCGGCCAAAAGCTGATTGTTGCCGCCAACGCAGGGTGAAAATCGGGGAGTAGGGAGTAGGGAGTAGGGAGTAGGGAGCAGGGAATTGGGAATCCTTTGGTTTTACTTCCCGATTCCGGCCCACCATTCCCCATTCCCCATTCCCTTGTTTTTCAATCACACTTCCAAAAACAAACACACTTCTTCCATGCGTGCCCGCGTATCTTTATAGCCCAGATCAATCAGCTCCCGGCAATATTCCTGCTCAAACAGCAAAAAGCTTGCCAGACCGGTGGCATCGCCGGCCTCTACGCCAAACAAACGCAATACTGCACGAATGTTACCGGGTAAGCGATGAAAGTGTTTATGGGTTAATTCATCCAGATTCTGGCTGGGCTGCAATACCAGATTATCAATATGACGCAGTGCCAGTTGCTCGCGCTTACGCTCCGGCACCAGCGCTATGGTGCTGTTAATACGTTGCAGCCGCTCAATGTCTGAGGTGAGGGCATCGGTAAAAATGGTATCCAGCAAATGGCCGGCAATGTCCGAGCTGCTGGGGTTGCCGGAAAGCAGTGCCGAGTCTTGCTCTTCATGAGCCAGGCTCACAATTAAAATGCGTCTGGCCCCCAGATGAATGGCCGGGCTCAATGGATTCAGTTGGTGAATGGAGCCGTCACCATAAAAGTGGTTCTGCAGGCGGCAGGGTTTGAATACAAAAGGCAGGGCACTGCTGGCCATTAAATGCGGCGTGGCAATAATGGAGGAGCGACCGGAGCGGCCTGCTCTGGCCCAGGGCTGATGATAGGGCCGGCCCTGAAAAAAGGTGGTGGAATCACCGGTGTTATAGTTGGAGGCAGTAATGGCCAGTACTTCCAGGGCACCGTAAAGCAGGTTGTTATCGATGCGCTGAAAGTCAATCAGGGTTTCCAGCAGGCGTTCCAGCGGGCTGTTATCAAACAACGGCATGGCCATCTGTGCTGGCTGCCCTAACGCGCCCTTAATCAGACTTTTGGCAGAGTGCGTAACAATGCGCCCCAGCTGCAGGCGCAGCACCTTATGGGTGTTAAGATGACGCCACACATACTCCAGCTTGCGCACGCCCAAATGAAAACAGGAAGCATAGCAGGCCAGCGCGGTGGCATTAATGGCACCGGCTGACGTGCCGCACAATATGGGGAAGGGAATAGCATGCCCCCGTGGGTAGCATTCGGCAACGGCCTTCAGCACCCCCACCTGATAAGCTGCCCGTGCTCCTCCCCCGGTCAGTACCAGTGAACAGGCATTGCCGGTTTCCTGCTCCATTCATACCTCCCTGTCGGCCACGGCGCTGTGCTTAGTTTTCGTTTTCTAAGGACAGCCGGATACCATGAGGTTCTATCACGATTTTGCCCTGCTTATAAAGACCGCCGATGGCTTTTTTAAACGTGCCCTTGCTGATACCGAACTGGCGGTAAATAGTGTCGGGATCGGTCTTGTCATTAACCGCCAGGCTGCCGCCGGCGGCCTGCAGCCTGGCCAGAACCTTTTCTGCGGCTTCGTCGGTTTTACCCGGGCCGGGTTTAAACAGGGTGAGATCCAGTTTGCCGTCGTCGCGCTGCTGCTTGATGTAGCCGCGCAGGCTTTTGCCCATGGGCAGACGTTCGGGCAGCTCAGACTTGAACAGCTGGCCCCAGTATTTGCCATCCACAATGGCTTTCAGTCCCAGCGGCGTACCGGCCACGATCAACAGACTGACTTCGTCTCCGGCGTGGTAGCCGGGCATATCCTTGCTGAGAAAAGGCTCCAGCTTGCTGGTGGCGACCATGCGGCCTTCGTGATCCAGATACAGGTAAACCACATAGTGGCGGCCGGTTTGCATGGGCGTGGCCTGATTGCGCTGAGGGACGAAAATGTCTTTCTTCATGCCCCAGTCCATAAAGGCACCCAAACGGTTAACCGTGACCACGCGCAGTGAGGCAAACTCGTTCACCCGCCCCTTGGGCCTGTCGGTGGTTACCACCGGTACCAGATCCGCGTCCAGATAAATGAAAACGGTGATCTTGTCGCCCGGCTTGGCATTGGCCGGCAACTGACTGTGGGGCAGGAACAATTCGCCCTCATCACCGCCGTCCAGCCAGCCGCCCTTGTCGCCCAGTCGTAACAGAGGAAGAGAGTTATAGTCGCCAAGCTTTATCATGGAGGTCACCGAATAGAATTAAAGGCTGGATCTTAGCGCGCTGAAGACGGAAACACCATCTTTGTACATCTGGCATATAAACCTTAAAGTTCAATGGTTTATCATATTTTTTCGGTTGTGCACAAAAGAAAGGCTGCTACACTCGAAAAATGTTGGTGATGGTGTGATTTCGCTCCCGGGGCGTGATGCCATCCTTTGAGAGAGATACGGGTTATGGATCAATCACAAATCACCATTCTGGCTATTCTGGCCGCGACAGTGGTGCTGTTTATGTGGGGACGCTGGCGTCACGATATGGTGGCATCGGCAGCTTTGCTGGCCTGTATCTTTACCGGCCTGGTGTCGGCTGACGCTGCTTTTAATGGCCTGGGGCACCCGGCAGTGATCACGGTGGCCTGTGTGCTGGTGCTGAGTAAGGGGTTACAAAGTTCAGGTGCCGTTGATGTGCTGGCCCGTACCTTTCTGCCCGCTCAGTCCGGCCCTGTGGTGTCCATTGTGGCGCTCACCGGCCTGGGAGCCGTGCTGTCTGCCTTTATGAACAACGTAGGGGCGCTGGCACTGCTGATGCCCATTGCGCTGCAAATGGCCAGGCGACAGCAGCTGCCCCCTGGCAAAATACTGATGCCCCTGGCCTTTGGCACTATTTTGGGGGGCATGACCACCCTGATAGGCACACCCCCTAACCTGATTGTATCCGGCTTTCGCCAGGCCAGCAGTGGTGATGGCTTTTCCATGTTTGATTACACACCGGTAGGGCTGGCGGTGGCCCTGGCAGGCATAGTGTTTATTGCCCTGATTGGCTGGCGGCTGGTACCCGGACGCAAACAGGCAGGCATGGAAGGGTTTGAATCCGGCGCTTACATCACCGAAGCGCGGGTGCCGGAAGGCAGCAAGGCGGAAGGTCTGACGCTGCGCGAGCTGGAAACCGCACTGACTGACGCGGATGCTCAGATCCTGGGGTTGGTGCGTAACTCGGTGCGGGTGATGCCGCCCAGCCCGCGGCGGCGCACCCGGGCGGGTGATATTCTGATGCTGGAAGCGGAAGCAGAGGCACTGTCACAGGCGCTGTCTTCGCTGGGACTTAAGCTGGAAGAAGATCTGGCTACCAAGGAAGCAGACAAGGAAAAAGAGAGCAAAAAGGAAAAAAGCCAGGAAGATAACGGCACCCGCGAAGCGGTTGTCGGCGCAGACAGCAAGAAAGAGAAAAAGGATGGTAAAGACAAGGGAGAGAGTGACAGCTCCGATGAAATTGTACTGATGGAGCTGGTCATTCTGCCCAGCTCTGAACTACTGGGGCGTACTGCCAAGGGCATACAGCTGCGCACCCGATTTGGCGTTAATCTGCTGGCGGTCTCCCGTCAGGGCCAGCGCTCCTTCAAGCGACTGCGGGCGCTGGCCTTTCGTGCCGGTGATTTGCTGCTGATGCAGGGCTCCCCCGAGCTGATTGCGGAATTTGCTTCCAGCACGGGGTGTGTGCCACTGGCGGAGCGGGAGCTGCGCATTCCCGATAAGAAAAAAGCCCTGATGGCAGGTGGCATAATGGCGGCCTCGGTCACGGTGGCAGCACTGGGCTGGCTGCCGGCAGCGGTGGCCTTTGCCAGCGGTGTGCTGGCCTCTATGGTGTTGCGTACCGTACCGCCCCGGTCTGTATATAACGCAGTAGACTGGCCGGTAGTGGTACTGCTGGCAGCATTAATTCCGGTAGCAGATGTGATGGAAACCACTGGCACCGCCAGTTTAGTGGCAGCCTGGCTGCTGGATGGCGTGGCGCAGGGCAGTGCCCTGGTGGCACTGGCGCTGATCCTGGTGGTGACCATGACACTGTCGGATGTAATGAATAATGCGGCCACGGCAGCGGTCATGTGTCCGATTGCACTGGGTGCCGCCAGCCAGCTGGGAGTGAATGCCGATCCCTTTTTAATGGCGGTGGCCATTGGCGGCTCCTGCGCCTTTCTGACGCCGATTGGTCATCAGAACAATACGCTTATTCTGGGGCCGGGAGGCTTCAGATTTGGGGATTACTGGCGCATGGGCCTGCCCCTGGAGCTGCTGGTGGTCGCCATCAGCCTGCCCATGTTATTGTGGGTATGGCCGCTATAACAGAGGAAAGCAAGATGCAAAATGAACTGAATAACCGCATTATTCTGGAAGTGTTCGACAAGATCCGCCGCTTCGGCGAACCTTACGAGGATGGCCACATGCTGGAAGGCATAGTGGCCAAAAGCGATTTTGATGGTTACAGCGTATTACTGGAAGGCAGTGGTGTGACCCTGCAGCTTAACTTTCATCAGAGTTATCACTTTGATTATGCCACCACGGCACTGAAGGATCAGTTTATGGCCAAAGTTGACTACATTCATCGCAACTTTAACGAGTCATAAGCACCTGATGTCAATCAGCCCAGTTTGCTGACCCGTACGCTGCGGCCTTTGACCTTGCCCTGTTGTAGGTGCTTCAGCGCCTGCTTGGCCACGTCTTTATGAATGGCAACATAAGACTGCATTTCCGTGATGTCAATTTTTCCGATCTGATCACCACTGATGCCGGCATCACGGGTCAGGGCACCGAGAATATCACCGGCGCGGATTTTGGTTTTGCGGCCGCCGGCAATGTTCAGCGTGACCATTGCCGGCTGACGCGGCGCAGTGGTGCCGTTCAGCGAGCTTAAATCCCCATGAGCCATGGGGGCACGCTGATATTCCTCAATCATGTTAACCCGGTAGGCTTCTTTGGCGCTGTACAGACTCAGTGCCAGCCCCTGATGACCGGCACGGCCGGTGCGGCCGATGCGGTGTATATGTACTTGAGGATCCTGGGTCACCTCATAGTTAATGACCGCTTCCAGCTCGCGAATATCCAGGCCGCGGGCAGCCACATCGGTGGCCACCAGAATATTGGCACTGCCATTGGCAAAGCGCACCAGTACCTGATCCCGCTCTCTCTGCTCCAGATCGCCGTTCAGTGCCAGCGCGGCAAAGCCCAGACTGCCGAGGTGATCGGCCACTTCCTGACAAGCCCGCTTGGTATTGCAGAACACCACCGCCGATGCCGGAGCATAATGGGCTAGCAGGGTGGCCAGTGCGCTGCGGCGCTGATCCTGTGATACTTCAAACCACAGTTCCACAATATTGCTGCCGTTTTTCTCATCGGCCACCGAAATTTCTGCAGGCTGTTGTTGCAGCCCGCGGCTGAGGGTGCCTATTTCTTCGGGATAGGTGGCAGAAAACAGCAGCGTCTGGCGTGCTTTCGGGACAAACTCCACCACGTTGTGAATATCGTCGGCAAAGCCCATATCCAGCATGCGATCCGCTTCATCCAGCACCAGGGTATTGAGCGCATCCAGGTTAAGGCTGCCTTGCTGCAGGTGCTTGAGTATGCGCCCCGGTGTGCCCACCACGATATGCGCACCAAATTGCAGGGTAGTGGTCTGGGCGGCGGAGGGGCTGCCGCCGCACAGTGAGACCAGTTTTACATTGGCCAGTGTGCGGGCCAGCCGGCGCAGCTCGCGGGCCACCTGATCGGCCAGCTCCCGGGTGGGGCACAGAACCATGGCCTGCACCCGGTTGAGGTTAACATTCAGCCTCGACAATACTCCCAGGCCAAAGGTCAGGGTTTTGCCGCTGCCCGTGCTGGCCTGAGCAATGACATCCTGGCCCGCCAGCACCAGTGGCAGCCCCTGAGCCTGGATAGGGGTCATTTGAGTAAAATTCAGGCTGGCAAGATTATCCAGCAGCGCTGAGTCCAGCGGCAGGGAAGAAAAGTCGGTATGAGTCACGGAAGGTTTCGCTGTGTAATGAAATGAAAGTGCCGAAGCGGCAGGCAAGTATAATAGCAGAAATGCACCGGGTGTGGCGATTTTCCGGACGATGAAAACAATAACGGCGCTGTGAGTGACAGCGCCGTTGGCATGGACAGAGCGCCGTTATACCGGGCTGCGTCATGCATTCAGAAGATGCCGGCTCAAAGGCCGGCATGACCGAGGCTCAGTTATGCTTGTGCAGCTCGGCGTTCAGCTCAACGGCAGACTTGTTGGTCTTCACCTCAATGCGGCCGGTCTGAGAGTTGCGGCGGAACAGCAGATCCGGTTTGCCGGCCAGATCGGCAGCCTTTACGGTCTGCACTTCATTGTTCTGGTCGTCCAGTACGGTCACCTTGGCACCCGCAGTGATGTAAAGGCCGGATTCAATAGTGCAGCGGTCACCCAGGGGAATGCCCAGGCCGGCGTTGGCACCCAGCAGGCTGCCTTCACCCACGGAAATCACAATGTTGCCGCCGCCTGAGAGGGTACCCATGGTGGAGCAGCCGCCACCCAGATCGGAGCCGTTACCCACTACTACACCGGCAGAAATACGACCTTCCACCATGCTGACACCCAGGGTACCGGCATTGAAGTTGATAAAGCCTTCGTGCATCACAGTGGTGCCTTCGCCTACATGAGCACCCAGACGAATGCGGGAGGCATCGCCGATACGCACGCCAGCAGGCACTACGTAGTCGGTCATTTTGGGGAATTTGTCTACTGAATTCACGCTGATAGTGCGCCCTTGAGCGCGTGCCTGCAGCTGACGCCTGGCCAGTTCGTCCACGGCAATGGCCCCTTCGCTGGTCCAGGCCACGTTGGGCAGCAGACCAAACATGCCGGACAGATCCAGACCATGGGGTTTGACCAGGCGATGAGACAGCAGTGCCAGCTTGAGATACACCTCGGCGGTGCTGGACGGGGCGCTGTCGCTTTCCAGAATGGTGAGCACCAGCGGTTGCTCGGTGCCAGCCAGGGTGTCTGCAATATCAGCCTGCTCGCTGGCATCGGCGGAGACAAAAGCCGCTTTCAGTTCATTGAGCTGACTGGCATTCAGCTCAATGGCGGTATTGCCGCCCTGATAACCGACCAGGCCGGCAACGGCCTTGATCAGGGTTTCGCTGGCGTTCAGCAGCGGCTGATTATAATAAACCTCAAGCCAGTCTCCCTTGGCGGACTTGGTGCCCACGCCCAGACCGAAAGCAAAGTTTGCCATGGTGTTCACTCCGTTAATGTTGTTGCTTTCCTGAAATTGACGCACCTTTTATCACATTTTGCCCCTTTGTTTGAGCTCATCAGTCAACTTTTCTCGTAATTGCGTCTGCTCCTGCTCAGTTAATGGCCGATCATGCGCATTAGTGAGGCTGAAAAAGTCTTCTACCCGCTCGCCAATGGTCGTGATCTTGGCGGCATGCAAATTCAGTTTGAGCTGGCTGAACACGGCCCCGATGCGCGCCAGCAAGCCCGGCGTATCCAGTGCCACCAGTTCCATCAGGGTGCGCTTGCTGGCGCGCACCGGTTGCAGAAACTGCACTCGGGTAGGAACATCAAACTCCCGGTGCCGGCGGGAGGGCGGCCGGGCGCGGATCACCGGTGGCTGACTGCGGGCCAGAGCCCGGGCCAGATCCCGGCATAAATCAGTGAGCCGGTCACCGCTGACCGGCTGGCCGTCAGGCTCCAGCACAATAAAGGTATCCAGGGCGTAGCCGTCTTTGGAGGTCATGATCTGGGCATCGTGAATATTGAGGTTTTTCTGATCCAGCGCCGCCGCCACCCGGCCAAACAGGTTGGGGGAGTCGGGGCAGTAGATAAACAGCTCACTGCCGCCACGGCCCGGCTGCTGGCTGATCTGCACCAGTGGCGTTCCCGCCTTGTTGTGGGCCAGAATATGCCGGCTGTGCCAGGCAATCTGCTCTGGTGTATGGCGCAGAAAATAATCCGCGGGCAATCTGGCCCACAGCGGTTTGATATGTTCAAACGACGTATCCAGGTGTTCCAGCAAATGACGTGCCTGCTGCTGGTTTTCCCGAATGCGCAGGCGCAGATCCGGCGGATTTTCGAGCCCCCGGCGCAATGCCCGCTGAGTGGAAAAATACAGTTCCCGCAGCAGGCTGCCTTTCCAGTCGTTCCACAGTGTATCGTTGGTGGCACAAATGTCTGCGACCGTCAGGCAATACAGAAAATCGAGATGCAGCTCATCGCGCACCTGAGTGGCAAATTCCCGAATCACATCCGGATCGTGAATGTCCCGGCGCTGGGCGGTCACCGACATCAGCAGGTGCTGGCGCACCAGCCAGGACACCAGCCGGGCATCGGATTTGTCCAGGCCGTGAGCCAGACAAAATTCCAGTGCATCGTCAGCTCCCAGGGTGGAATGATCTCCCCCCCGGCCTTTGGCAATATCATGAAACAGGCCTGCCAGCAGCAGCAGCTCGGGCTTGCGTAACCGGGTGCAGATGTCGTAACACAGCGGGTGCCGGCGCTGGTTGCCGGGCTGACGAAAGCGGTCGATATTTTTTAATACTCTGTGAGTATGCTCGTCTACCGGATAGGCGTGGAACATGTCGAACTGCATTTGCCCGACAATCTTGCTCCATTGTGGAAAATAAGCCGCCAGTATTCCATAGCGGTGCATCAGGGTCAGCGCCAGCCGGCCACTGCCCTGATGGCGCAGTAACATCATAAACAGCCGCCGGCAGTCGGCCCGCTCGCATAAATAAACCTGTTGAGTGCGCCGGGCTTCGCGCAGCTCCCGCAGTGTGCTGGAATAAATGCCGGTAATTTGCGGACAGGCGGCAATCTGATAAAACAGCCGCAAAATAGCCGCCGGCTCACGTGTAAGCAGGGTAGAGTCTGCCAGATCAATCAGCCGTCCGCGCAGGCGAAACTCAGGAGTAAGGGTTTTCACATCCATGGCAATGTGGCCGAGAATGGCTTCATCAAACAGCTGCAACAGCAGTTCGTTCAGCTCCGCCACCCGGCGAATGGTCTGGTAATAGCGTTTCATCATGCATTCGATGGGCTGATTACCTTCGCCGGCATAGCCCAGCGCCGTGGCCACCGCTCTTTGCCGGTCAAACAGCAAACGGTTATCAGCCCGTCCGGTGACGGTATGCAGGGCAAAGCGCAGCTTCCATAAAAAATTCTGGCAGTCCTGCAGTTCACCAAACTCAGCTTCGCTGAGAAAACCATGGCTGGCCATTTCTCCCAGCGTGCTGGTACCAAAGTGGCGACGGGCCACCCAGTTGATGGTTTGAATGTCGCGCAGGCCGCCGGGGCTGTTTTTTATATCCGGCTCCAGTTTATAGCTGCTGTCGTGAAATTGCTGGTGGCGCTGTGCCTGTTCATCACGCTTGGCTTCAAAAAAGGCCTGGCTGGGCCAGAAGTGATCCGGTGCCGTGGCTCGAGTGAGATCAGCAAAGGTGTCATAACAGCCGGTGATCAGCCTGGCTTCAATCAGATTGGTGGCCACGGTAATATCGTGCTCACCCTGAGCCACACACTCGGCCACGGTGCGCACGCTGTGACCTACCTCAAGATGCAGATCCCACAGTTGAGTCACAAAGCGGCCAATGGCGTCATTCAGAGGTTCATTATGCTGATACCGGCTCAGGATCAGCAGATCAATATCGGAGCAAGGGTGCAGCTCGCCCCGGCCGTAGCCGCCCACCGCCACCAGCGCCAGGTTGTCCTGCTGAGCCAGACCATGGCGTGTCCACAGGCCGGTGAGCAGCTGATCCATATGCTGGGAGCGCAGGGAAACCAGCTCATTGATGTCGTCACCGGCCTCAAAGCGCTGTTCCAGCCAGGTTTGCAGGCGAGCCAGCATGTCTTTGCAGCGGGTAATGGTCAGCTCATCGGGAGAGAGCAGGGCAGGGGCGAGCAGATTAGGTTCCATGATGCCGGGTCCGCGTTATGTGTCAGCCTTTAACTTAACAAAGCCGGTGGACCGGGCAAAGCCGCAGAAACTCTGGCACACTGAAATCATGACTGAGCGGGAGCGACATAATGGCAAATATGCAGGCACAGCTGCCACACTGGTTGCAGCGTTTCACCGGGTCACACTGGCTGCTGCCGGTGGTGTTCGTGGCGTCCATGCTGGAAGCGGTGATAGTTCCGATTCCTCTTGAGCTGTTATTGATTCCTTTATTTCTGATTGAACAAAAGCGCCTGTGGGCACTGGCTGCCGCCGCCCTGCTGGGATGCCTGGCGGGCGCATTGGCCGGTTATGGGCTGGGGGGCTGGCTGTTCGACAGTCTGGGCCAGCAGCTATTACAGCTGATCGGCGGCCAGGATGCGCTTGACCGTTTTACTCAGGAGCTGAAGCAGGACGGCTTTATGGCCATTGTCATGGTGGGGATAACGCCAGTCCCCTTTCAGGTGGCCATGCTGGCAGCCGGCGCGGCCGGCTATTCCCTCTGGCTGTTTATACTGGCTTCAGCCATCGGCCGTGGAATTCGTTATTTCGGACTGGCACTGCTGGTGCGTCTGACCGGAGAGAAGGCGCTGCAACTGTGGCAGCAGCATGCCAGAAAGCTGGGTTTTGCCCTGCTCGGGCTGGCGGTGCTGGGTTATGGTCTGAGCCACTGGCTGAATGCCTGAATGAAGAAGGGGCACAAAATGTGCCCCTTGCTTACTGGAATGATGTGTCATTCCCGTGCTTGTTATGCAGGCTGACCATCGGGCACTATGCTCACGGCATGATTGCCCTTGGGGCCTTTTTGTATTTCGTAGCGAACGACCTGGCCCGCTTTAAGGGTTCGGTATCCGTCCATCTGAATGGTGGAAAAATGAGCAAATACATCTTCACCACCCTCAGTCGGGCAGATAAAACCAAATCCTTTGGCGTTGTTAAACCACTTAACCGTTCCGGTTGTCATACTGTGCATCCTTTTACTCAAACATCCTAAACAACATTGAGAAAATGGCAGTGGCCAATTATAACTACAGCGCTTTTTCGCCGGATGCGGCCATTCAGCAAAGCTTCGAACGAAACTTTACTGACTGCCAGGAGATCACTCTAGAGCAACCGGGACGGGAGTCAAGTGCTGCATGAATGAACAGCCGCTTGGCAATGCAAAATGTAAGGCCTTACAGGCCTTGTGGTTGACAGCCCCGGTACAGCCGGTAGGGTGGGATCAACACCACGAAAAAGTGACCTTAACGCTGCTTCAGTAGCAGGAATCAATCCCGTGATTTAGAGTAATGATATGGGCAGGAGAACACAGCATACCCTTGATGACAAACTGAAAGAGGCGGAAGAAACGGCGCTGCAACCCCCTCCTATGTATAAAGTCATCCTGAACAATGACGACTACACACCCATGGATTTTGTTGTAGAAGTATTGCAGAAATTTTTTTCCATGGACATGGACAAGGCCACCGAGGTGATGTTATCGGTTCACTATCAGGGTAAAGGGGTATGCGGAGAATTTACCGCAGAGATTGCAGAAACCAAGGTTGCGCAAGTGAACAAGTTTGCCCGTACGCACGAACATCCGCTGTTGTGCACCATGGAGCAGGCGTAAAAATAATCCCTTGAGCGGGATTATCGAGGTTTTTTAGGGGAGGTGCCTATGTTGAACAAAGATCTTGAGAGCACACTGAACGATGCCTTCAACGAAGCCCGTCGCTCTCGCCACGAGTTCATGACGGTGGAGCACCTGTTGCTGGCCCTGCTTGAGAATCCGGCCGCCAAAGAGGCTTTAATGGCCTGTGGTGCCGATCTGGAACAGCTGCGTCGTGAGACTCACAGCTTTATCGAGCAGACCACGCCGCTCATTCCGGTGGGTGATGATGAAATCGAAACGCAGCCCACGCTTGGATTCCAGCGAGTACTTCAGCGGGCCGTGTTCCATGTTCAGTCTTCCGGTAATGCCGAGGTCACCGGTGCCAATGTGCTGGTGGCCATTTTCAGTGAACAGGAGTCTCAGGCAGCCTACCTGCTGAAAAAAGTCGGTGTGGGCCGGCTGGATGTGGTTAACTTTTTGTCTCACGGCATTCGCAAAGACGGCGAGCAGGAAGACGCCTCTTCCTCACAGCATGAAGAGCAAAGCGAAGAAGGTAACAGCAACCAGACCGAAGGCTTTGTCATTAATCTGAACCAGTGGGTAAAAGATGGCCGCGTCGATCCGCTGATTGGCCGGGATCAGGAAGTGAACCGGACGATTCAGGTGCTGTGTCGCCGGCGTAAGAATAACCCCCTGCTGGTGGGTGAGGCCGGGGTGGGGAAAACCGCCATTGCCGAAGGCCTGGCCTATCGGATTGTGCATGATGATGTGCCGGAAATTATTGCCGGCAGCACTATCTATTCTCTCGATATGGGCGCTTTGCTGGCAGGCACCAAGTACCGCGGTGATTTCGAAAAGCGTTTCAAGGCGGTGCTCAAGCAGTTTGAAAAGCAAAAAGGGGCCATTCTGTTTATTGACGAGATCCACACCATTATTGGTGCCGGGGCTGCGTCTGGCGGTCAGCTCGATGCCGCCAACCTGCTCAAGCCGCTGCTCTCGGGCGGGCAAATCCGTTGTGTCGGCTCGACCACCTATCAGGAATACAGCCAGATTTTTGAAAAAGATCGAGCCCTGGCGCGGCGTTTTCAGAAAATCGATATTCTGGAGCCCTCGGTAGAGGATACCGCCAAGATACTGCAGGGGCTGAAAAGCCGCTATGAGTCACACCATGATGTGCGCTACACCAGCAAGGCGCTGCGGGCGGCGGCGGAGCTGTCGGCCAAATACATCAACGATCGTCACCTGCCCGACAAGGCCATTGACGTCATTGATGAGGCCGGTGCGCAAATTCGTATGTTGCCACCCTCAAAGCGGAAAAAGACCATAGGGGTAGGCGACATTGAAGCCATTGTGGCTAAAATTGCCCGTATTCCGGAGAAGTCGGTGTCCAGCTCCGACAAGGAAAACCTCAAGAACCTGGAGCCAAACCTGAAAATGGTAGTGTTTGGTCAGGACAAGGCCATTTCGGTGCTGACCGATGCCATTCGCCTTACCCGTGCCGGTCTTGGCAATGAGAAGCGGCCTATTGGCTCTTTCCTGTTTGCCGGCCCCACCGGTGTGGGCAAAACCGAGGTGACCCAGCAGCTGGCGCGTATTCTCGGCATTGAGCTTATTCGCTTTGATATGTCGGAATACATGGAGGCTCATACCGTGTCCCGTCTTATCGGCGCGCCTCCCGGTTATGTGGGCTTTGATCAGGGAGGTCTGCTGACCGATGCGGTGATCAAACATCCTCATGCGGTGCTGCTGCTCGATGAAATCGAAAAGGCGCATCCTGATGTGTTCAATATTCTGCTGCAGGTCATGGACAACGGTACCCTGACGGACAACAACGGCCGTAAGGCGGATTTTCGCAACGTTATTCTGGTGATGACCACCAATGCCGGCGTACAGGAAACCGTACGCAAGTCTATTGGCTTTCAGCAGCAGGATCACAGCCATGATGCCATGAGCGAAATAAACCGCACCTTTGCGCCCGAATTCCGCAACCGGCTCGACCATATCATCTGGTTCAATCACCTTGATATCGATATTATTCATCGGGTGGTGGACAAGTTTATTGTGGAGCTGCAGGCCCAGCTGGATGCGAAAGGAGTGTCGCTTGAGGTGAGTGAACCTGCCCGTCACTGGCTGGCGGAAAAAGGTTACGACAAGTCGATGGGCGCGCGCCCCATGGGCAGAGTGATTCAGGAGCAGCTGAAAAAGCCGCTGGCCAACGAGCTGCTGTTTGGTGAGCTTGTCGGCGGTGGCTCGGTGCGGGTCAGTCTGAAAGATGACGAATTGCACTTTGAGTTCCAGTCGGAGGCGTCCATGGCCTGATGGCATCACGCCTGAATACAGCAATAATGCCCGGAGCCCGCAAGGCACCGGGCATTTTTTTATTGATACAGCAAAATAAAACAGGTGCCTTGCTTTCAGCCGTGCGGCAAGCACGGCCTACAACAAAACCAAGGGTATCAAGCCTGTTGGCTTAACCTTAATGGAGGGGGTTTAGCGGGAGCGGAAGACGATGCGGCCCTTGGACAGGTCGTAGGGGGTCAGCTGAACAGTAACCTTGTCACCGGTCAGGATGCGAATATAGTTTTTACGCATTTTTCCGGAGATATGAGCGGTAACCACATGGCCGTTTTCCAACTCAACGCGGAACATGGTGTTGGGCAGGGTTTCCAGAATGGTACCCTGCATTTCAATACTGTCTTCTTTAGCCATTGAATCCTCTTGTTAACGCAGGCAATAAAAACGGCTGCGATCATGCCGGATTTCGCCTGCAGTGTAAAGATTAGGCTCCGTCTTTCATGATGTGCCAATGGCCGTTTATCAGCCGTTGATGGGGGCGAAACTGCTGCTTGTAATTCATTTTACGACAGTCATCGACCTGATAGCCCAGATACAGCCAGTGTTTGCCGAGTCTCTGTGCCAGTTTTATCTGATTGAGAATGGCATAAATGCCCAGGGATCTGTGCTCTTCGGCCGGATCATAAAAGGTATACATGGCGCTGAGGGAGTCGTTCAGCGAGTCGGTCACTGCCACTGCAATCAGACGGCTTTCAGCATAAAACTCAAGAAACAGAGGGGTCAGCCAGTGGCACAGTAAAAAACCGTCATATTGCTGCCGGCTGGCGGGATACATGGCCCCGTCTTGATGGCGTTGTTCAATATAATACTGATAAAGCTCGAAATATTCCGGTTTATCAGTATCACTCACCACCATGGTCAGATCCCGGTTATTGCGCAAAATGCGCTTCTGGCTGCGGCTGGGCACAAAGTCGTTAACCGGAATACGCAATGATTCACAGGCCTGACAGGCCTGACAGCGCGGCCGGTATATATCGCTACCGCTGCGGCGAAACCCTGCCGTCAGCAGTTGCTCATAGCCTTCGGGGCAGAGCAGCTCGCGGTCCAGCAGCACCAGCAGCTGCTCCAGCCGGCCGGGCAGATAACTGCAGGGATGCCTGGGGGTCAGACCGACCTTTAAATTTACTTCCCTCATAGACTCAGTTCTTGCGATTGCCAGCACAGGGCAGAAACGGATTGGGTTTGCAGCTCTCTGAGTTTATGCAGAAAGCGTGATCTGGGCCAGCTTTTCACTCCCAGGCTTTGCAGGTGCGGATTGGGTAACTGACAGTCAATCAGTGCGCCGCCGTAGTGAGCAAAGTGCCGGCACAGGGCCAGCATGGCCAGCTTGGAGCCGTTGCTGACCAGGTGAAACATGGATTCACCACAAAACAGCCGGCCCAGGCCGATGCCGTAGAGCCCGGCCACCAGCCGCTGCTCGTCCCATACTTCAATGGAATGGGCATGCCCCTGATGGTGCAGCCGGCAATAATTGTGCTCAATGTCGGGGGTGATCCAGGTGCCCGGGCCGTCTTCCCGTAGCTCACGGCAGTGGCGAATGACAGCCTCAAAAGCGTGGTTGACGGTCAGCCGGTAGCGCTGCTTGCGGGCCAGCCTGGCCAGGCTACGGCTGACATAAAGGGCGTCCGGTGAGATCACGGCACGGGGATCCGGTGACCACCACAACGGCGGCTGAGATTGATCATACCAGGGGAAAATGCCCATGCGATAGGCCAGCAGCAAACGCTCGGGGCGCAGGTCGCCCCCCACTGCCAGCAGCCCGTCGGGCTCCTTCAGGGCTGTAGCCGGATCAGGAAACCAGAGTGTTTCATTCAGTTGGGTCAGGTACATAACAGTGACTCACTCGGACAATTTCTGCCAGTCTTCACCGGTTTGCTGCTCAATATAGTCACGAATAAACTGCCTTACCTTCTGGGACGGCGTCACGTCTTCTTCGGCACACAGGCGCTCAAACAGCGCCTTCTTGCGCGGGTCTATCAGCAGGGTCAGGCGGGCGGTACGTTGCTCCATAAAAACCTCCGGTGCATATCACATGTTAATCATATTACCATTGAATGCATTTATGATGAGAATACAATCAATGTCTGTTCATGCCTTCATCCACCGTGGAGCCAGCCATGTCTCATCGTGCTCATCTGTTTTCCCTGCGTCCCGGTCACGCTCTGATCGAAGCCTGCCGGCATGAGCCTTATGGCCGCAAACATCTGCTTAAGGATGTGCTGGCAGGGATAACGGTGGGTATTATTGCCATTCCGCTGGCCATGGCGCTGGCTATTGCCAGCGGTGTGGCCCCCCAGTACGGGCTTTATACCGCCATCATCGGCGGCTTTGTGATTGCGCTGACCGGTGGCTCCAGGTTGAGTATTTCCGGCCCCACGGCAGCCTTTGTGGTCATCCTTTACCCCATTGCGCAACATTACGGTCTGGGTGGTCTGCTGTTGGCTACCCTGATGGCCGGTGGCTTACTGGTACTGATGGCGCTGCTGCGGCTGGGCCGTCTGGTTGAATATATTCCCGAGCCGGTAACCCTGGGTTTTACCGCCGGGATTGCGGTAGTGATAGCAGGGTTGCAGCTGAAGGACTTTTTTGGCCTCGCGGCCACCGGATTGCCCGAGGCCTTTGTACCGCGACTGCTGGCGCTGGCCGGGCATCTGCCGGCGCTGCACTGGCCCAGCCTGCTGGTAGCCGGACTGACTCTGGTCATCATGCTGCTCTGGCCCCGGCTGAAAACCGGGGTGCCGCCCCATCTGCCGGCGGTATTGCTGGCCAGTCTGCTGGCGATGTTACTGAACCAGCAGGGACTTGGTATTGATACCATCAGTAGCCGGTTCAGTTATTTATTACCCGACGGCAGCTCAGGCGCGGGCATACCTCCGGTGCTGCCGGCCTTTACCTGGCCCTGGCTGCAGCCGGGGCCTGATGGCAGTCCGGTGGGCCTCAGTGTTCAGCTGTTGCGGGATCTGCTGCCAGGTGCCTTTGCCATTGCCATGCTGGGAGCGATAGAGTCGTTGCTGTGTGCCGTGGTGCTGGACGGCATGACCGGCAAGCGCCACAGTGCCAACAGTGAGCTGCTGGGGCAGGGCATAGGCAACCTGATAGCACCGTTTTTTGGTGGCATTCCTGCTACTGCTGCCATTGCCCGCTCGGCGGCCAACGTTCGCGCCGGTGGTGTCTCGCCGGTGGCGGCCATGGTACATGCACTGGTGGTACTGGCGGGGCTGGTCTTGCTGTCGGGGCTGCTGGCCTGGCTGCCCATGCCGGCCATGGCGGCACTGTTGCTGGTAGTGGCCTGGAACATGAGTGAAGCGCCCAAGGCCGTGCATTTGTTCAAGACAGCGCCGAAGGGCGACTTGCTGGTGTTTCTTACCTGTTTTTCCCTGACCATTGTCTTTGACATGGTGATTGCCATTACGGCCGGTATTCTGATGGCCATGGTGTTATTTGTGAAAAATATCGCTGATATGACCCGTATCGTAAATATTACCCAGCATGAAAGAATGGTGCCGGCTGCCTTGCCTGCGGGCTGGGAGGTTTACAAAATTAACGGCCCGCTGTTTTTTGCCGCTGCCGATCGCGTGTTCAGCGAGCTGACGCTGCTGGTGAAGGAATGCCGGGGTGTGGTGTTGTATATGGATGCGGTACCGGTACTGGATGCCGGCGGTCTGTCGGCGCTGAATCGTTTTATTGACGTCTGCCGGAAACAGGGGACGGAAGTAGTGATTGCGGATTTACAGTTTCAGCCGCTGAAAACCATGGCCCGCTCCGGCATGACGCCGATAGAGCACAGCCTGAGTTTTCATTCCACACTAAAGGAAGCGCTGAATTACGTACGGCCTGGCAACACAGCCGTGGCGTAAACATCAATAAAAACGGCGCTGTGAGTACAGCGCCGTTTTGTTCGTATGAAGCGGCAGTGGATATTACCCTTACAGGTAGGTTGGGACGAGTCCCAACATTCCGGCAGACGGCGAAAATGTTGTGAATTTGCTACGCTCATCGCCAACCTACGCAGCTTCCAGCTTTACTGTTGGGCGTCCAGATAGCGTTCGGCGTCCAGGGCGGCCATGCAGCCGGTGCCGGCAGAAGTGATGGCCTGACGATAAACGTGATCCATTACATCACCGGCGGCAAACACGCCTTCAATGCTGGTTTGGGTGGCGTTGCCGTGCAGACCGGACTGTACCTTGAGGTAGCCGTTTTCCATCTCCA
This sequence comes from Oceanimonas sp. CAM02, assembly GCF_032842915.1. Classification (NCBI taxonomy): domain Bacteria; kingdom Pseudomonadati; phylum Pseudomonadota; class Gammaproteobacteria; order Aeromonadales; family Aeromonadaceae; genus Oceanimonas; species Oceanimonas sp. CAM02. Next base: position 272,833 of record NZ_JAWJBK010000029.1, read on the forward strand.
GCTGCCCGGCAAAAATGCCGGTGTTGGGCTGATGGCCAATAGCAATAAAGACGCCGGCCACCGCCAGTTCTTCGGTGGCATCGGACTGAGTGTCTTTCAGGCGCACGCCGGTGACGCCCATGTCGTCGCCCAGCACTTCGTCCAGGGTGCGGTCGGTATGCAGAATAATGTTACCGTTGGCCACCTTGTCCATCAGCCGGTCGATCAGAATCTTCTCGGAACGGAACTGATCACGACGGTGAATAAGGTGCACCTCGGACGCAATGTTGGACAGATACAGGGCTTCTTCCACGGCGGTGTTGCCGCCGCCCACCACCGCGACTTTCTGGTTGCGGTAGAAAAAGCCGTCACAGGTCGCACAGGCCGACACGCCCCGGCCCTGAAATGCTTCTTCCGAAGGCAGTCCCAGATATTTGGCAGAGGCGCCGGTGGCAATGATCAGCGCATCACAGGTGTACTCACCACTGTCACCTTTCAGACGGAAGGGGCGCTGGGTCAGCTCCACGCTGTTAATGTGGTCAAACACGATTTCTGTTTCAAAACGTTCGGCATGTTCTTTCATACGCTCCATCAATGCCGGACCTGTCAGGCCTTCGGCATCACCGGGCCAGTTTTCTACCTCTGTAGTAGTGGTCAGCTGGCCACCTTGCTGAATACCGGTAACCAGCACCGGGCTCAGGTTGGCCCGGGCGGCATAAACGGCAGCGGTATAGCCGGCAGGGCCTGAGCCCAGAATAAGCAGTTTGGCGTGTTTGGCTTGACTCATGATTTCTCCAACCAGTGGCAAATGGGCGATAATTTTGGTTAACGATTGTAGGGGATTGAGAAAGGGGAATAAAGAACTGCAACCGTCTTTGCCGGCCTGCTGAATGTAAAATCATGACGGCAGCAAGTATAACGAATAGTTATGCAATATAACTTCATTATATTGGAATCTTATTTCAATTCTGGTTCAGGCCGGACAATATGCTGTATATCAAGGCCAATACACGCACTCTGGCGGTGTGCGCACCATAGGTGTGGCGCTATTTCAGCAGTATCCATGGCTTTCTCTGAGCCGGGTATTCGGTTGTCTGATTCAGGCTAAATCCCTGCCGCCTTCACCTAAAGTTATAATTTGACGCTTTTTTGTCGTTCCAGACAAACACTTGTGCTACCGGTTTCCTTTTTATCATGTTAAGCTTCTGTTCATTGCATTTTGTATATGTAATCAATAATTTCAGATTTTTATTTTAGTAAGGCGGTATGCCGTTTTTCACGGCTGTGACAGCGGTAACCGTTACACCTTCTGAGTTTGCACTCGAGTGGTGCCGATGCAGAAGAAGCCCAGAATCCAAAGTGGAATGTACCTAAAATGAGCCAAAGGATGGATGAAGTGTTGGATGCGAACAACCGCCCCTTAAAGGAACTCGACCGGATTGACCGCAACATACTTAACGAACTGCAGCAAGATGGCCGCATCTCCAATGTGGAGTTGTCCAAGCGCGTTGGACTGAGCCCTACTCCTTGTCTGGAGCGAGTGCGCCGGCTGGAGCGTCAGGGATACATTGAAGGCTATACCGCCATTCTTAACCCGCAGTTTCTTGATGCATCACTGCTGGTATTCGTGGAAATTACCCTGAACCGCGGCACACCCGATGTGTTTGACGAGTTCAATGACGCCGTGCAGAAGCTGGAAGAAATTCAGGAGTGTCACCTGGTATCCGGTGACTTTGACTACCTGCTGAAAACCCGGGTGGCCGATATGTCTGCCTACCGCAAGTTACTGGGGGAAACCCTGCTGCGTTTGCCCGGGGTGAATGACACCCGCACCTATGTGGTGATGGAAGAGGTGAAGCAGAGCAACCGGCTGGTAATCAATACCCGTTAAGCTGTGCTAAAGTATGCCGCTCTGGTATTTTGATGCCGGCGGGACGGGAAGATTATCATTCAGCGAGCGGCTCCGGCCGCTCGTTTGTCGTTGTATTAACCATGGTGACGACTTTTTCCGTCGTATTCCCCTGATATTCTGAGCACAATCATCACAACGAGGAGCGGACGTTTGGCGGAGAAAAAGCTGTTTACTCCCATGTCTGGTTTGCAGCGTCTTTTTGAGGCTGGGCTGATAGCCATCATTCTACTGGCCGTATTTATGATGCTGTCACTGGTGTCCTATCACCCGTCGGATCCGGGCTGGTCACAGACTGCCCGTGGCGCAGACATCAGTAACGCAGCCGGCCCTGCGGGAGCCTGGCTGGCCGACATTCTGCAGTTTGTATTCGGGTTCTCAGCCTATCTGCTGCCACCCTTTATGGTGTTTGTTGGCTGGATTACCCTGTGGCGGCCCAAGGGGCTGATCGACATCTGCTACCTGACCCTGAGCCTGCGTATCATCGGCTTTTTAATGGTGTTGCTCAGTTTGCTGGCGCTGGCCAGCATGAACATAGGTGACATCTATTATTTTTCAGCGGGTGGCCTGATAGGTGACATGCTGGCCGGTACCCTGAGTCCGGTATTTGGTACCCTGGGGACCACTCTGGTGTTGCTCTGTTGTCTGGCCACCGGCATTACTTTTTTTACCGGCTGGTCCTGGCTGCTGATTGTAGAGCGTCTGGGAGCCATGGTAATGGAAGCCCCCAACTGGCTGTCGACCTTGCCGGCACGCATCGCCGACTGGCAAACCCGCCGTCAGGGCGATGATGCGCCGGTGCCGGCCGCCGCAGTGCCTGCAGCTGCTCAGCCCCGTGATCCGGACGCTGCCAGGGCCGGCTTCAGTGGCTGGCAGCGCTTTCGTGAGCGCCTCGGCAAGCAGGACAGTGACAAGCATGATGACAATGAAGCCGGGCAGGATGATCCGCTGCTGGCTCCCATGCCTGAACCTTCCGCACGGCGCACTCTTATCAGTAAAAAAACGCCACCGCAGCGCCGGGAGCCGGTACTGCAGATGGCTGATGACGATGACAGCGAGCTGCCACTGGCCACGCTGGCCGAGAGCAACGGCTGGATGGATGATGACGACGATGACGAACTGGATTTGCCCTGGGCCGGTGAGGAAGACACACCAGCACCGGTTGCACAAAAGCCCGCCGCGGCACCGGCACCGGTATCCAGGCCCCGCAACAGTGAACTGACGACTTTGCCGGATGTGACGCTGCTGGATCCGCCCAAGCCACGTCAGCATGAAGTGAGTGAAGAAGAGCTGGAGCGCATTGCCCGGCTGGTGGAAGCCAAACTGGCTGACTATAACGTGCAGGCTAATGTGGTGGGCGTGTATCCGGGGCCTGTGATCACCCGCTTTGAACTGGATCTGGCCCCCGGAGTCAAGGTCAGCAAAATTACCAACCTGGCCCGGGATCTGGCCCGCTCCCTGTCTGCCATCAGCGTGCGGGTGGTGGAAGTGATCCCCGGCAAGCCTTATGTGGGACTGGAGCTGCCCAATACCCGCCGTGAAACCGTCTATTTGCGGGAGGTGATTGACAGCGACCTGTTTCACAGCAGTAAGCACCCGCTTACCATGGTGCTGGGGCAGGACATAGCCGGCGATCCTGTGGTGGTGAATCTGGCCAAAATGCCTCACGTGCTGGTGGCCGGTACCACCGGCTCGGGCAAGTCGGTGGGGGTGAACGTCATGATACTGTCCATGCTGTTCAAGGCCACGCCGGAAGAAGTGCGTTTTATCATGATCGACCCCAAAATGCTGGAGCTGTCGGTGTATGAGGGTATTCCCCATCTGCTTACCGAAGTGGTCACCGACATGAAGGAAGCGGCCAATGCCCTGCGTTGGTGCGTGGGCGAGATGGAACGCCGCTACAAGCTGATGTCGGCCATGGGAGTGCGTAACCTCAAGGGCTTCAACACCAAGGTACAGGACGCCATTGATGCCGGAGAACCTTTGCGGGATCCGCTGTGGCAGCCCACTCAGTCCATGGACACTTATCCGCCAGCGCTGGAAAAGCTGCCCCATATTGTGGTGGTGATCGACGAATTTGCCGACATGATGATGATAGTGGGCAAAAAGGTGGAAGAGCTGATTGCCCGTATCGCCCAGAAGGCCCGGGCGGCCGGTATTCATCTGGTGCTGGCCACTCAGCGCCCGTCGGTGGATGTGATCACCGGTCTTATCAAGGCCAACATACCCACCCGTATGTCTTTCCAGGTGTCGAGCAAAATCGATTCCCGCACCATTCTCGATCAGCAGGGGGCCGAATCCTTGCTGGGCATGGGGGATATGCTTTATTTACCGGCCGGCGACAGCAACCCCACTCGTGTGCATGGGGCCTTTGTGGATGACCATGAGGTACACAAGGTGGTGGCGGCCTGGAAGGAGCGGGGCGAGCCGGATTATATTGAAGATATTCTTAACGGCGATGTGGGGGCCGACGGCCTTCTGCCCGGTGAAGCGCCGGAAGGCGGTGATGGCGAACTGGACGAGTTATTTGATCATGCGGTGGCTTTTGTCGCTGAGACGCGCCGCGGCTCTACCTCCAGTGTGCAGCGCAAGTTCAAGATAGGCTATAACAGGGCTGCCCGCATTATCGAGCAGATGGAAGCCCAGGGCATTGTCAGCCCGGCGGGCAGCAACGGCCAACGAGAAGTGCTGGCACCACCGCCGGCCAGGGGATAACCAATGAAAAAAGTAATAATGGCAGGAATGATGCTGTGGTCTGCCAGCACTCAGGTGCTGGCGGACGCAGCGACGGATCTGCAACAGAAGCTGTCGGCGCTGGGGCGCTTTTCTGCCGATTTTACTCAGCAGGTCTACGATGAAAGCGGTGAGCCCATGCAGACTGCCGAGGGCAGCATGCAGCTGGCGCGGCCGGACCGCTTTCGCTGGCACACCACCTCGCCCGACGAGAGCCTGATTGTGTCTGACGGCACCGATGTGTGGATGTACGACCCCTTTGTGGAGCAGGTGAGCATCCTGCCTTTGGAGCAGGCGGTGCAGAACACGCCGTTTTTGCTGATCTCCGGTGGCGATAAGGCCCGCTGGCAGAACTATCGCATCAGTGAGCAGAATGACACTTATGTGGTGACCAGCAAGGATCCGGCGGAGCTTATTCAGCGCTTTACGCTGCGCTTTGATAATCAGGGCCGGCTGGCGCGTTTTACCGTGGTGGAGTCCGGCGGCCAGCGTAGCGAATTTACCCTGAGTGAATTTAATACCAGCCCTGAGCTTGCCGCCAACGCCTTTCGTTTTACCCCGCCGGCGGGCGTTATGGTGGACGATCAGCGCTGAGGTGGCATGAGCCCGGCATGCAAAGCGACAGCGGGGTTGCGCTACGCCGACACGCTTCAAGCCCCTCCATGGGACGCTCGTCAAATGCCTTTCCTGGCATTTGACGGTCGGCTTCGGCAATCCCCGCTGCCGCTTCGTGTCGCCGACGAAAGTGCATTATGCAGCAAACGGCACTTTGTTTTATGTGGATGAAATACCATGAGTACCCTGAGTCTGGACTTTGAGCAGGACGACTTTCGGCCGCTGGCGGCACGGATGCGTCCGGCGCGCATTGAACAATATCTGGGCCAGCAGCACATTCTGGGGCCGGGCAAGCCCCTGCGCCGGGCGCTTGAAAGCGGTCACTGTCATTCCATGATTTTGTGGGGGCCGCCGGGTACAGGTAAAACCACGCTGGCGGAGCTGGTGGCCCACTACTGCGATGCCCAGGTGGAGCGGGTCTCGGCGGTGACCTCGGGGGTGAAGGACATTCGCGCCGCCATCGAGCGCGCCCGGGAGTACAAGCTGGCGGGCCGGCGTACTATTTTGTTTGTGGACGAGGTGCACCGCTTCAACAAGTCTCAGCAGGATGCTTTTCTGCCCCATATTGAAGACGGCACCGTCACCTTTATTGGTGCCACCACCGAAAACCCTTCTTTTGAACTGAACAATGCATTGCTGTCCCGGGCCCGGGTCTACTTGCTCAAGCGTCTGGAAACCGCCGATGTGGAAGCCATGATCGAGCAGGCGCTGAACGATGAACGCGGTCTGGCGGGACAGGGTATCAAGCTTGCCGACGGCGTTCAGCGGGCACTGGCAGAGCTGGTGGACGGCGACGGCCGCAAGGCGCTCAACTATCTGGAGCTGCTGGCGGACATGGCCGGGGAGCACAACGGTGAGCGCTGTATCGACAAGGCATTGCTGGCGGAAGTGACCGGCGAGCGGCTGGCCCGGTTCGATAATCAGGGCGACCTGTATTACGATCTGATCTCCGCCATTCACAAGTCCATTCGTGGCTCTAATCCCGATGCGGGTCTGTACTGGTATGCCCGCATGATCACGGCTGGCTGCGATCCGCTTTATATTGCCCGCCGGCTGCTGGCCATTGCTTCGGAAGATGTCGGCCTGGCCGATCCCAAGGCCATGGAGGTGGCGCTGGCAGCCTGGGACTGCTTTACCCGGGTGGGGCCGGCAGAAGGGGAGCGGGCCATTGCCCAGGCCATTGTTTATCTGGCCTGCGCGCCCAAGAGTAACGCCCTTTACACCGCCTGGAAGGCGGCGCTGCAGGATGCCCGCGAGCTGCCCGATTTTGAGGTGCCGGTGCATTTACGCAACGCCCCCACCAAACTGATGAAAGCGCTGGGCCATGGTGCCGAATACCGCTATGCCCATAACGAGCCGGGTGCTTATGCCGCCGGCGAAACCTATCTGCCCGAAGCCATGATGGGGCGGCGCTATTATATGCCCAACGAGCGGGGCTTTGAGCAGAAAATTCAGGCCAAGCTCGATTACCTCAGCCAGCTTGACCAACAGGCCAAAGGTGGTTCCTGAACAAAGCAGCTGCGCTCAGGATCTGCGTTCTTGGCCCGTTGCGGCCGATGCTGATAAACTGTAGCAGAACTCATTTAACCCCTTTGGCGTGCAAACGCATCACACGAATTTAAGGTAACTCATGCTGGATCCCAAATATCTGCGCGGCGATATCGACGACACGGCGGCGCGGCTGGCAAGCCGTGGTTTCACCCTTGATACGGCTCTGTTCAACCGGCTGGAAGAGCAGCGTAAAACCCTGCAGGCCCGCACTCAGGAGCTGCAGGCGGAGCGCAACGCCCGCTCCAAGGCCATTGGTCAGGCGGCCCGTAACGGCGAAGACATAGCGCCTCTGAAAGCCGCCGTGACTGCCATCAACGACGAGCTCGACAGCTGCAAGGTCACCCTGGATGAGCTGCTGAACGAGATTCAGGACTTTTGTGCCGCCATTCCCAACCTGCCTCACGAGTCGGTGCCGGTGGGCAAGAACGAAGACGACAACGTTACCGTGCGCAGCTGGGGCGAGCCCACACAACTGGGTTTTGAGCCCAAGGACCATGTGGCGCTGGGCGAAGCCCTGGCGGGGATTGATTTTGAAGGCGCGGTAAAACTGTCGGGCTCGCGCTTTGTGATCATGCAGGGCCAGATAGCCCGCATGCACCGAGCACTGGCCCAGTTTATGCTGGATCTGCATACCACAGAGCATGGCTACACCGAATGTTATGTACCTTATCTGGTCAATAGTGACAGCCTGTACGGCACCGGCCAGCTGCCCAAATTCTCGGCAGATCTGTTCCACACCGCCATTGAAGGCGAGGGCGATGACGAGGGCAAGGTACGCCGTTTCTCGCTGATCCCCACGTCGGAAGTGCCGCTGACCAATATGGCCCGCAACGAGATCTTCGAGGCGGCCCAGCTGCCCATGAAGCTCACCGCTCACACCCCCTGCTTCCGCTCTGAAGCCGGCTCCTACGGCCGTGATACCCGTGGGCTTATTCGCATGCACCAGTTCGACAAGGTGGAAATGGTGCAGCTGGTGCACCCCGACACCTCATGGGATGCGCTGGAAGAAATGACCGGCCACGCCGAAAAGGTGCTGCAGCGTCTGGAGCTGCCCTATCGGGTGATGGCGCTGTGCACTGGTGATATGGGCTTTGGTGCCGCCAAAACCTACGATCTGGAAGTCTGGCTGCCGGCCCAGAACACCTACCGTGAAATTTCGTCCGTATCCAACTGTGGTGACTTTCAGGCCCGTCGCATGCAGGCACGGGTGCGTGGTGCCGACGGCAAGCCGCAGCTGCTGCACACCCTGAACGGCTCCGGCCTGGCGGTGGGCCGCACCCTGGTGGCGGTGCTGGAAAACTACCAGCAGGCAGACGGCCGCATTCGTGTGCCGGACGTGCTCAAACCCTATATGGGCGGGCTGGAGTTTATTGGCTGAGTTGGTTTTTCAGTTAACCAAGCCGGGGTCTGACCCCGGTTTTTTTATGCCTGAAAAATATAAATTCGTTTTAACTCGGTTTCTGATGATGTGATCTCACCGTGAAATGGCCATATTGCAATGTATAAAACTGTTGGCTAACTAACCTTTGGCATCATATTTTGTTGAGTGTGTTAACGTCATGTGTATAATCCACCGGAATTTTTAACCTGGCCGGCATATACGGTTACTTATAACTTTTGTTATGAAGTATTGTGCTGTCGGTGCCTGCGTCTATCCCGATGGAGAATTTCGACATGACGTCATCCTCAACCCGCTGTGATGGTAATCAACGCCAGCAGCCAGCCCCTAACAAAGGCGGCTTCACCCGCTTTCTCGATACGGTAGAGTGGCTGGGTAACCTGTTACCCCATCCCATTACCCTGTTTGCCATCTTCTGTGCCGTCATTTTGCTGGCATCCGGTGTGGCTGGTTATTTTGAAGTGAGCGTGGCGGATCCCCGGCCGGAAGGTGCCCCGGGCCGGGCCGCCGATGGCATGATTACCGTGGTCAGCCTGCTTAACGGCGAAGGGCTGGCGCGCATTGTAGGCAGTCTGGTGAGCAACTTTACTGGTTTCGCTCCTCTTGGCACCGTGCTAGTGGCGCTGCTGGGCGTCGGTGTGGCCGAGCATTCCGGACTGCTGTCGGCAGCCATGCGGGCGCTGGTGATGAATGCTTCACGGCGTATGGTTACCGTGACCGTAGTATTTGCCGGTATTGTTTCCAATACTGCGGCTGAGCTTGGTTATGTCGTCTTGATCCCGCTGGCGGCCATGATTTTCCATTCCCTCGGTCGTCATCCGCTGGCCGGTCTGGCAGCGGCCTTTGCCGGTGTGTCCGGCGGCTACAGTGCCAACCTATTGTTGGGTACAGTCGATCCGCTGTTGTCAGGCATTACTCAAACCGCCGCTCGCATCATTGACCCTGTCTATGTGGTAGGGCCCGAAGTGAATTGGTATTTCATGTTTATCAGCACCTTTGTGATTTCCATTCTGGGTGCGCTGGTAACGGAAAAACTGGTGGAGCCCAAGCTGGGAACATATCGCAGTGAAGAGGCTGGGGATCTCAGTGAAAACCAGGACATGGGCAGGGTAACGTCAGCGGAAAAGCGCGCTCTCAAGGGAGCCGGTCTGGCGGCCCTGGCGGTGTGTGCTGTGCTGGCGTTGACCATAGTGCCCGAGAGCGGTGTATTACGGCATCCGGTGACCGGAGCCGTGGCCGGCTCGCCGTTCCTTAAAGGCATAGTGGTATTTATTTTTGTGTTTTTTGCCATTCCGGGCTTTGTGTACGGCCGCATGATGGGCACCATGAAAAGTGACCGGGACGTGATTGATGCCATGTCTAAAAGCATGAGCTCCATGGGCATGTACATAGTACTGGTGTTCTTTGCCGCCCAGTTTGTGGCTTTTTTCAGCTGGACCAACTTTGGTACTGTCATTGCGGTGCAGGGTGCTACTCTGCTGCAGAGCCTGGGGCTGACCGGCCCTGTACTGTTGCTGTGCTTTATTGTTGTCTGTGGCTTTATCAATTTGATGATAGGCTCAGCCTCGGCTCAGTGGGCAGTAACGGCACCGATTTTTGTACCCATGCTGATGCTGGTGGGCTACTCGCCGGAGGTAGTACAGGCGGCCTATCGCATTGGTGACTCCACTACCAATATCATTACCCCCATGATGAGCTACTTCGGCTTGATCATGGCAGTGGCCACCCGTTACAAGAAAGACATGGGCATAGGCACCCTGATGGCCATGATGCTGCCTTACTCCATGGTATTTATTGTGGGCTGGTCTGTGCTCTTCTATCTGTGGGTATTTGTATTTGGTCTGCCGGTAGGGCCGGGAGCGACTACCTATTACAACGGTCTTTAACATCGTATAAAGTGCCGGATCCGGTGCGATGTGTTTCGCACCGGTGCTCATCTTTGTTCAGCGGTTAGTTTGATATTGAATGAACTTTATCCGCTTTTTCGTCGCCTTTTACCAAACGTGTTTGATAGAATGCGCGGCAATCAGGAGGGCTTCGGCACTAACATGATGGTTTGGATAGATTTTGTAATACTCGGCATTATCGGCCTGTCGGCCCTCATCAGCCTGGTCCGCGGCTTCGTCAAGGAAGCCATGTCACTCGCCACCTGGGTGGCTGCTTTTTTTATTGCCAGTCGCTTTTATGCCGACCTGGCAGTATTTCTCGATATCAAAGACCCGCTTTTTCGCAATGGGGCTGCCATTGCCATTTTGTTTGTGCTTACCCTGATCCTGGGTGCTCTGGTCAACTACATTATCGGCGAGCTGGTCACCCGCACCGGCCTGTCGGGCACTGATCGAGTGCTGGGCGTCTGTTTTGGCGCCGTGCGTGGCGTTTTTATTGTGGCCGCGCTGCTGCTGTTAACCGATACCATGACTGCTTTTTCCCACAGCCCGTGGTGGAAGGAGTCGGTACTCATTCCCGAGTTTGGCATCGTTATTCAGTGGTTTTTTAATATGCTGCAGAATTCATCCAGCTTCTTACCCCCCAAGCTATAGTAATTCGAGGAAATTTTCACATGTGTGGGATAGTCGGTATACAAGGTACGACCCCGGTCAACCAGGCGCTTTACGACGCGCTCACAGTGCTTCAGCACAGAGGACAGGATGCCGCCGGCATCGTGACCATCTCCGGTAACAACTTCCGTCAGCGCAAGGCCAATGGGCTGGTCCGGGATGTGTTTGAAGAGCGTCACATGGAGCGTCTTATCGGAAACGTCGGCATTGGTCATGTGCGCTATCCCACCGCCGGCAGCAGCAGTGTGGCTCAGGCTCAGCCTTTTTATGTGAACTCTCCCTTTGGTATTGCGCTGGCCCACAACGGCAATCTGACCAATGCCGCCGAGCTGAAGGAAGAGCAGTTCCGGGTAGCCCGACGTCATATCAACACCACCTCTGATTCTGAGGTATTGATTAACGTACTGGCTCATGAGTTGGATCAGCAGACTCAAAAGCTGCACCTGGAGCCGGAGCATGTGTTTGCTGCGGTAGCCAAAATACATGAAAAGGTTCGCGGCGCGTATGCTGCCGTTGCAGTGATCATCGGCCACGGCATGGTGGCGTTCCGCGATCCCAACGGCATTCGTCCGCTGGTACTGGGTAAACGTGATGCTGAAGACGGCAGCACCGAGTATATGGTGGCCTCGGAAAGTGTGGCGCTGGATGCGGTAGGCTTTGAGCTGGTACGCGATGTAGCGCCTGGTGAAGCGGTTTATATTACCGAGCAGAATGAGCTCTTTACCGAGCAGTGCGCCGCTGAGCCCGAGCACAACTCCTGTATTTTTGAATATGTATACTTTGCCCGCCCGGACTCCTTTATTGATAAGGTCTCTGTCTATGCTGCCCGTGTGCGTATGGGGCAGAAGCTGGGTGCCAAAATTGCCCGTGAGTGGGAAGACCTGAACATTGATGTGGTGATTCCCATTCCGGAAACGTCCTGCGACATCGCCCTGGAAATTGCCCACAATCTTCAGCTGCCTTATCGCCAGGGTTTTGTGAAAAACCGCTATATCGGCCGTACCTTTATTATGCCCGGTCAGCAGCAGCGCCGGCAGTCGGTGCGCCGCAAGCTGAATGCCATTCCGTCGGAATTTGCCGGCAAGAATGTACTGCTGGTGGATGACTCCATCGTACGCGGCACTACCTCCGAGCAGATCATTGAAATGGCCCGGGATGCGGGAGCCAAGAAGGTGTATTTTGCTTCGGCTGCCCCGGAAATCCGTTTTCCCAACGTGTACGGCATCGATATGCCTTCCGTCAACGAGCTGATCGCTTATGGCCGCGAGTCGGATGAGATTTGCAAGCTGATTGGCGCCGACGGCCTGATTTTTCAGGATCTGGAAGACCTGGAAGATGCGGTGCGTTATTTCAATCCCGAGCTGCGCCGCTTTGAAACCTCCGTGTTTACCGGCGAATACGTGACTCAGGATGTTAACCAGGAATATCTGGATGCCCTGAACGCCTTGCGTAACGATACTGCCAAACAGCAGGACTGCATCGACAACAGTCATCTGGAAATATATAACGAAGGTCAGTCCTGACCATAAGAAAGCCGGGGAGTTCCCCGGCTTTTAATGCCATCAGCAGAGGGTCAGTGAGTATAGATGGGGCCCAGCCCCCAGCTCCATACAATGACCGAGCCCACCATAATACACACCAGCAAAACCAGCCCGCAGGTCACCACAGAGCTTGCATAGATAAAGCCCCGCTCCTCAGGAATGTGCATGATAATGGGGACACCGGAATACAGCAGATAGACCGAGTAGGCCAGCCCAGCCAGACCCACCAGCATCAGGAATATCGGCTCGGGATAAAGCACAGCAAGCCCTGTCATAAACAGGGGGGTGGCAGTGTAGGCAGCCAGCTCCAGACTTTGGGTAAAGGTAGGACTGGCACCAAAGGTCTTGGCCATCCAGAAAGTGAGGTAGGCGAGCGCAAACACACCGGCAATTAAGGTGAAGTACATGCCCACTGACATGAACAGGGCGCTGCCCGTGGTCATCATGATGGTGTTCTGGGTGCCAAAGTGCCAGCCAATCAGGGTGGCAGAGATAAAAGTACAGACTGAAGGGATCAGAGCGATGAACGCCAGATGGGTCAGGCTGTAAGACAGGCTTTCATGGTGGTCGTCTATGGTATGCCACTCATCCTTGGGGTGGGCATACAAACCCCAGATGTGGTTCAAAATCATGGCTCTTTCCCCCAAATTCATTAAAGCCGGCTGGCTTGATAGCAGCGAGTGCAATGAGTTTGCGTTATCCCGCCTCTGGTTAGTTATTGGTCACGCATTGACTGGCGTCAAGTTTTTCTACGTATAAACCACAATAATCAGTTTTCGCTAATTTAAAATCCCTGCCAGCAGAGAGGATTGCTTAGGGAGCATCAGCCTTGTCTGATAAACTGCGTGTTTTGTGGCTTTGACCCGCAATATCAGCCGTAAGTGCTGGTGACTTTATGCGGTTCATACTATGTTTTTTCATCCTTTGTCACCGTTTGAGACACATGCTCATCACCGTTATGCAACAGGCCGTTATTCTGCTGGCCATGGGCTGGGCCCTGACGCTGAATATGCGCAAGGCTCGCCATCATCCTCATTTGCAAGTGTTTACTACCGGCTTCTGGTTCGGGCTGGCTGCGCTGGTATGTATGCTGCAGCCTTTTCATGTGGCCCCCGGCGTGTTGCTGGATGCGCGCAATGGCGTGCTGTTTGTGGCAGGCCTGTTTGGTGGTCCGGTATCAGCAGGCATGGCAGCCCTGATTGCCGGTCTGTTCCGGTATGGTATTGGCGGCGACGGTGCGTTCACCGGCACGGTGAATATCGTGCTGTCGGTGCTGCTGGGGCTTGGCTTTCGCTATGGTGTGAACCGTCAGTGGCTGAAGGTTAACATTTTTCATTTGTTGCCGGTGACGCTGCTGCTGCATACCAGTACGCTGGCAGTCATCGCCAGCCTGCTCAACGTGCAGGACAGGCTGACGTTGCTTGCCTACTTGTGGCCTTTTCTCGCAGTGATGGTGCCGTTGACGGTGATTCTTGCGCTTATTCTGCAAGATGCGGCTCTCAGGCAGCAGGAGCAGGACAGGCTCAAGAGCAGCGAGTCCCGGTTACGGGCCATTACTTCCGCCTTGCCTGATTTGATGTTTGTGATGGATGAAGATGGTCGGTACCTGGAAGCCATGGCATCCAATGCGTCCCTGCTTTATCCGGTCAATGACAGTGTCATTGGCAGACGAGTACACGACTTGTTTGAGCCGGTGCAGGCAAACCGCTTTGTCGCCTTTATCCGTCAAACACTTAACAGCCAGAAAACTCAGCGGCTTGAATATGAGCTTAATACTCACGACGGAATGCGTATATTTGAAAGTCAGGCGCAGGTGATGGACAGGGGAGAGGGCAGTAAGCCCGCCGTCGTGATCCTTACCCGTGATATTACCCAGCGCCTGCAGAATGAAACGGAGCTGCGTATTGCCGCCACTGCTTTTGAAGGTTTTGAAGGCATGATGATTACCGATGCCGACCAAAAAATATTACGGGTAAACCGTGCCTTTACCGACATTACCGGTTTCAGCAGCGACGACGTAATTGGCAAAACGCCGTCCATTCTCAGCTCGGGCCAGCATAGCCGGGACTTTTATCAGCACATGTGGCAAAGCATTAACGAGCATAACCACTGGCAGGGCGAGATTATCAACAAGCGCAAGTCTGGCCAGGTTTATCCGCAGTGGCTGTCTGTAAGTGCGGTACGGGATAAACACCAGCATATTACCCATTATGTGGCGTCCATTACCGACATTACCCAACAGAAGAAAGACGCAGAACGTATCAACCATCTGGCCTTTTATGATGAAGTGACCGGCTTGCCCAACCGTCGTTTTTTACATGAACGTCTGCAGCACTACCTGTCCGGAGAGAGGCAGGAAAGTGCCGGCCTGATTTTTATTGATCTGGATAATTTCAAGGCCATTAATGATCTCTGGGGGCTGCCGGTGGGTGACGAACTGCTGCGCCAGGCTGCCCGCCGCCTGAGCCGGCCGTTGCGCCAGCAAGATATGGTTGCCCGCCTGGGCGGCGATGAGTTTGTGGTACTGCTATCCGGCTTACCCACTGAGCAAGCCGCCGCCGCCACCGAGCTGGAAGCAGCCGGGCTCAGGTTACTGGCATTACTGGAGCAGGCCTACACTCATGACGGCCATCAGCTCAAATGCAGTGCCAGCCTGGGGGTGGTACTGCTTAATGACTCAAGCGCGACCGCCGACGAGCTGGTACAACAGGCAGAGCTGGCCATGTATGACGCCAAGTCTGGCGGCCGGGGCAAGCTGCGCTTTTTTGATCCGAAAATGCAGGAAGCGGTAGCCCAGCGTTTACTGCTGCAGCAGGATATCAGTCGTGGTCTGGATCATGGTGAGTTTATTGCTTACTTTCAGCCTCAGTTTGACTATCAGGGGCATATCACCGGCGCTGAAGCGCTGGCCCGCTGGCAACACCCTGAGCAGGGCTTGCTGGCACCGGGGGCGTTTATTGAAGTAGCCGAGCAGGCCGGTCTGATGAACCGTATCGACAGAGAGGTATTGCACCACGCCTGCTCTTACATGGCTGCCTGGGCGGAGCTGTCTGCAGCAACCAGTTTTACCCTGTCGGTGAATATCAGTGCTGCCCGTTTGTATCAGCCAGAGTTTATTGATGATGTGTTAGCCATATTCAGGCAGACCGGCGTCGATCCTGCACGGATAAAGCTGGAAATTACCGAGTCGATGCTGCTGAATGATATGCCGATGGCGATTGGGCGCATGCAGATACTGAAACAGCACGGCGTACGTTTTGCCATTGATGATTTTGGGACCGGCTATTCTTCGTTGCTGTATCTGCAGCAGTTGCCTCTGGATCAGCTGAAAATTGATCAGTCTTTTGTGCGGGCTCTGCCCGATAACAACAGCCTGAATATTATTAAAGCGATTATTGCGCTGGCTCACAGTCTTAAGCTGGAAGTTATCGCGGAAGGGGTGGAAACCGAAGCCCAGCGCCAATTACTCTATCAGCATGGCTGTGAACACTATCAGGGCTATCTGCTGGCCAGGCCCAAGCCGGCAGACCAGCTGGAAGCCCGGCTACAACAGCAGTTATGCACCCGGGTCAGCTAGCACGGCTCTGTTACGCCCCTGTTGTTTGGCCTGATACAAGGCCTTGTCGGCACGCTTGAGGGCGTCTGTTATGGAGTCTGCCGGACCACAATAAGTAACGCCCAGCGAAATGCTGATATGACCTACCAGCTCAATTGAGGTCGCCTGCACCTGGTGTCGCAGCCGCTCTGCTACGTCCAGTGCATTGCTGGCGCTGGTACCTGGCAGAAATATCATAAACTCTTCGCCACCGCTGCGGCACAGCACATCATTGCGACGAGCCTGATGCTGCATAATGCCGGCCAGCTGTCTGATGACCTGGTCACCACTGTCATGACCAAACCGATCATTCACACTCTTAAAGTGATCAATATCCAGTGCGATCAGAGAAAATGGCACCTGTTCTTTCTGAAAATGATCCAACGCCTGCTGCATCCCCCTGCGGTTCAGCAAGCCGGTGAGGGCATCGGTATGGCTGTCGGTATGTAACTGGTGAATGCGCTCATTCAGCAGTCCGATGCCACGCAGTATGGCCTGTTTAAGCTGGGCCGCCTCAAAATACCAGGAAGACACACCGGTAATATCCGTTTGAGCGCTTTGTCGGTTCATCAGGCCGGCGGAGGTAGCCAGTTGCCGCAGTGGCTGTGAAATAAACAGGGCCGACAGCCAGATACCGGCCAGGGTCAGCAGCCCGACGGGGACGCTTTTCAGCACTACCTGTAACAGATGCTCTTTGATGCCCGCCAGAGTGGCGGCCTTTGGCCGCTGGGCCACTATGCCCCAGCCAGTGCTGTTAACCGGTGCAAAGCCGGCCAGCATATCGGTTCCTGCGGAATTTACCACCTGATGTGCATGTTCCTGTCCTTGCAGTACTTCATCTATGGCCGGATTACCGCTGACGCGTTCGCCAATACGGGCAGGATCAGGGTGATAAATCAGTGTTTTGTTACGATCAACCACATACAGGTAAGAGCCATCCTGGTAGTAATGCCTGCCGAGTAACTCTCCCAGCATATTGCTTTGTTTCAGGTAAATGGTGCCGGAAATATACCCGAGATACTCACCGCTGGCGGCAAACACCGGGTGTGACAGACTGACAATATAATTCCCTGACGGTGATACAAAGGGATCTGTAATGAGTGGTGCCCTGGCTTTTAAGGACTGCAGGGCACTGGCAGAACTGAGCCTGAGCCCCTTAACCTGCAAGGTATCCGGTGAGGTGGCCACAATTCCCCCTTTTGCATTAACCACAACCACCGAGTTAAAGGTATTTGTTTGCTCATGCAGCCGGCGCGCTTCCGCCATCAGGGCTGATTCATCGTTCATTCGGGTGACCAGCTCAGCAGCACTATAAGCCAGCTGCTGCCGGGTAGAGTGAATCACACTGTCCGTTACTTCTGCCAGTTTAGCCGCATAGGCCCGGTTGGCCTCCAGCGTGTTGTTGATAAGCAGGGTACGCTGTACCTCGTAGGTGGCATAAAACGTATTGAACAGGGTGATCACTACGCTGAAGATAGCCATGGCCAGCATTAAATTACGAAGGTTTAGCCGGGGCAGGGGACGGAAGGGCATTAATACTGAACCTATGAACGGGCGTTATTTGAGCCTGATGATAATCTGACAGGGATACTAATGAAATTTGCCCGCTGTGGCCACCCTGGCTGACCTTGTATGATAAATATTGGTATGACCAGCCTGCCGGCAACAGAAGAGAAAACCCGGATTACCAAAACAAAAAGGCCCCTTGCGGGGCCTTTCCAATCGATTGGTGGAGCTGGCGGGAGTTGATAAAGCGCCCTTAAAACCATTATAAATCATGGACTTAGATGTGATTTTGTGGTTTTTTGAAGGCTAAAGTTACTACATGTAACAACTTGCTCTTTTTTTTAACTTTTAAGAGAGCAAGAAAATGGATCATAAGTGTGGAGTGCCTTATTGCTTCAAGCGTAAGAATGGCAGTATTTATTTCCGGTATGTATACCCCGTCTCACTGAGACGGAAGCTCCCTCACCTTAAGCACATGTTTCGTATGTCCCTCAGAACCCACAGCATTAGGGAGGCCAGACGCCGCTCTCGTGTGCTGCTGCTTCATCTGGATTCTGTCATGCTGCAAGTGTTGGCTTTGAGCGATGCCGAGGCAAAATCCTGCCTTGAACGAGAACTGAGAAATCTCAGGCAGCATCCGATAATGACACGCAGTTATGCGGAGGTGCTGACAGAAAATACAGAGCAGCTGGCATTGATGAACAATGCACCAGAGAGCTGGATTGGCCAGAGCCAAAAAAATGGTCAACAGCCAGTTATTACCTCACCGGAGCTACAGGCCAAGGTAGTTGTGGGGCCGACCTTCAAAGAAGTGGCTGAGGCTTTTCTCCATGAGAAGACCGCTTCTGAAGAGTGGACTGGCCGCACCCTGAAAAACCGGGCGGCGAAGGTGCGTAACATCGTCGAGATGGTCGGTGAAGACAAGGTATTTACTACTTTGACCAGCGTGGAGGCGATTGAGATCAGGGACAAGATTTACCGTTTTCCCAAGAACAGGGGCAAGATGCCCAACATCCGGGATAAATCGCTGGCTCAGATATTCAAGATGTCGCCATCAGACTACGACACCATCGACGCCACCACGGCGAACAGCTTTTTATCCATCTTCAAACAAATATGTGAGTTTGCGGTTCCTCGCTTTCATGACGTGAATGTGACCACCGGTATCTCCCCTCGTAAGGTGCCGAAGGCGAAGCGTCAGAGGAAGCGCAGCTTTGCGACATTGAATACTGAGCACTTGACGGCATTGCTATCGGCTCATCATTACCGGGAATATGAAAAGAGAAAGAAGGTGGTCTATACCGCCGACAAGTTCTGGGTTCCGCTTATCGGTATGTTCAGTGGTGCCAGGGTGGGAGAGATCCTGCAACTGCGAGTATGTGACATCATTCATTCCGATCAGCATGAGTGCTGGTATTTTGATCTGAATGACAATCATGAGGGTAATCGCCTGAAAACGGATAACAGCCGACGCTGGGTGCCCATTCATTCTTCCCTGTTGAGCCTTGGGTTTCTGGACTTTGTGAGCAGCCGGGGCGAAGGTAATGAGCACTTATTCAATGAGGTTATCTACTCTGGTCAAGAGGACGACAGCAACAGCTTCAGCAGGTGGTTTGAGCGCACACTTCGCAAAGAGATTGGCTGGTCACAGGAGCGTAAAGAGACGTTCCACAGCCTGCGCCATACGTTTGTAGATAATCTGCGGCGCATGACGAGACTGCATGACTGGGAAATTGCTGCTGTAGTTGGGCACCTGCCATCGGATGACGGACTGACTACCTCACGTTATGGCACTCACCAGCTTGATTTGAAGAGAAAGCAACAGATAGTGGAGTCGCTGGACTACGGCATCGAGCTGTCCGGGCTTTCCTGGCTTCGTTATCGCCGGTGCTTTCTGGATTAAGTAAGCGATATTGTTACTCATGATAACGGTCAGCTCATAGTGAACGGGTTCCCCGGCATTGGGGGAACCTGGAGCAGCCCCAGAACGATTGTCCGGCGTTGGCACCCTGGCGTGCCTTACGCTTTACCATGGGAGCTGTGCATCTGGGGCATTGAGCACTGGCTGGAGCTGATGCCAGGGCTGGCGGAGAGCTATTGGTAGAGGAAGGTCGCTGACGTTTGAGTCCTTCCTCCGCCAGCGTCATTTTGGCCTGCATAAGCATGTTATCCAGCGCCTTGCCATCGATCAGGCTGAGGCGCTTGTCACTGGCAAATATTTTGGCTTCCTCCGTGAAATCACCGGAGGTTACAACAAATCCTCCGTCCGCACCGGCACCCGCTATCACGCCATAAAGCTCGCGCACTACTGACACTCCTACACTTCTGGCCTTCCAGTGCTTGCATTGCACGAAGAAGCGCTGGCCGTCCTTTCTCAGTTGAACATCCACACCGCCATCGGGGCCATTCTCACCCCCGTCAATAACACGGTATCCCTGTTGTCGGAATGCCTGGCCCACAAGTAGCTCAAACTCTTTCCAGCTCATGTCGTTAGCAGGAGAAGCCGGAAGAGGGGAGATAGAGGGCTTTGCTGAAGTTGCAACGTATCGGTGGGCAAGACGCCGGCCTTTGAGTGCCTTTATGGCAGATAATCCAGCCCCTAGAGTGAACGCCACGGGAATAAAGAACTGCATGGCTATCAAGAATGGTCGCAGCATCAGCTCTGTCAGATTGGTCGGAACACCGGAGCCGGGGGACATTTCAACCGTAAATGGTTGATCGGAAAAATGATCGAGGATCAGGTAACTGATCAGTGCAAGCAACAGGCTCAGCCACCAGGGCAACATAGCCGCGATATCTATCATGTCTTCAATGGGTGACTGTCGGCGTCTTCTTGCCATTTCCATGTCCTTATACAAGTGATGAAAGTGCCAACCGAAAACAGCTGCGGTGATGTCGTCTGGGGTATTAGATTATGGTTCTGTTTGAGTATACCTCAACGAATCCAGCGCCAGCACCGGCATTGCTGGTTCAGTAAGTCAGTGCTGGCAATGTAAAGCAGACCGGAATTGTTAAACCATTTCTGACAGACCAACAGGTGAGCAATGACATCAAGAGTGTATGGCTATCTGAGAGCATCAACCAATGAACAGGACGTCAGTCGTGCCAGAGCACCACTACTGACCTTTGCCGCAGAGCAGGGGCTGACAGTGGACGCCTGGTTCACGGAGAACGAATCAGGAGCCACGCTACAGCGTCCGGAATTATTCCGGCTGTTGGATATAGCCCGCACCGATGACGTGCTTCTGGTGGAGCAGGTAGACCGCCTGAGCCGTTTGAACAGCAACGATTGGGAACGGCTGCAGGGGCTTATCAAGTCCAAGGGGGTGCGCGTGGTAGCTCTGGATTTACCGACCAGTCATCAGCTGCTGCATACCGGTGATGAGTTTACCAACCGTATGCTGGGTGCCATCAATGGCATGATGCTCGATATGCTGGCCGCCATTGCCCGCAAGGACTATGAAGACAGACGCCGGAGACAGAGACAGGGAATTAACAAGGCAAAAGCCGAGGGGCGTTACCGTGGTCGTCCTGTGGATGAGCGCCTGCATGCCAGCGTGCGTGAGCTGCTGATGGATGGCAAAAGCTACAGCAAGATAATGGAGATAATGAAGTGCTCAAGGGCAACTGTTGCGCGAGTTGCTAGGGATGTAAAACAATCACAGAGTGTTATTTAATTAGTAAAAAGAAGGGGAGGGTTAATACCCTTCCCCCTTAACTTATTGTTTGAATGAAATAGCTAGCAATATTAAAATAAGTAAGTTGTTACACATCTTAAGTGCCTGCCTTTGGCAAAAAAAACCACCGCGTGAACGGTGGTGTTAATTTAATGTAGAATAGTTAGTGAAGTATTATGAATAAAGATTTTTCAAAAAGCAATGTTTTTTGCAATCCCGACTTACCTCTGGTCGAAAAATTGAAGTTATGGAAGAACCGTCAGCAGGAGCTTACTGATAACTTTTTGAGCTGTAATTTTTATGATGATATCTCAGTTAGAGATGGGCGTTTGCTGAGAAAATACAAGTCATTGAAAGAGTTGGAAGGTAAGGAATTCACGAGGAAGCTGTATCATCAAGATAAAAACTTAAAAAAGTTAAAGAAACATACCGGTTTTGTTGATGTTTCCGAGGGAATGCTTTCATTTCTTTTTGCCGACTTCTTGGTTTCCTCTCATGCTACCTATGACGCTATCAAGTTTGATAGGTTTAACATAGATGAAGTGGTGCTTGGGATGTCAAAGTATTGCCGTGAAACCTATGGGATAAGGGTTGGTGCTGTCGGACTAAAGCTACCGGACTATGATGATGTAAGCCGGCATCGAAATTCTCTTGCCCCATGTAAAAAAGTAGGTAAGGAAAAAGAGGATAAGTTAGATGATCGGCAGTTCAGAGAAATTTTTAGATCTGCTTTTCATGCAGTGGCACTGATTGATAAAGCATGTAAATGTGATGGTAGAGTGATGGGGTTTACGCTTTCTCTTCCTAATGAGTTTATGATGAGAGTCCTTAATAAATTTTCTTCTGATTTTCATATTTTAGAAAAGGGCGGGGAGCGTGGTTTAGAAATAAAGAAGAATCTTAGAACAGCGATTGTTCGGAAAATAGTAGAAAGGATGAAGGGTTTGAAGGGGAACTTTCTTTTTTCAATTGAGTTTGGTCGTGACAAAAATGGCAAGGAAGACTTTCATAACCCTCATATCCATGGTTTGGTTATTATACCGAGTGATGGTGGTGACATGGCACGTTTTGAAGAGGCAAAAAGCCATGTGAAGAGTATGATGATTGATGCTGTTGGTAAAAGTAACAATGCATGGCGCCAGTTCAAATGGTCAGAGCTGTATTCATGTGGCTGGATGAGTTACATGGGGAAAGATTATAAATGGGCTATCGAAAATCTGGGGGGATCATCCTACTACTGCCCAGATGCGTTGAGAGGAGCTGCGAAAGACATCTACGAGCTTGTATCGCAGTCACTGATAGACCCTGAGCTGGTCAGGCGAGCTCACCTGGACACACCACCGGCTGCACGTTCGTAACGTCGATTTTGGGGAAAACATCCGAAAACGGCTCTTCCCCGCTAGTTTCCATAATCCTCTGAAACCCGCGCCAGCTCTGCTCTGGCGCTTTCTCTCCAGCTTCCGGTTCAACTGTTACTGTAGTTCTAATATATATTACTTATTACAGTTACTCTCTACAGTCATCCTTCTACAGAGAAGAACATCAACAGTAGCTACTCTCACAGAGTTCAGCTTCTACAGGAACAGCACTCAGAACAGAGGAAGAAGACCTCAATCTAAGGTCAACGACTTTGGAGAAAAATCTGAAGAAAAAAATTGACGTTTTACTTGGTGACTGTTTGATATTCTCTTCTGGAAAGCAGTAAGTATTCTCCGGAGTGGTTATCCTCTGTCTTCTCCCTACTGCTGATGTAGCCTGACGGCGAGCCGGTCACGGCGAGTCGTCCTGTAAGCTTGATAGAAGTGATGTTCATAATGCAGGCACAAAAAATTCGTCGGCGAAAATTTCCGGTCGTCGAGCCTGCGACAGCAGCGAGCGACCGGCTGTTACTACTTCAGGAATGTTCAGCCTCTGCTGTTATGTGAGGTGTTCAGTCTTCTGAGCAGATACTGTTACTGATGTATGAAGTGATGGTCTTTCCGGGGAAGGTAAGCTTTCTGTTTTCACTATGGTGATGTTCTTCTCCGGAGGTTACAGCTTGTGAAGGTAATGTTCTTTCGAGGTAGTCATCTTCCGGAGAGGGATGAGGTGAGTTGAGTGCTGCTCTCTACAGGGAGCTGTCTTTTCTGGAAGTATGAAATCACCGGATTGCTGATACTCTTTGTAATGCTCTCTGTAATCGATTTTAAGCGTTTCAGAACCCATTGATATACATGCGTAGCAGGAAGCTTGTTGGAAGTCGTTATAGAGCTTCTGAGAGCGTTTAAATGCTATTCATGAAGTTGATTAAGACTGTCCGGATAGTTAAGCAGTGTTGAGTGCTCTGCTCTAGAGACTACAGGCTGTGAAAGCTACGTCCTTCTGAGGATGAAACAGTTCCCGGAGAAGAGGCGATTATTTATTGGGCGGTTGCTTTGCTACAGGGGAACCGCCTTTCCTGGTAGGGCATGAAATCGCCGGACTGTTAAGATATTCAGTTATACCCTCTGTAATCGATTTTAAGCACTCCAGAAGTTTCCCCTACGCATTCGTATTAGGAGGTGTGCAAGAATGCAATACAGGGCTTCCGAGAGCGTTTAAATGAAATTCAGAAAGCTGATTGAGACTGACCGGACATGCTGCTGGGCTGAATAAATTGTGATTGTTCATTTTTTGATAGCCAGCGTTCTTTGCTGCTTTTGATGTTGTGCTGGTGTGAAGAGATCCATTTAGAGATCAGCAGGATCTTTTCTTGTGCTGATGAACTGTCCGGTATGAACTGACAATGATTACATCTCTTTCTATTGAGATGAACGGACAGCAAATCACCGGGAACTGAAAGTCCTAGAAAAAACCGGGGTCTCTTTGGGTAGTCCAGGCACTATCTGTGATGATTTTTGAACACAACCTTATAGCTTTGCTGCTCAGATACGGACAAATGCCATATGTCCGGGGATGGCAGACGGTTACTACCTTATAGCTTGAGCGCACTCTCACAGGAAGTGGTTGTATATTTGCCGGTTCTCTCTCTTATAAAAAGGCTTGGCCGCTCACTGAAAGCGGGTTAGCGTCCGGAAAAGTCCTTTGGAGAGCTGACCATGTCACTGAATGTGAAAAAAGCACGCTGGGTGCGCAAGCTGAATAACGGTGCCTACACCATGGAATCCACGGATGTGCTGGCCAGCACGCAGCTGATCTGTAAAAGCTGCGGAATTTACCGTGTCTGCCCGATACATGAGAGCATGGAGCGATTTGCCGCGATAGCCGATATCACGGTGCGTAATTGCCGAAAGTATGTGCCGCTGCTGTTGTGTCGTCGTCCATTTACCGAAAGCCTGAAAGACGAGGTGATTGTGTTGCGGCGTGGCACAGGCTTGCATGAGCTGTTGCATGACGGGCGGGAGCTGGTCGCGCTCACAGACCGCTTCAGTGAAACGGTATTCGCCTTCTACAGTGTGACCAAGCTTACCATTGTCAACTCGCCGGATGAGCTGCTGACGCTTCTGGAGGGACTGGATGAGACGAAGTTGCTGGACGAAGAAGACTCCCCGATACTGGAACAGCCGGATAGCACTGACTGGCCGGTGCCGGTGACCGTGGTGCTGTTGCAGCGAATGGAAAACGAGGGGCTGTTGGGCAAAATGTGCCGCAGGTAATCAGCCTCATCAAACCCAGCACTGACGCGCTCTGAACGGCGTTTACAGATGTTCCTGGTGCACGGTGATGCGTCAGGGTAGGGCAGCGCTTAAAACGTCACAGAAAGCGGGGATCGAAGGGGATCTCCGCGATTATGTTCAGCTCACTGTCCGGCATGGTCATCAGCCGTTTCAGGTTCTGCTGCCGGACACGCCTGATGCGTGCCAGCTCGGCAGCCGGGCAGTTTTTAATCTGCTTGCGGTAGTGAGCAAGTTTGGTGAGATCGAGTTCAGGGCGCATGGCTGGCTCCGGTAAGCAAGGGAAGTATCAAATGAGCATATTGTTGCAAGTTCTGAATGGTATCAAGCCCGATATACAGCGGCTTCATGCTCTGGCGGTTCAGTTTGCCGAGGGCAGTGCGGCCGAGCTTGAGCCTGCTGCTCTGGAGTGCCTTGTGCATGACATTCGCAAGCAGTTGACCGAATTATCGTCCTGGCTTCCGGAGACGGAAGATCTTGACGAGGACGAGGCGGAGCAAGCCTGGTGTTACTTGTTTCCCATGGCTGAACAGCTCTCGCAACTTTCGGTCGTGCAGTCGGTAAGCACAAAGAAGGATGTGCTGAATCTGGAGCAGACGGCTCGCTCTGTCACTCTGTCAGTTATCAGGGTGCGTAATCAACTGGAGGATCTGATGCTGTTGCTGCAGCAGTTCAGGGTGGATGAGCCTCTGGCATCCGGTGGGATGTTCAGCGAGAAGTTCTCAGGCCAATAAGCTTGGCCATAACTACAGCCCCGCACTGAGCGGGGCTTGGAAGGAGGCGATCAGGCTAGTGCCTGTTCAACTATGGCATCAGTCTGAAATTTTTGTGCATCACAAAACCTTGTAGGGAGCGGAGATGAATCAAGAGTATTTTTCTTATCTTGTTGTGTTAGATTATTGTTCGTTTATGTTTTTTATTGGGAGGTAATTAGATGAGTAGTGACTTTAAGATGAGGGTTCAACTTTTAGAATGTTCATTTTTTAATGATTTTGTTGATGTTGATAAGTATTTGAATTCCGCGGTTTTTTATGATGATTTGGCTAAGTCTATCTCTTGGTTTAGAGAGCATGGTGATAGTGGTTATGTTGAATCTTTTTTTGTTTTTTTGAGAAGGCATAAAAGGGAAGGTTTTTTATCGGTGGCCTTTTTGAAAAGGCATGGTTTGAAGGTGTTAGAGCAGGGAGATAATGTGAAGTTTTCTCTTGTGAATATTGATATCCCTAAAATAAGAATCGAGTCTAGGGATGTTAAAAAAGAAACGAAATCGGTAAAGAAGAAAAAAGCATGGAGGTATGTTGATGCTCTAGACTCAGGTCGTGTATTGTCAGGGAGTTATGGGGCTGGAAAACGCCGTTAGTTGGCCCCATTGGGGCCAACAACGCAACTGACGAGATTATGCCAGTGCCTGCTCAACAATGGCATCGGTCAGATGCACCTGGGTTTGCTGTGACTGCCGGAGCTTGTGCTTAAGCTGATCGCAGAGGGCCATCAGTTCATCGATTTTGGCTACGATACGTTGCTGCTCCGCAAGAGGAGGGAGTATGAAGTAGTGCTGAGAAAACTCTTCAAACTTGAGACTTTCAACCGTTGTCCCTGTTTTTGTTAGGTTTTGTAAAATATAGCTCTCAAAACCTGACATCATGAGTAGCAGATATTCCGATATACTTTCATCTATTAGAGCTAAGGCTTTAAGATCTTGATTAATTGTGCATTGCTCTTGTGTCAGTGCGACAGGAAAGTGTCTACGAAGGATTCCACTTCTTACAACAAATAAGAGTGAGTTAGGTTCGATGTAGGATAGACCATCCTTAATTGCCATCTCAGTGATATGGTCTTCAGAATCCCCTATTCTCTTCACCTTCATATCTTTAGGAGTGATCCATGGAATGGAGCCATTCCAATACTCTGGATTCATTTTGCTCGGGGTTTTTCCACCAGAGAATGTGCCTAAATGAGACAGTGTAGTGAATACCCACCCGTTCGGCAGTTCAAACGGCTTTTCATCTTCACTGATTTCCGGCAGTGGCTTCTGCTTTTTGATCTTTTTCTCTTTTACCAGCCTGTCTTTTTCTGCCGCTATGCGCTTCAGCAGCACAGAAGCGGGTTCGTCGTTCGGGTTCTGGCGCACCAGCTTACCCATAACAGCCAGTTGCAGTATGGTCTGCTTGAGGGCATCTATGCTTCGCTCGGTGGTGAATAGGGTATCAAAGTGCCCGGCGATTCTGGCCCAGCTCTGCTGCAACTCGTCGGCATCGGCGCTGTTGGTGAGGGTAGACAGTAGGGTATCGACCAGAGTGGTATGTGCTTCAATGCTGGACTCGGTCTGCTGCTCCAACTGATCGCAGAGGACCATCAGCTCATCGACTTTATGGACGATGCGTTGTTGCTCTTTCTGAGGGGGCAGAGCTATGACTGTTGCGATTATTTTTTCTCTTGAGATATTGGGCTGAGCACCTCCCGCTCCCATTTTGATAAATCTCGGCCTGTAAGACTTTAAAAGTGTCAGCAAAAAAATATTACTTATGCCAGTAAATGGAGTGCAAGCGCATACAGCTTGGTTGGTCGTGGCGGTTACGCTCAGAATCGATGCCTTTCCTATTGTTGCGCCATACATTGCAATAAGAACATCGCCGGGCTTGTTTTTTCTTAAAGAAACCTGTTCCAATGCCAGCTCGGTTACAGATTCCTCTGAAGTGGATATGTAATCGCTGGATAGCTCGCCAGATTTAAACCAAGGAATTTCCCCACCATAGTAACTAGCGTTTCTTCTGCTTGGCGTCGCACCAGCTCCCCATTCACCTATTTCATTTAGCCTGACCCACTCCCACCCTTCAGGCAGCTCAAAGGGCTTTTCTTCATCAGTGATGGGCGGCAGTGCCTTGGGCTTTTTGATCTTTTTGGCTTTAATCAGCTCGGCCTTTTCGGCGGCAATGCGCTCCAGCAATACGGAAGCAGGTTCATCGCTTGAGTCTTGCGGCACCAGCTTGCCGCGCACGGCCAGCTCCAGGATCAGCTCCCGCAGCTTTTTGATGCCATACAGCTCATACTTGTTGCTGCTGCCACGACCGGAGGTGGACCTGGCCTGAATGGCCCCGGTCCAGGTGGCGATGTTCTCGGTGATAAGTTGCTGCGCCCGGCTCATGCGTTGCTCTCCTCGGCGCTTTCTTCGGCCTTTTCTTCAATCTCGTCGGCGTCGCTCAGCAGGGCGTTGCCCAGCACGGTTTTAAGCTGATTACGCAAATCACGAATGCTTTGCTGCTGCTGGGTATAGGTTGCCAGCAGCTCGTCAGGATCGTGGCTGACGGTTTCGCCAACATGAGGGTTTTTGATGTCGAGGTTGAAGTTGCGGGCAATCACCTCATCAATGCTCATCTTCCAGGCGTGCTCGTTCTCCACGCGGGCGGCAAAGCCATTCTGCTCGCTGCCCCACCAGTCGATTTCGGCCTGAAACTCCTCAAACTTCATCGGTCGGGTCTTGCTGTAGTTCTTTACACCCGCCGGGTAGGGATGCTCATAGAACCAGATGTCTTTGGTGGGCTTGCCCTTGGTAAAGAACAGCAGGTTGGTCTTGATGCCGGTATAGGGGTTGAACACGCCGTTGGGCAACCGGACTATGGTGTGCAGGTTGCACTCTTCGGTAAGCAGCTTTTTGATCTTGGTTTTTACCCCCTCACCAAACAGGGTGCCGTCCGGCAGCACCACGGCGGCGCGTCCGTTCTCGGCCAGCAGCTCGATGATCAGTTGCAGGAACAGATCGGCGGTTTCGCGGGTTTGCAGCTCGGACGGAAAGTTCTTCTCGATGCCGTGCTCTTCAGTGCCGCCAAAGGGCGGGTTGGTCACAATCACATCAATGTCGCTGTCCCAGCTTGAGAGCGGCCGGTTCAGGGTGTTGTCGTGGCGAATTTGCACCGGCACTTCAATGCCATGCAGCATCATGTTGGTGGTGCACAGCAGGTGCGGCAGCTGCTTTTTCTCCACGCCCAGGATCTGCTGTTGCAGCACCTGATGGTCGTCGGCGTTCTTTACATAGTTGTTTTTTACATGGTCGAAGGAGCAGGCCAGAAAGCCGCCGGTGCCGCAGGCCGGATCCATAATGCGCTCACCCAGCCTGGGGTCAACACGGTTAACCATAAAGCGGGTGACGGCACGGGGGGTATAGAACTCACCGGCGTTACCGGCACTTTGCAGATCCCGCAGCAGTTGCTCGTAGATGTCGCCGAACAGATGACGCTCGCTGGAGCTGGTGAAATCGATTTTGTTGAGCTTGTTGATCACCTGGCGCAGCAGGGTGCCGTTCTTCATGTAGTTGTAGGCATCGCTCAGGCCTTCGCGCACCACAAAGCCACGGGGGTTCTTGTCGATGGGGGCGGTCATGTTCTTGAGCGTATGGAACAGCTCGTCGTTCACGAACTCCAGCAGCTCGTCTCCGGTCATGCCTTCCGGGTCTGCCGCCCAGTTGCGCCACAGAAACCGTTCCGGAATAGGGGACTGATAATCGTCCAGTTCAAATTCCAGCGCCTCTTCCTGGGCGTCGAACACCTTGAGGAACAGCAGCCAGGACAATTGCCCCAGACGCTGGGCATCGCCATCCACACCGGCGTCCTGACGCATGATGTCCTGAATGGATTTGATAATGGAGCTGATCGACATGATGTTTCTCTTTTTATGCGGTTATTCAAACAACACCAGCCCCGGTGTGAGGCTGGTGTAAATAGGGCGACAAAGCGGCTCAGGCCTGTTTTTTGGGGGCCAGCTGGTAGATTTCGGCTTCCAACTCACTGATGGCCTGCTGATAGTTCTGCTTGCTGCCAAAGCCCTTCTTGACGATTTCCATGGGGTTGCCGAGCTGGTCGAGGGGCTGCACCTTGAGCACGTTCATGCTTTCTATTTCCTGCACCCCGGCATCGGCATACTTGTCCAGCAGTGCATTCAGCACCGTTTGAGCGGTGTCGGAATACCTGGTGAAGTAGTTGCGCTTTCTCACCTCGTTGGCCCGTTCACGGCGGGTGAGCGGGGGCTGATCATAAACCACATGGCAGATGAGGTCGAAGGGATCGAGATCCTTGCCCACTTCCTGTTCCAGCACTTCCCAGATGATGCCCTCGTTGGCCAGCTCGTCGATAATGGCCTGTTTGCGCTCGGCATCATTCCAGCGTTTGGTGAAGTCATCCAGGCTGGCAAACTGCCGGACAAAGGTCTTGCGGGTGTAATCCTGAAACGACTCGGTGACCAGCTTGCCATCGGCATCGTAATACTGCACCCGCTGGGCAATGGTCTTGACGGTGACGCCGTTAACGTGGAATTTTCTGACCTTGTGCTCGTCATCGTCGTCACCGCCCAGTGGGCCGTGGTCGCCGTCTTCGGCAGGCGGAAATTCATAGTCCGCATCCGGCTCACCAATGGACAGGCCATCTTCGGTGGTGGCGTCCAGCTCTTCCTGAGATTCGCCATCGATGATTTCATCAAGGGTGTCGTCGTCTTCATTAATTTGCTCCGGCGTTACCGTCATCACCCGCTCGGGAATGCCGTCGAAGCGCTCGTCGGCAAACAACTCGGTGGCCTTCTTGAAGTCGAGAATGGTAAACCACAGCTTGCCATATTTATCGTTGATACGGGTGCCACGACCGATGATCTGCTTGAACTTGGTCATGGACTGAATGTTCTGATCCAGCACCACGAACTTGCAGGTCTGGGCATCCACGCCGGTGGTCATCAGCTCCGAGGTAGTGGCAATTACCGGATAGGCTTTTTTGGGGTTGATGAAGTTGTCGAGCTGCGCCTTGCCCAGTTCATCATCGCCGGTGATTTTCATCACATACTTGTCGTTTTTCAGCACCTGCTCGGGGTTGCAGTTCACCAGCGCCTGCCGCATGCGCTCGGCATGGTCGATGTCGTTGCAGAAGACGATGGTCTTGGCCATGGGATCGGTGCGCTTGAGGTAGCTGCTAATGGTTTCTGCTACCAGTTGCGTGCGCTCGTCGATGACCATGGTGCGGTCAAAGTCTTTCTGGTTGTAGATGCGGTCGTCAATCAGCTCGCCGCTCTTGTCGGTCTGCCCCTTGGTAGGACGCCAGCCTTGCAGGTCGATGTCGATATCAACCCGCACCACCTTGTAGGGGGCGAGAAAGCCGTCTTCAATGCCTTCCTTGAGGGAGTAGGTATAGACGGGGTCGCCAAAGTAATCGGAGTTGGAGACCTCGTCGGTTTCCTTGGGCGTGGCGGTTAGCCCCACCTGAGTGGCACTGCTGAAGTATTCGAGAATTTCTCGCCAGGCGCTGTCTTCGGCGGCACTGCCTCTGTGGCACTCGTCAATCACAATCAGATCGAAGAAGTCGGGAGCCACCTGCTTGTAGGCTTTCTGCTGCTCTTCCGGGCCGGTTAACGCCTGATACAGCGCCAGGTGAATTTCAAAGGCGGGGTCAACCTTGCGGCCTTCCACCTTGGTCATGGCGGAGCCAAAGGGCTGGAAGTCGTTGATGCGGGTCTGATCCACCAGAATGTTGCGGTCGGCCAGAAACAGAATGCGCTTTTTGCTGCGGGCTTTCCACAGTCGCCAGATGATCTGAAAGGCGGTATAGGTCTTGCCGGTGCCGGTGGCCATCACCAGCAGAATGCGTTTCTGCCCGGCAGAGATGGCCTCAATGGTCTTGTTGATGGCCTGCAGTTGATAGTAGCGGGGCATTTTGCCACTGCCGTCATCATGATAGGGCTGGGTGATGATGGGCAGCTGCGCCTGAGTGTAGCCCTTCCAGGTGCAGTATTTGTCCCACAGCTGAGCCGGGGTGGGGAAGTCGTCGAGGCTGACTTGGGTTTCCAGTGCCGCCGGATTGGTTTTGTCGTGAAAGACAAAGCCGTCGCCATTGGAAGCGAACACAAAGGGCACTTCCAGCAAACCGGCATAGTCCAGCGCCTGCTGCATGCCCTTGGCAATGTCGTGCTTGTTGGCTTTGGCCTCAATCACCGCCAACGGCAGATTGGGCTTGTGATAGAGCACAATGTCGGCGGATTTCACCTTCTTCCGCGCCGCCATCTGGCCGCGCACAATCACCTTGCCATCGCGCAACTTCACTTCCTGGCGGATCTGGGTCATGTCGTCCCAGCCTGCTTCTTTTACCGAAGGCATGATGAACTTGCTGATGATGTCAGCTTCAGTAAGCACTGACTTATTTATTTTTGTCATGGCTGCGCTGTCCCGTGTCACAGTCTTTTGGCCATTCTGGCACAGGGGGAGCACCATTTGAATTATTTATAACCAGGCTGCGTAGCCTACAGAGCCTACATACAGAGCCTACAGAGCTTACTGAATCTGCTCAGGCTGCTCAGCCTCAACAGCTTTCATAGGCAGTTGAGTCTGTGTAGCTAAGCAGCCTCAATGGACTCTTGAACCTATGCAGGCTGCTTAGCTTCCGTAACCTGCCGAGGTTCCACAGTGTGAGCAGGCATAGGCAGTGCAGGCTGAGTAAGTTGCTCAGGCTATGTAGCCTCCGCAGGCTAATCAGAATCCGGTGCTTGCAGCAGGTCTGGCACAAAGCGGAAAAAGCCACCGCCAGTCATGAGTGCTGGAAAAATTTGAGGAAGAGATTAGAGTGAAATTACTGCCCCTGAAGTGCTTTCAGGTGTGACAGTAGGTGTGACAGTAAGCGGGTTTTTGGGTAGTTTTTCAGCAAGTGCTAATTAATGACTAAATCATTGATTTTAAAAGAAAAAAAGCCCCTTGCGGGGCCTTTCCAATCGATTGGTGGAGCTGGCGGGAGTTGAACCCGCGTCCGAAAAACCTACGTCGTCGGTACTACATGCTTAGTCAGTCATTAAATTCGCCAGCTGCTGCGGACTGACACGCCACAGACAGACTATCCTGAATTGGTTTTAACGCTTCAACCGTCAGGCACGGCATCCACGCGATCCTGTGAAGGATGACCTTCCGATTCCCTAAGTCACAGGCAAGCTAGGGCAGAAGGGCTCTCTGCAGGTTATTAAGCTGCGAGTGCGTAGTTTTCGTCGTTTGCGACTATTTTTTTGCGATTTTTTTACGAGGCCTATCGCACCTCGGCATGCACCTTGGAGTTCGAGAATCTCGTCGAATCCTGAATCAGCCCCAAGTACAGATTGATGATATTGCATATCATCGTTAAACACAAGAGGGGTCTAGCGGCCCTTGTGTTTCATCATACGTGCTTTTTCCCGCTTCCAGTCGCGCTCCTTCACGTCCTGGCGCTTGTCGTGGGCTTTTTTACCCTTTACCAGGCCTATCTCTGCCTTGACCCAGGATTTGGACCAGTACAGGGACAGCGGTACCAGGGTATAACCTTCCCGCTCAATCAGGCCGGTGAGACGGTCCAGTTCCCGTTTGTGCAGTAACAGTTTGCGGTTGCGCATGGGATCGCATACCACATGGGTTGATGCCATATTCAGCGGGTTGATGGTGGCGGCAAACAGAAAGGCCTCACCATTTCGCATAAATACATAGGCATCACCAATGTTGGCCTTGCCGGCCCGTAGCGCCTTGACTTCCCAACCCTGGAGCTCAAGCCCCGCCTCAAATTTTTCCTCAATGGAATATTCGTGCCGTGCCTTGCGGTTAACCGCAATGGTATTGGAGCCGGGTTTCTTTTTAGTTTTGTTTTTTGCCATAGTGAAATCATTATACGGTGACCAATGACGCTTTGGAATTAGTGAACTGGCGACCGGTTGTTTTTTGAACGATTGTCTCAGGTGAGCTTGCTGGCCAGAAGTGTTAAAATCACCGAGTCAGAATGCCAGGAGAGGTTATGCCAAGTATTACCCGAAGCGCACTGGTGATGTTCAGTGCCAAGCAAATGTATGAGCTGGTCAATAATGTCGATGATTATCCGCAGTTTTTGCCCGGATGTGTGGCCAGCCGGGTAGTGGAGCAGAGTGAGCACAGCATTACCGCCGCACTCGACGTGGCCAAGGCTGGCATTCGAAAAACGTTTACTACCCGCAATCGTCTCGAAAAAGACCATAAAATTAATGTGGAACTGGTAGACGGGCCTTTTAAATCCCTGAATGGTGGCTGGACTTTTATTCCGCTGGATGAAGATGCCTGCAAGGTTGAGCTGAAACTGCACTTCGAGTTCAAGTCACGACTGGTAGAGCTGGCGTTTGGCGGCATTTTCAAGGAGCTGGCCAATGCCATGGTGCATGCATTCAGTGAACGGGCTCGGGAGGTTTACGGCAGTGAATCTTATTCAGGTTGAGGTGGTTTATGCGCTGCCCGATAAACAAACGGTGCTGAGCCTGCGGGTCCCGCCAACGGCTACCGTGCAGGAGATCATTGAGCAGTCCGGTATTTTACGCCAGTTTCCCGACATTGATCTTGAGCGCAATGCGGTGGGCATTTTCAGTCGTCAGGTCAGGCTGGAACAGAGCGTAAATGAAGGTGATCGCATAGAGATATACCGGCCTCTGCTGGCCGATCCAAAAGAAATCCGGCGTCGGCGCGCCGAACAGGCCAAGGAAGAAGGACGGGCTGATAAAGTGACCGGCGGCCGACCAGATCCGAAGCGCCGCCAGTAACATGATAAAAAGAAGCCGTCAGGCTTCTTTTTCAGTTAAAGGCCCTGATGAAAGTCGTCGGGCAGTTCAAAGTCACCGCTCATGGTGGCCAGACCATCATTGATAAAGTCCAGCACCAGCCGCTTTTGCTCGGTGTCGCCCCGGCCAGGCTTGAAGTAATAAATGTAGACCCAGCGATTGTGATTAAAACCGTCGAGACTCATGGGGTTACCCAGCAGAAAACGCACCTGCTCTTTGGTCATGCCCTGACGAAGCTGGGCTACCTGCTTTTCTTCCAGATAATTACCCTGGGGAATATCCACTTTGTAAACCAGACCACAGCCGGTGAGAGGAAGGGCGAGAAACAGAGGTAATATCAAGCTTTTGAGTTGCATAGGGAGTGTTGTCCTTAAAATCCTGAAAGCATCATAGCGGCTGCCGGTTTCGATGTAAAAGACAGACCGGTACCAAAGCCAATGGTTCCCTTTAGAGACATGGTTATTTACCCCCGGCTGTCTTACTATTTCAGGCTGATACACTGCTTCACTCTTTTGCTATGGGAGCTGGTTATGACTAAACACGTATTTCATCTGGGTATTACCGATGAGGATCTGCGGGGGGCTGCCGTGGCGATTATTCCCGGTGACCCTGAGCGGGTAGAGCGGATTGCCGGCTACCTTGCCAATCCGCGCAAGCTGGCCAGTAAGCGGGAGTTTACTTCCTGGCTGGGGGAGCTTGACGGCAAGCCGGTAGTAGTGTGCTCCACCGGCATTGGCGGACCTTCTACTTCCATTGCGGTAGAAGAGCTGGCGCAGTTGGGCGTGCGTACCTTTTTGCGGGTGGGCACCACGGGTGCCATTCAGCCCAATGTGGAGGTGGGTGATACCATCGTCACCACCGGGGCCGTGCGTCTGGACGGTGCCAGCACACACTTTGCACCCATGGAATTTCCGGCGGTCGCCGATTTTGACTGCACATGTGCCCTGGTGGATGCGGCCCGCGAGCTGGGCGTGACACCTCATGTGGGCATTACCGCCTCGTCCGATACCTTTTATCCCGGACAGGAACGTTACGACACTTACGCCGCCCATGTGGTACGCCGTTTTCAGGGCAGCATGAAAGAGTGGCAGTCCATGGGCGTGCTGAACTATGAGATGGAATCAGCCACCCTGTTTACCATGTGTGCCAGCCAGGGGCTGAAAGCCGGCTGTGTGGCCGGCGTAATAGTTAACCGCACCAAGCAGGAGATTCCTGACGAAAATACCATGAAAAATACCGAGCAAAGGGCCATTGAAATTGTGGTGGGAGCCGCCCGCAGGCTGGTGTGATCAGCACACCAGCAGTTCCCGCGCGTTGGCCAACGTATTGTCGGTAATGCGGTTGCCGCCCAGCAGCCGGGCCAGTTCCTGCAGCCGGTGCTGCTCGTCCAGCTCCTGCATGCGGGTTTCAGTATGGTCGGCATCGCTGCTCTTGCTCACAAAAAAGTGCTGGTGGCCGTTGCCTGCTACCTGGGGCAGGTGTGTAATCACCAGTACCTGGGTAGACTCGCCCAGCTGGCGCAGCAGTTTGCCTACCACGGCGGCGGTGGGGCCGCTGACGCCCACATCCACCTCATCAAAAATCAGCGTCGGGGTTTCCACTTTCTGTGCGGTAATCACCTGAATTGCCAGGCTGATGCGTGACAGCTCACCGCCGGAGGCCACTTTGGCCAGCGGGCTCAGGGGCTGGCCCGGGTTGGTGCTCACCAGAAACTCGACCCTGTCGATGCCAAGGGGTGAAAAGCCCGCTGCTGCATCTGCGTGCACCTCTATTTCAAAACGGCCCTTTTCCATGCTGAGCTGGTGCAGGCTTTGGGTGATTTTCTTGTTCAGGGTAGCGGCGTAGCGCTGGCGGCTTTGGCTCAGGCGCTCGGCAGCCTGAATAAAACCGGCTTTGGCTTGCTCCACTTCCTCGTCAAGATGCTCCAGCCGATGGCTGCTTTCATCCATATTGGCCAGCCTGGCTTTCAGCTCCTGATGAAAACCATGGAGTTCAGCTGCAGGTACATGATGCTTGCGGGACAGCTCCATCAGTTTGCTCATGCGGCTTTCCACCTCATGCAGGCGCTCCGGGTCCAGCTCCAGCCGATCCAGATAGCGGCTCAGCTCATTGTGACTTTCTTCCAGCTGGATCAAGCCGGCTTCTGCCATTTCCAGCACCGGTGCCAGCTGCGCATCCATAGTCACCAGCTCGTTCAGGGTTTTCAGGCCCTGACGTACCAGCTGCAGGGCATTGGTTTCATCGTTGTCGGCCAGCACATCCATCACCAGCTGGCAGTCGGTGACCAGCTCAGCCCCGTTGGACAGCCGCTTGTGCTCGGCTTCCAGCTCAGGAAATTCGTCTTCGTCCAGGGCCAGCTCGTCGAGCTCAGCCACCTGGTATTCCAGCAACTGGCGTTCTGCCTGCCATTTTTCCTGCTCTTCCTGCAGTCGTTTGCGTTCATTACTGAGCTGACGCCAGTGCTGATAATTGCGGCTGACGCCATTGACCAGTTGATGATGTCCGGCGTAGGCGTCGAGCAGGGCACGCTGATGATCGGGCTTTTGCAGCTCCTGATGAGCATGCTGACCGTGAATATTGATAAGCAGGGCACCCAGTGCCTTGAGCTGCGACAAGGGCACGGGCGTGCCGTTAATGTAGCCGCGGGAGCGGCCTTCCCGGCTCAGAGTACGGCGCAGAATGCATTCATCCTGCTCGTCCAGCTCCTGCTCGCTCAGCCATGCTTTTACCCGGGGAAGTTTGTCGATGCGAAAGCGGGCGCTGATGTCGGCCTTGTCGGCACCGGGGCGTACCGAATCGGCGTCGGCCCGCTCTCCCAGGGCAAGGGCCAGGGCATCGATAGCAATGGATTTACCGGCACCGGTTTCACCGGTAATGCTGGTCATGCCCTGGCGCAAGTCCAGCTCAAGAAAGGAAACAATGGCAAAATTGCTGATGGTGAGCTGAAGCAACATGGAGATTCCCCTGCAACAAAAAGAATGCTGTATGGGAATACAGTATACTGTAGTTTTATACAGTGCAAGCTCAGAACAGTTTACTGCCCCAGCCCAGTTTGCTGCGCAGCACTTCAAAATAGCTGTGGCCACGGGGGTGCAACAGCTTCAGCCGGTGCGGGCTCTTGTTAATGTGAATTTCATCGCCGGGCTGCACTGCCAGTGAGACATGGCCGTCGCAGCTGACCAGCATGTGTTCGCTCTTGTTGGCGGGGGAGAGCACCATTTTGATCTGGGCGTCGGCGTCAATAACGATGGGCCGGCAGCTCAGGGTGTGCGGAAACATGGGCACCAGGGTAATGGCGTTGAGGTTGGGAGTGAGAATAGGGCCGCCCGCAGACAGTGAATAGGCGGTGGAGCCGGTGGGGGTGGCCACTATCATGCCATCGGCACGCTGGCTGTACATAAAGTGGCCGTTAATATAGACCTCAAACTCTATCATGTGAGCAATTTTGCCCGGATGCAGCACGGCTTCGTTCATGGCAGTGTTGCTGGCCTTGAGCTGACCGTGACGGTGCACCTGCGCTTCCAGCAGAAAGCGATGTTCGGTTTGATAATCACCGGCCAGCAACCGCTCCAGCGGCTGTTCAAAACTGTCGGGAGACAAGTCGGTCAGAAAGCCCAGATTGCCCCGGTTAACCCCCACCACCGCAACATCAAAGCGTGACAGCACCCGGGCTGAACCCAGCATATTACCGTCGCCGCCCACTACAATGGCCAGATCGGCGCGTTCGCCCAGCTCCACCATTTCCAGCAGTTCAGCGTCATCCAGCCCCAGCTGTTCGCCTACCCGGCGCTCTATCACTACATTCAGGCCCAGTTGGTCGAGATAACGGTACAGTGCCACCAGCGTTTGGTTGGCCCCTTTATGATCCGGCTTGCCGATAAGAGCAATGGTATTGAAATCGGTATCCATTAATTGCGTTCCCGCTGGCCGTGTTGTTCGGTAAAAGTGAATATTCATCATTCTAATCAGAGTCTTGCCCTTGTACCAGCGCCGGCCTTGCAAGTCTGTCGGGTTTTCCCCCTTGAAAAGCATACTGACACCCCCATATAGGCTGCAGGCTAATTGATACTCACGGGAGACGAGATGAGCAGCAAGCAGAATCAGGTAGACCAGGAGCAGGAGCTTCAGACCGAACAGGAGCAGCACGCCGCCGCTGAGGCAGAGCTGCAGGAAGGTACTCAGGCCGATGCCGCCCTGGTAGCCGAGCTTGAGAAAAAGCTGGCCGAGGCAGAGGCCGCCGCCAAAACCGAAAAGGACACCGCCCTTCGTGCCGTGGCGGAAATGGAAAATATTCGTCGCCGTGCCGCTCAGGACGTCGAAAAAGCCCAGAAGTTTGCACTGGAAAAGTTTGTGAACGAGCTGCTGCCGGTGATCGACAGCCTGGAGCGGGCCATTGAGCACACCAGCGATGAAACTGATGCTTTTAAAGCGGTACACGAAGGGGTGGAGCTGACCCTGAAGTCGTTGATAAGTGCAGTAGAAAAATTTGGTGTCGCGCAAATCGATCCTCAGGGCCAGCCTTTTGATCCCAACAAGCATCAGGCCATGAGCATGGTGGAAAGTGACGAAGTGGCCCCCAATGCGGTGCTGGCCGTCATGATGAAAGGCTATGAGCTGAACGGTCGTGTGCTGCGCCCCGCCATGGTGATGGTGGCTAAGGGCCCGGCTATCGACACTCAGGCCTGAGCCGGTCTTCTGAACAAAAAAATGTGACTGTCGTCTTGAAAGCCGCGACCGGCAGCCACATATAGACGTTAACGCGAAATACCTAAAACGTTTGTTACCGAATTTGTAATATCAAGAGAGGATTCTATGGGTAAAATCATCGGCATCGATCTGGGTACCACCAACTCCTGCGTTGCGATCCTGGATGGGGATACTCCACGGGTCATTGAAAACGCCGAGGGTGCCCGCACCACTCCCTCCATCATTGCTTATACCGATGATGGCGAAACCCTGGTAGGTCAGCCGGCCAAGCGCCAGGCGGTGACCAACCCCAAAAACACTCTGTTTGCCATCAAGCGTCTGATTGGCCGTCGTTTTGAAGATGAAGAAGTGCAGCGTGACATCAAGATCATGCCCTTTAACATCGTGAACGCCGACAACGGTGACGCCTGGGTAGAAGCCAAAGACAAGAAAATGGCACCGCCTCAGGTGTCTGCCGAAGTGCTGAAAAAAATGAAGAAAACCGCCGAAGATTACCTCGGCGAGCCGGTGACCGAAGCCGTTATTACCGTG
Organism: Oceanimonas sp. CAM02; assembly: GCF_032842915.1. Lineage (NCBI taxonomy): Bacteria > Pseudomonadati > Pseudomonadota > Gammaproteobacteria > Aeromonadales > Aeromonadaceae > Oceanimonas > Oceanimonas sp. CAM02. The sequence continues at coordinate 312,345 of NZ_JAWJBK010000029.1, forward strand.
CCGGCTTACTTCAACGATGCCCAGCGTCAGGCCACCAAAGACGCCGGCCGCATTGCCGGTCTGGATGTGAAGCGCATCATTAACGAGCCGACCGCTGCTGCTTTTGCTTACGGTGTGAACAAGTCCAAGGGTGACCGCAAAGTCGCGGTGTACGACCTGGGCGGTGGTACCTTTGATATCTCCATCATCGAAATCGATGACATGGACGGTGAAAAGACCTTTGAAGTACTGGCTACCAACGGTGACACACACCTGGGTGGTGAAGACTTTGATAACCGTCTGATCAACTACCTGGTGGACGAGTTCAAACGTGAGCAGGGCTTTGATCTGCGTAACGACATGCTGGCGCTGCAGCGGCTGAAAGAAGCCGCCGAAAAAGCCAAGTGCGAGCTGTCTTCCGCGCAGCAGACTGAAGTAAACCTGCCTTACATCACGGCAGACGCTTCCGGTCCCAAGCACCTGAACATCAAGGTGACCCGTGCCAAGCTGGAGTCGCTGGTAGAAGACATGGTCAAGAAGTCTCTGGATCCGGTTCGTACCGCGCTGCAGGATGCGGGTCTGTCTGTGTCCGACATTGATGACGTGATCCTGGTGGGCGGTCAGACTCGTATGCCGTTGGTGCAAAAGGCCGTGAGCGACTTCTTCGGCAAAGAGCCGCGTAAAGACGTGAACCCCGATGAAGCCGTGGCTGTGGGTGCTGCCATTCAGGGTGCCGTATTGTCCGGTGACAAGAAAGACGTGCTGCTGCTCGACGTAACTCCGCTGTCTCTGGGTATCGAGACCATGGGCGGTGTGATGACAGCACTGATTGAGAAGAACACCACGATTCCGACCAAAAAGTCTCAGGTGTTCTCTACCGCTGACGACAACCAGTCTGCCGTGACCATTCACGTCATTCAGGGTGAGCGCAAGCGGGCCGCTGATAACAAATCGCTGGGTCAGTTTAATCTGGAAGGCATTCGTCCGGCGCCCCGTGGTCTGCCGCAAATCGAGGTCACCTTTGACATTGACGCCGACGGTATTCTGCACGTGTCCGCCAAAGACAAGGACACCGGTAAGGAGCAGAAGATCACCATTCAGGCCTCTTCCGGTCTGAGCGAGGAAGAGATCGAAGCCATGGTGCGTGCCGCTGAAGCCAACGCCGCCGACGACAAGAAGTTCGAGGAGCTGGTGACAGCACGCAACCAGGCTGACGGTCTGGCTCATGCTACCCGCAAGCAGCTGGAAGAAGCCGGTGATGCTCTGGCCGCCGACGACAAGAGCGCTATTGAGTCTGCTCTGAGCGACCTGGAAACCGCCGTTCGTGGTGAAGACAAGGCCGAGATTGAAGCCAAGCAACAGGCGCTGCTGGAAGCGTCCCAGAAGCTGATGGAGGCCGCTCAGGCCCAGGCGCAGTCTCAGGCTCAGGATGCGGGCACTCAGGATGCCGGTAACAAGAAAGCCGATGATGATGTTGTGGATGCCGAGTTCGAAGAAGTCAAAGACGACAAAAAATAAGGCAACCCCGGCGCACAGACGCTGACAGTGCGGGCGTTGGGATACCAACGCCCGCCTTTGTGTTAATCAGCAGGTAAACACGCAAGCTATGTCGAAACGAGATTATTATGAAGTGCTCGGGGTTTCCAAGGGAGCCGACGAGCGCGAAATCAAGAAAGCCTACAAGCGAATGGCGATGAAATATCATCCTGATCGCAACAAGGATGATGCCGACGCGGCCGATAAATTCAAGGAAGCCACGGAAGCCTATGAAGTGCTGACTGACGCCCAGAAGCGGGCCGCCTACGACCAGTTTGGCCACGATGCGGTTAATGGTCAGCACGGTGGTCAGGGTGGCTTTGGTGGCGGTGCCGATTTCAGTGATATTTTCGGTGACGTATTCGGCGACATCTTTGGCGGTGGCCGTGGCCGGCAGCAGCGCGCTGCCCGCGGGTCGGATCTGCGCTACAACATGGAGCTGACCCTGGAAGAGGCGGTCAGGGGCGTGACCAAAGAGATCAAGGTACCCACACTGGTGGGCTGTGATGTCTGTGACGGCAGCGGTGCCAAGCCCGGTACTCAGGCCAAAACCTGTCCCACCTGTCATGGTCACGGCCAGGTACAGATGCGCCAGGGTTTCTTCACCGTACAGCAGCCTTGCCCCCATTGTCGTGGCAAGGGCAAGGTGGTCAGTGACCCCTGCACCAAGTGTCATGGTGAAGGCCGCTATCAGAAAACCAAGACCCTGTCGGTGAAAATTCCGGCCGGTGTGGACACCGGTGATCGCATTCGTCTGTCCGGTGAAGGCGAAGCGGGTGAGTCCGGCGCACCGGCAGGTGATCTGTATGTGCAGATGCACGTGCGCGATCACGATATCTTTGTGCGGGACGGCAATAACCTGTTCTGCGAGGTGCCCATCAGCTATAGCGCGGCTGCGCTGGGGGGCGAGGTGGAAGTGCCGACCCTGGATGGCCGGGTTAAACTGAAGATTCCGGCTGAAACCCAGACCGGACGCATGTTCCGGCTCAAGGGCAAGGGCGTACGCTCAGCGCGTAACGGTCAGCTTGGCGATCTGGTGTGCAAGGTCTATATCGAAACGCCGGTAAACCTGACCGACGAGCAAAAAGAGCTGCTGCGTCAGCTGGAAGAATCCTGTGGTGGCTCTGCCGCCAAAAAGCACAGACCCAAGTCTGAAGGCTTTTTTGACGGGGTAAAGCGTTTCTTTGACGATTTGACCCGTTAAGCCTGCTGTATTAGGGTGGATAACTGACCACCGGCTTGCAGCCGTGTTGCAGCCGCCAAACAATAAGCGATCTGAGCCCTGTTCCGGCAGGGCTCTTGTTATTTCAGTAGTTCGAAAGGAACCGGGTTTCCATTATGACACAAACACCGATGACCATTCGTGGTGCGCAAAAACTGCGTGAAGAGCTGGATCACCTCAAGTCCGTGCGTCGCCCGCAAATTATTGAAGCGATTGCCGAGGCCAGAGAGCATGGCGATCTGAAAGAGAATGCTGAATATCACGCCGCCCGTGAGCAGCAGGGATTTTGTGAAGGTCGCATTCAGGAAATTGAAGCCAAGCTGTCCAATGCCCAGATTATTGATGTAACCCGCATGCCCAAAAACGGCAAGGTCATCTTTGGTTCTACCGTGACGCTGTTCCGGGTGAATGACGAGCAGGAAATTACTTATCGCATCGTGGGAGACGACGAATCTGATATCAAAGCCAATCTGATTTCCGTCAATTCACCAATTGCCCGTGGTTTGATCGGCAAGGAAGAAGACGATGTGGCAGTGATCAAGACCCCTGCTGGTGAAGTGGAATACGAGATTATCAAGATCGAGTATCTGTAAGTAATTACGAAGCAGCCTCGTCAGGCTGCTTCGTTGTTTTGTTCAGCTCTCTGATAAACCCTCTGAAGACGAACTCCGACAATACCAGTCGCTCTGCCACTGCCAGTTCAAACGTCACACTGGTCAGCCAGAACTGATTCCCTCTGTGCTGGCGCACCAGCGTCATACTCAGTGGAATGGTCAGCTCCGTGTTCAGCTTCATCAGTACGTTGCGTGTTGCTCGATGAGCAAATAAACAGCGGCGTGACAAAAGCCTCATGCCATTGACCGATAAGTCCTGAATATCGGCCGCCACTCTTTTACCGTTCCGATAGACCAGGCTCAGGCCTTCCGGCGCAGGAAGCCGCCAGGCGCGGGGATGAAGACCGTCAGAGGTGATAAGCGGTGCTGTCAGTTGCGCTTCGTTTAACTGGGCGGGCAGCTGCACCGGAAAGTGCAGCACCTGATTATTCAGTTCCATGCGCAGCTCCAGTGCCGAGGCTTTTTCCAGCAGAGCACGCAGGCTGGCATCCATCGCTATCATTAAAGGTACATCTGTACGATCAGCCGAGTCGCCGAACAGCCCTGCCAGCATGGCAAGCTCGTCGTCATCGAGATATTTGTCAGACATGATAATGGCACCTGGAATACACTGTTAAAGCGTAGGTGCAATGGCGCGAAGAAAGAAAGGTAAAAACAGCAGTAACAGCAGGCGAAGCCTGACAAGGCCTCGCCATGGAGCAGGTTAGCCCCGGGGCAAAATAATTTTACGCTGCTCACTCTGACGATAGATGGTCAGCATATGGCCAATGCTCTGTACCTTGATGGCACCGGTTTCGCGTACAATGGCGTCCATGATCAGCTGTTTGACTTCCCTGTCTTCGGCGGCAACCTTTACCTTGATCAGTTCGTGATGGTTCAGGGCCAGGTCAATCTCGGCCAGAACACCTTCGGTCAGGCCATGCTGGCCAAGCAACACCACCGGCTTCAGGCTGTGAGCCAGTCCTTTCAGGTATTGTTTTTGCTTATTGTTCAGGGTCATTGCAAAATGCTTCAGTTAATCAGGTTGAAAGGGGGTTATTGTACCCCCATCTAGACACTAATGGTAATAGCAGAGCGACAAATTAATGGGCAAAAAGAAACGTTCGGCCAGCTCAACCCGCTGGCTGAAAGAGCACTTTGACGATAAATATGTACAACAGGCACAAAAGAAGGGCCTGCGCTCGCGTGCCGTATTCAAGCTGGAAGAGTTACAGGGGCGGGACAAACTGCTGCGTGCCGGCATGACGGTGGTGGATCTGGGGGCTGCTCCGGGCGGCTGGAGCCAGTATGCCACCGAACAGGTCGGTCAGAGCGGCAAAGTCATTGCCTGCGATATTCTGCCCATGGATCCCATTGCCGGTGTTGACTTTCTGCAGGGTGATTTTCGTGAAGAAGCGGTTCTCAATGCCTTGCTTGAACGGGTAGGGGACGATAAGGTCGACGTATTGCTGTCGGACATGGCACCGAACATGAGCGGCACGCCGGAAGTAGACCAGCCAAGAGCCATGTATCTGGTGGAGCTGGCACTGGATATGTGCCGTGAGGTGCTGGCGTCCAGAGGCAGCTTTGTGGTGAAAGTATTCCAGGGGGCCGGATTTGATGAATTTCTCAGCGAGGTACGCCGGTCTTTTGCTACGGTCAAGGTAAGAAAACCCGACTCTTCGCGGCCCAGATCCCGAGAAGTCTACATTGTGGCTACAGGTTTTAAACTGTAGTACCCTGTTTCTGTCATAAACTGTCAGCCGGTGAGGTTAGTAATTTGAGTGACATGGCGAAAAATTTGATCCTGTGGTTGGTCATTGCCGTGGTGTTGATGTCCGTATTTCAGAGCTTCAGCCCAGGTGAACCGTCCGGCCGCCAGACGGATTATTCCACTTTTGTACAGGAAGTGGCTCAGGGCCAGATCCGCGAAGTGCGGATGGATGGTCAGACCATCAACGGCGTTAAGCGAAGTGGTGATCGTTTTACCACCATAATGCCTTCTGAAGATCCTCAGCTGCTCAACGATCTGCTTAACAATAATGTGCGGGTAGTGGGTGAGAAGCCGGAAGAACCAAGCCTGCTGACGTCCATCTTTATTTCCTGGTTCCCCATGTTGCTGCTGATCGGCGTCTGGGTATTCTTTATGCGCCAGATGCAAGGTGGTGGCGGTAAGGGTGCCATGACCTTTGGCAAGAGCAAGGCGCGGCTGATGGGTGAAGATCAGGTGAAAACCACCTTCGCCGATGTGGCCGGCTGTGATGAAGCCAAGGAAGACGTAAAAGAGCTGGTGGATTATCTGCGTGATCCCAGTCGCTTTCAGAAGCTGGGTGGTCGCATTCCTACCGGTATTCTGCTGGTGGGCCCGCCCGGTACCGGTAAAACCCTGCTGGCCAAGGCCATTGCCGGTGAAGCTAAGGTGCCGTTCTTTACCATTTCCGGTTCTGACTTTGTTGAGATGTTCGTGGGTGTAGGTGCATCACGCGTGCGCGACATGTTTGAACAGGCCAAAAAGTCGGCCCCCTGCATCATTTTTATCGATGAAATCGATGCGGTAGGCCGTCAGCGTGGTGCCGGTCTGGGTGGTGGTCACGATGAGCGTGAGCAGACCCTGAACCAGATGCTGGTTGAAATGGACGGCTTTGAAGGTAACGAAGGCGTGATTGTCATTGCCGCTACCAACCGTCCCGACGTGCTTGACCCGGCACTGCTGCGTCCGGGCCGTTTCGACCGCCAGGTAGTGGTAGGCCTGCCCGATGTGCGTGGCCGTGAGCAAATCCTTAAGGTGCATATGCGTCGCGTGCCCCTGGGTGATGACGTAGAGCCGTCACTGATTGCCCGTGGTACACCCGGCTTCAGTGGTGCAGATCTGGCCAACCTGGTGAATGAGGCTGCCCTGTTCGCTGCCCGTGGTGGTCGCCGTCTGGTGTCCATGGAAGAGTTTGAAAAAGCCAAAGACAAGATCATGATGGGTGCCGAGCGCCGCTCCATGGTGATGTCCGAGTCCGAGAAGGAAATGACGGCTTATCATGAAGCCGGCCATGCCATAGTGGGCCGCGTGGTGCCCGAGCACGATCCCGTGTACAAGGTGTCCATTATTCCCCGTGGCCGGGCTCTGGGTGTGACCATGTATTTGCCCGAGCAGGACAGATTCAGCTACAGCAAGCAGCATCTGGAGTCGATGATTTCCAGTCTGTATGGCGGTCGTCTGGCCGAAGAAATTATCTACGGCTTTGACAAGGTGACCACAGGGGCATCCAACGATATCGAGCGGGCCACTGAAATTGCCCACAAGATGGTAACTCAGTGGGGTCTGTCCGAGAAAATGGGTCCTTTGCTGTATGCAGAAGAAGAGGGTGAGGTGTTCCTCGGACGCAGTGCCGCCAAGAGCAAGCACATGTCTGATGAAACCGCCAAGCTGATTGATGCGGAAGTGAAAGAAGTGATTGAGCGTAATTTCCAGCGCGCCAAGCAAATTCTTCATGACAACATCGATATTCTGCATGCCATGAAAGATGCGCTGATGAAGTACGAGACCATTGACGCTCACCAGATCGATGATCTGATGGCGCGTCGGGATGTACGTCCGCCTGCCGACTGGAAAGACGAGCATGGCAACAAGCCTCAGGGGCCTGCCGCCGGGACCGGCGACAAAAAGGAAGAGGATGATGAGCAGAAAGTGTCGTCTCCCGACCTGAACAAGCCCGGTGATGCCACCAGCAATTAAACTTTTATGATAAATTAAGCCCCGGTCATGGTTACCGGGGCTTTTTATTTTCAGGACACTCTGCTTTATGTTGTTATCTTCTTCTACTCGTACGCTGGATCTTTCTACCCCACAGATTATGGGGGTGCTAAATATTACACCCGATTCTTTTTCTGATGGTGGCCGTTACCATGGTGAGGATGCCGCATTGCGTCACGCCCTGCAGATGGTGACCGATGGTGCCACCATCATTGACGTAGGCGGAGAGTCAACCCGCCCCGGGGCCGATGAGGTGGCTGCACAGGAAGAGCTGGAGCGGGTGGTACCTGTGATTGAACGGCTGCGGGCCGAGCTGGATTGCTGGATATCCGTGGACACCAGTAAGGCGGCAGTGATGGGCGAGGCGGTAAACGCTGGCGCTGACTTGATCAACGACATTCGCGCCCTGCGTGAACCGGGCGCACTGGAAACCGCCGCTGCCAGTGGTGCGGCGGTTTGCCTGATGCATATGCAGGGCCAGCCTCGTACCATGCAACAGGCACCGGATTATGCCAATGTGATTGCCGAGGTGGCGGAGTTTCTGGCGGCACAGGTGGCCGCTTGCGAAGCCGCCGGCATTTCCCGGGAACGCATTTGCCTGGATCCCGGCTATGGCTTTGGCAAGTCTCTGGAGCATAACTATGAATTGCTGGGGCGGGTAGGTGAGCTGCACCGGCTGGGTCTGCCGCTGCTGGCAGGCATGTCCCGCAAATCCATGCTGGGCCAGCTGCTGAACCGGGAAGTCAACGAGCGTCTGGCCGGTACCCTGTCGGCCCACCTGTTTGCGGTGGCACAGGGAGTTCAGATTGTGCGGGTACACGACGTTAAGGAAATGGCAGACGCCCTGCGCGTATGGCGTAAGGCAGCACATTATCAGGAACAGTTTTTATGAGCAGAAAATACTTTGGTACTGACGGCATTCGTGGCCGGGTAGGGGAATACCCCATTACGCCTGAATTCGTGATGAAGCTGGGCTGGGCTGCCGGTAAGGTGCTGTCGCAGACGGGTACCAAAAAGGTACTGATTGGCAAGGATACCCGTATTTCCGGTTATATGCTGGAGTCAGCGCTGGAAGCAGGCTTGTCTGCTGCCGGTCTGCAGGCAGCGCTGCTTGGCCCCATGCCGACTCCGGCCATTGCCTACCTCACCCGAACTTTCAGAGCCGAGGCGGGCATTGTGATCAGTGCTTCACACAATCCTTATTATGACAACGGCATCAAATTCTTCTCTCACGATGGCACCAAGCTGCCCGACGAAGTAGAGCTTGCCATTGAAGCCATGCTCGATCAGCCCATGGACTGTGTGCCGTCGGATCAGCTGGGAAAAGCCAGCCGCATCAATGATGCTGCCGGCCGGTATATCGAATTTTGTAAAAGTACTTTTCCGTCCGGTCTGCATCTGGACGGCCTGACCATAGTGCTGGACTGTGCCCACGGTGCTACCTATCACATAGCACCGGCGGTATTTGAAGAGCTGGGGGCAAAGGTGATTCGTACCGGTGGCAACCCCAATGGCCTCAACATTAATGACGGTGTCGGCTCCACTGCACCGGCAGCGTTGCAGGCAGCGGTGCTGGCGCATAACGCGGATTTGGGTATTGCCTTTGACGGCGACGGCGATCGTCTGGCCATGGTGGATCATACCGGTGCCCTGCTCGACGGTGATGAAATCCTTTACATTATCGCCCGGGATGCACAGCAGCGGGGCAAGCTGCAGGGCGGAGTGGTTGGCACCCTGATGACCAATATGGCGCTGGAGCTGGCCCTGGCCGATCTGAATATTCCCTTTGAACGGGCAAAAGTCGGGGATCGCTATGTAATGGAGTTGCTCAAGGAGCATGGCTGGAAACTGGGTGGCGAAAACTCCGGCCATATTATCAGCCTGGATCACAACAGCACCGGCGACGGCATTGTCGCGGCGCTGCAGGTCATGCGGGCGCTGCTGAACAGTGGCGGTAACCTGGCGCAACTGCGCAATGGTCTGACGCTGTTCCCGCAGGTACTGATCAATGTGCGCTATGCTGCCGGCACCGATCCGCTGGCCGATGCAGACGTAAAACAGCGGGTGGCCGCCGCCGAAGCCGAGCTGGCCGGCAATGGCCGGGTGCTGCTGAGAAAGTCGGGCACTGAGCCGCTCATTCGGGTGATGGCAGAAGGGGCTGATGAGTCGCAGGTGCGCCGTCTGGCGGAGCATATCGCCAACGCCATACCTGCCTGACCGGCTTCGCCGGAGCTTTAACGGCTTCGCCGTAGCTGTAAGCTCGCCCGGCTGCGCCGAGGCTGGAAGCTGTCAGCTGTAAGCAACCCGACGGGGTTTTGGCATTCATACGGGCAACTGAGATATATAACCGTATGCGGAGCCTTTAAACCACTTCGGGCGGCTGAACGCTTACAGCTTGGGTTAAACGGTTGTTGAATCATCGCTTTGCCGGCTTTTTATGCAGTCGGCAGTTTTTTTTGAAATTGCGCTTGTATCCGGATGAGGGTATGGCTAGTATTAGCCCCGCTCCCAAGGGCAGAGTGGTCCGGGACGCAAGCGCCAACCAAAGGTAGCAACATGTACGAGATTCTTTTGGTGGTGTACCTGCTGATTTCACTGACCTTGATAGGTCTGGTGCTGATACAGCAAGGAAAAGGTGCAGACATGGGCGCCTCTTTCGGAGCAGGTGCATCCAATACAGTATTCGGATCCAGCGGTTCAGGTAACTTCCTGACCAAAACGACCACACTTCTGGCAGCTGGGTTCTTTGTGGTCAGCCTGGTGCTTGGTAACTTGTCTACCAACGCAACCAAGCAAAGCAGTGAGTGGGAAGACCTGTCGGCTCCTGAAGTTATAGAAGCTCCTGCTCAGAACGACGTGCCTGTTACTGGTAACAGCAGCGACGTTCCGCAATAAAGTTTTAGCCGAGGTGGTGGAATTGGTAGACACGCTATCTTGAGGGGGTAGTGCCCGTATGGGCGTGCGGGTTCAAGTCCCGCTCTCGGCACCAATTTATAGACAGTTGAGAAGTTAGCTCAATTTGACTATAATCTCGCACGATTTCGGACGCGGGGTGGAGCAGCCTGGTAGCTCGTCGGGCTCATAACCCGAAGGTCGTCGGTTCAAATCCGGCCCCCGCAACCAATTTCACGTTCGTCGTCTGCTCACGATGAATGGTCGCTGCGAGGCGACAATCAGGGTACAGGTGAATAGCCCCGATTTGAAAATCGGGGCTTTTTGTTATCTGTATTCCGGCATTGGCAGGATCAATGCACTTTAAACTGGGCTGCGAGCCCTTTTTTTGTTTTTGAAGGGGGGTAGCTTTGGCTACATTGGAACAACGATTAACCGAAATGCTCAGTGAGCCGGTTGCGGCCCTGGGCTTTGAGCTGCTGGGGCTCGAGTATATTCGCGCCGGCCGGCATTCGACGCTGCGGCTGTACATCGACAGCGAGAAGGGCATCGATGTCAATGATTGTGCCGAAGTCAGCCGGCAGGTAAGCGCCGTGCTGGATGTGGAAGATCCCATTTCCACCGAGTATGATCTGGAAGTCTCATCCCCGGGGCTCGCACGACCCTTGTTCAAGCCGGCCCACTATCAGGCCATTATCGGTCAGGAAGCCGAACTGGCATTGCGTATGGCAGTGAATAATCGCCGTAAACTCAAGGGCACAGTGGTGTCTGCTGACGACACCATGGTCCGGCTCGAGGTGAATGGCCAGGAGTTTCCTGTGGCCTACGCCAACATTCAAAAAGCAAATCTGGTTCCGAATTTTGACTGACGAGGCCATCGGACATGAATAAAGAAATATTGCTGGTTGTAGACGCCGTTTCCAACGAAAAGGCGGTGCCTCGCGAAAAAATCTTTGAGGCGCTGGAAACCGCGCTGGCTACGGCCACCAAGAAAAAATATGACGGCGACATCGACGTTCGGGTTGCCATTGATCGTAAAAGCGGTGACTTCGACACTTTCCGCCGCTGGCAGGTAGTAGAAAATCAGGAAGCCCTGACTAACCCTTACCGGGAAATCACCCTGGAAGCGGCTCAGATTGATGAGCCGGAAATTGAAGTGGGTGATTATGTTGAAGATCAGATTGAATCTGTCGTCTTTGACCGCATTACTACTCAGACCGCCAAACAGGTTATCGTGCAGAAAGTACGTGAAGCCGAACGCATGCAGGTGGTGGAGCAGTTCCAGGATCAGGAAGGCGAAATCATTACCGGCGTGGTAAAAAAGGCCACCCGCGATAACGTGATTCTGGACCTGGGCAACAACGCCGAGGCAGTGATCTTCCGTGAAGATTTGCTGCCTCGTGAGTCGTTCCGCTCCGGTGACCGGGTGCGTGGTCTGCTCTATGCGGTTCGCCCCGAAGCCCGTGGTGCCCAGCTGTTTGTCAGCCGTTCCAGCCCGGACTTTCTGAAAGAGCTGTTCCGCATTGAAGTGCCGGAAATTGGCGAAGAAATCATTGAAATCATGGCCGCCGCCCGGGATCCGGGCAGCCGTGCCAAGATAGCGGTTAAAACCAACGATCGCCGTATCGATCCCATCGGTGCTTGTGTGGGCATGCGTGGTGCCCGGGTGCAGGCAGTATCCGGCGAGCTTGGCGGTGAGCGCGTAGACATAGTGCTGTGGGATGACAACCCGGCCCAGTTCGTGATCAATGCCATGGCTCCGGCGGATGTGGCGTCCATTATCGTGGACGAAGATGCCCACTCCATGGACATCGCCGTGGAAGCGGGCAACCTGGCTCAGGCAATTGGTCGTAATGGTCAGAACGTGCGTCTGGCGTCTCAGCTCACCGGCTGGGAGCTGAACGTGATGACCGATGAAGATCTGGCGCAAAAGCACCAGGCTGAAAACGACAAGACCATGAATTTGTTCGTGAACAACCTGGACATTGACGACGACTTCGCTGCTCTGCTGGTGGGTGAAGGTTTCTCCACTCTGGAGGAGATTGCCTATGTGCCGGTCAGTGAGCTGCTGAGCGTAGAAGGGCTGGATGAAGACACGGTTGAAGAGCTGCGTACTCGAGCCAAAGATGCACTGACCACCAAAGCACTGGCCCAGGAAGAATCTTTTGAAGGGGTAGAGCCGGCAGACGATCTGCTGGGGCTGCCTGGAATGACCCGCGAACTGGCTTATCAGCTGGCTGGCCGCGGTGTTGCGGATCTGGAAGAGCTGGCAGAGCAGGGCATTGATGACCTTGAAGGCATTGAAGGTCTGGACGAAGCCCAGGCGGGCGAACTCATCATGGCTGCCCGTAATATCTGCTGGTTCGGAGAACAGAACCAGGAATAAGATCATCGGAGGTAAATGAATGGCAGAAGTATCATTAACGCAACTTGCCAGTGACATCGACACGCCGGTTGATCGTCTGATCCAGCAGTTTCGTGAGGCGGGCATGGAGAAATCCGGTAACGATTCCGTTTCTGAAACTGAAAAAGCCGCTCTGCTTGCTCATCTTAAAAAGCAGCACGGTGGCAATGACGATAAAGAACCCAAACGGATGACCCTGCAGCGTAAAACCATCAGTACCCTCAGTGTTCAGGGTGCCGGTGGCAAGAACAAGGCAGTGCAGGTAGAAGTGCGCAAGAAGCGCACCTATGTAAGACGTGACGCGCTCGAAGAACAGCGTCGTGAAGAGGAAGAAAAGGCGCGCCAGGAAGCCGAGGCTCAGGCGCGTCGTGAGGCCGAGGAAGCGGCCAAACGAGAAGCAGCCGAACAAGCCAAGCGTGCAGCCGAAGAAAAGGCCAAACGTGAAGCTGAAGAAAAAGCTCGTCAGGCTCAGCTGCAGGCTCAGAAAAACACCGAGCAGGGGGCAACCCCGAAAAGCAAAGAGCAGAAAAAGGCGGACGACATGGCCAAGCGCGAAGAAGAAAAACTCAAGCAGCAGCGCGAACAGGAAGCACTGCGCAAAGCCGAGCTGGAAGCCCAGCAAAAGGCAGAAGAAGTGCGCAAGCTAGCAGAAGAAAATGAAAAACGCTGGGCGGAAGAAGCGGCCAAAAAGCCGGAAGACGCCGACTATCATGTCACCACCAATCAGCACGCCCGTGCGGCTGAAGATGAGGCCGACAAGAGCGAAGAGCAGAAAGCCCGTCGCACCGGTGGCAAGAAACGCAAGGGTGGCAAGACCAAGGAAGATAGGGAAAACCGCGAAAGCCGCAATGAGCGTCAGCGCAAAGGCAAACGCGCCAAGGTAATGACGCCCAAGTCCATGAAGCACGGCTTCCAGAAACCGGCTCAGCCGGTAACCCGTGAAGTGGAAATTGGTGAAACCATCACTGTCGCCGAGCTGGCTAACCGCATGGCAGTAAAAGGTGCCGAAGTCATCAAAACCATGATGAAGATGGGTGCCATGGTGACCATCAACCAGGTGATCGATCAGGAAACTGCTCAGCTGGTGGCCGAAGAAATGGGTCACAAGGTGGTGCTGCGTCGTGAAAACGAGCTGGAAGAGCGGGTACTGTCTGATCGTGATACTGACGCCGAGCGTAAAACCCGTGCTCCTGTGGTGACCATTATGGGCCACGTTGACCACGGCAAAACCTCTACTCTCGACTACATTCGTCGTACCAAGGTAGCGTCTGGTGAGGCCGGTGGTATTACTCAGCATATCGGTGCCTACCATGTAGAAACCGAGAACGGCATGATCACCTTCCTGGATACCCCGGGACACGCGGCCTTTACCTCCATGCGGGCCCGCGGTGCCAAGGCCACCGATATCGTAGTGCTGGTGGTGGCGGCCGATGACGGTGTGATGCCGCAAACCATTGAAGCCATTCAGCACGCCAAGGCCGCTGAAGTGCCGCTGATTGTGGCGGTAAACAAGATGGACAAGCCGGAAGCCGATCCGGATCGAGTCAAGAGCGAACTGTCCCAGCACGGCGTTATGTCGGAAGAGTGGGGCGGCGAGAACATGTTTGTTCATATTTCTGCCAAGGCCGGTACCGGCATTGACGAGCTGCTCGAAGCCATTCTGCTGCAGGCCGAAGTTCTGGAACTGACTGCAGTATATGACGCCATGGCCTCTGGCGTAGTGATTGAATCCCGTCTAGACAAGGGGCGTGGACCGGTTGCTACCGTGCTGGTACAAGACGGTACTCTGCATCAGGGCGACATCGTACTGTGTGGTCTGGAATATGGCCGGGTACGTGCCATGAAGGATGAGCTGGGCCGCGAAGTAAAATCCGCCGGTCCGTCCATTCCGGTGGAAATTCTGGGTCTGTCCGGCGTGCCCACTGCCGGTGATGAAGCCACTGTTGTGCGGGACGAGAAGAAAGCCCGTGAAGTGGCACTGTACCGCCAGGGCAAGTTCCGCGAAGTCAAGCTGGCCCGTCAGCAAAAAGCCAAGCTGGAGAACATGTTCGCCAACATGAACGAAGGCGAAGTGGCCGAGGTGAACCTGGTACTGAAAGCAGACGTACAGGGTTCTATCGAAGCTATTGCCGATTCGCTGATGAAACTGTCCACCGACGAAGTGAAGGTGAAGATAGTTGGCTCCGGCGTGGGTGGCATCACCGAAACCGACGCCAGCCTAGCTGCGGCGTCCAACGCCATCATTCTGGGCTTTAACGTGCGTGCCGATGCCTCTGCTCGCCGCATGATTGAAGCGGAAGAGATTGACCTGCGCTACTACAGCGTTATCTATGAGCTGCTGGATGAAGTGAAGCAGGCCATGACCGGCATGCTGGCTCCTGAGTTCAAGCAGGAAATCATCGGTCTGGCGGAAGTGCGGGACGTGTTCCGCTCACCCAAACTGGGTGCTATCGCCGGCTGTATGGTGACCGAAGGTAACGTCAAGCGCAGCAACCCGATCCGCGTGCTGCGTGACAACGTGGTGATTTACGAAGGCGAGCTGGAGTCTCTGCGTCGCTTCAAGGATGACGTTCAGGAAGTGCGTAACGGCATGGAATGCGGCATCGGCGTGAAGAACTACAATGACGTACGAGTAGGCGACCAGATCGAGGTTTATCAGATTGTGGAAGTACAGCGCACCCTGTAAGGTGGCGGTGAACCACGTCTGAACACAGTAATCAACGGGGGCCGGCAGGCCCCCTTTGTCTTGGAAGTAAAGTATGGCCAGAGAATTCAGCCGAACCCGCCGGGTAGGTCAGGAACTGCAAAAAGAAATTGCCGTTATCCTGCAGCGGGAAATCAAAGACGACCGTCTGGGCATGGTCACCGTATCCGGTGTGGAAGTGTCCCGTGATCTCAACTATGCAAAAGTGTTTGTGACCTTTCTCGACAACGATGCCGAGCGGGTAGAGCAGGGCATGGAAGTACTGAAAGAAGCCAGCGGTTATATTCGCAGCCTGGTGGCCAAGGCCATGCGCCTGCGGGTGACCCCCGAGCTGCGCTTCTCCTATGACCAGAGCCTGGTGGAAGGCATGCGTATCTCCACCCTGGTGTCGAGCACGGTGGAAGAAGACAAGCGCCGCAGTGCCGGCCGCAACGATGAAGACGAGAAGGAGCAGGACTGAGATGGGGCGTCAGCGACGTTTTCGCGGCCGTGAGGTAGACGGCATTTTGCTGCTCGACAAGCCGGCGGGCATCACATCCAACGATGCCCTGCAGCAGGTCAAGCGCATCTATGCCGCCGCCAAGGCCGGCCACACAGGAGCACTGGATCCGCTGGCTACCGGCATGCTGCCGATCTGTCTGGGTGAGGCCACCAAGTTTTCCCAGTTTTTGCTCGATGCCGACAAGCGCTACCGGGTGGTGGCAAAACTGGGCGAGCGGACCGACACCAGCGACGCCGACGGCGAAGTGGTTGAGACCCGTCCAGTCAATGTGTCCACCGGCGAGCTGATTGAAGCCCTGGATCATTTCCGCGGCGACATCATGCAGGTGCCGTCCATGTACTCAGCGCTCAAATATCAGGGCAAGCCCCTGTACCAGTACGCCCGGGAAGGCATAGAAGTACCCCGGGAAGCGCGCCCCATCACGGTATTTGAGCTCAAGCTCATTCGCTTTGAAGGGGACGAAGTGGAGCTGGAAGTACATTGCAGCAAGGGCACCTACATTCGTACCATAGTGGACGATCTGGGTGAGCGCCTGGGTTGCGGTGCTCACGTTGCCGTGCTGCGCCGGCTGGCGGTAGCCGGTTATCCGGCGGAGCGCATGCTGACCCTGGAGCAGCTGCAGTGCATTCTCGATAACTGCAAGGCCAATGACATTTCACCCCGGCTGGAGCTGGATCCGCTGCTGCTGCCCATGGATACCGCTGTGCAGAGTCTGCCGGAAGTGAACCTGTCCGAGCTGGTGGCGGGTTATCTGCTGCACGGCCAGGCGGTGCAGGTGTCCGGCGCGCCCCTCGACGGCTTTGTGCGCATGACGGTGGGCGATGACCGCCGCTTTGTCGGTGTCGGTGAAATCGACGATGACGGCAAGGTAGCGCCGCGCCGTCTGGTACGTTAATTGACGGTGATTTAAGGTTGCCAAGTGCGCCTTTGCTGGTAGAATGCCGTCCTTCCTTCCGGCTGAATTAGTGATCGGCTGGAATTCATTCATGCTTATTTTGGAGTAGACACAATGTCACTAAATGCTGAAACCAAAGCCCAGATCGTTGCCGAATTCGCCCGTGGCGAAGGCGACACCGGCTCTCCCGAAGTGCAGGTAGCTCTGCTGAGCGCCCAGATCAACCACCTGCAGGGCCACTTCAAGCAGCACATCCACGATCACCACAGCCGTCGCGGTCTGCTGCGCATGGTATCCCAGCGTCGTAACCTGCTGGACTACCTGAAGCGTAAAGACGTAGAGCGCTACCGTGACCTGATCAGCAAGCTGGGCCTGCGTCGTTAATCGACTCCAAAGCCTTGTTAAAAAGGGAGCCTCGGCTCCCTTTTTTAATGCCCGTAAAACATAGCTTGAAGCCATAAGCTGTCAGCTGTAAGTCAAACAAGTCTACCGCTTCCTGCTTCCCGCTGTTTTCTGTTTGTCATTCTGTCCTTTAAACAGGAATCAAGTATACTGTGCCGGCGTATTAAAGAATCAAACAATTAAAGGAATCTACCGCGTGAATCCTATCGTAAAGACCTTCCAGTACGGTCAGCATACCGTTACTCTTGAAACCGGCGTGATTGCCCGCCAGGCCACCGCCGCTGTCATGGCCAGCATCGACGACACTTCCGTGCTGGTGAGTGTGGTTGGCAAGCGTGAAGCCGACGAAAGCCGCGACTTCTTTCCGCTCACGGTGAACTACCAGGAGCGTACCTACGCCGCCGGCCGTATTCCCGGCAGCTTTTTCAAGCGTGAAGGCCGCCCCACTGAAGGCGAAACACTGACCGCGCGTCTGATTGACCGCCCCATTCGTCCGCTGTTTCCCGAAGGATTCAAAAACGAAGTTCAGGTGATTGCCACCGTGATGTCCGCTAACCCGGAAATTGCCCCGGACATCATTTCCATGCTGGGTACTTCTGCCGCTCTGGCCATTTCCGGTATTCCTTTCGCCGGTCCCATCGGTGCCGCCCGCGTGGGTTACATGAACGGTGAATACGTGCTGAACCCCAGCATCAGCGAGCTGAAAGACAGCCAGCTGGATCTGGTGGTGGCCGGTACTGCCGGTGCCGTGCTGATGGTAGAGTCCGAAGCTTCCGTTCTGCCGGAGGATGTGATGCTGGGTGCCGTTATGTACGGTCACGAGCAACTGCAGACCGCCGTGAACGCCATTAACGAATTTGCTGCCGAAGTGGGCACTCAGCCCTGGGACTGGCAGCCCAAAGCCGAAAACGAAGCGCTCAAGGCCAAAATTGCCGAGCTGGCCTCTGCCGAGCTGGGTGAAGCCTATCGTATCACCGACAAAACCGCCCGTCGTGACGCCATCTCCGACATCAAGGCCAAGGTTCAGGCTGCCATTCTGACCGACACCCCGGAAGCGGAAATCAAGGATATTCAGGAGCTGCTGGGCAAGCTGGAAAAAACCATCGTCCGTGGTCGTGTGGTTCGCGGTGAGCCGCGCATCGACGGCCGTGAGCCCGATATGATCCGCGCCCTGAACGTGGCCACCGGCCTGCTGCCCCGTGCCCATGGCTCTGCCCTGTTTACCCGTGGTGAAACTCAGGCGCTGGTTGCCGCTACCCTGGGCACAGAGCGTGATGCTCAGCTGATTGACGAGCTGACCGGTGAGCGCGCCAACCGCTTTATGCTGCACTATAACTTCCCTCCCTACTGTGTGGGCGAGACCGGCATGGTCGGCAGCCCCAAGCGTCGTGAAATTGGTCATGGCCGTCTGGCCAAGCGCGGCGTTGCCGCCGTGATGCCGAGCCAGGAAGAGTTCCCGTACACAGTGCGTGTGGTGTCCGAGATCACCGAGTCCAACGGCTCTTCCTCCATGGCGTCTGTGTGTGGTACTTCACTGGCCCTGATGGACGCCGGTGTGCCGATCAAGGCGTCGGTGGCCGGTATCGCCATGGGTCTGGTAAAAGAAGAAGAAGGCTTTGTGGTACTGTCCGACATTCTGGGTGATGAAGACCACCTGGGCGACATGGACTTCAAGGTGGCCGGTACCAACGAGGGTGTGACTGCCCTGCAGATGGACATCAAGATCGAAGGCATCACCAAAGAGATCATGGAAGTGGCCCTGAAGCAGGCCCGCAATGCTCGTCTGCACATTCTGAAAGTGATGGATGAAGCCCTGCAGGCCCCCCGTGCCGATATCTCCGACTTTGCCCCGCGCATTCACACCATCAAGATCAACCCCGAGAAGATCCGTGATGTGATTGGCAAGGGCGGCGCTACCATTCGCGCCCTGACCGAAGAAACCGGCACCACCATTGAGCTGGATGACAACGGCATTGTGAAAATTGCCGCCGTTGACGGTGAAGCCGCCAAACTGGCCATTCACCGCATTGAGCAGCTGACCGCCGAAGTGGAAAGCGGCACCATCTATGAAGGTCAGGTGGTGCGTCTGGCCGACTTCGGTGCCTTTGTTAACATTCTGCCCGGCAAGGACGGTCTGGTACACATTTCTCAGATCACCGAAGAGCGGGTGAAAAATGTGTCCGATCACCTGAAAGTGGGTGACAAGGTCAAGGTGAAGGTACTGGAAGTGGACCGTCAGGGTCGCATTCGTCTGTCCATCAAGGAAGCCAACAAGCCGGAAGAGGCAGAAGCCGCGCCTGCCGCCGAGGCAACCGAAGAAGCCAAATCCGACAGCGCCGAATAAGCCTGAGCAATAACACCGAAAGCCGGGGAAATTTTCTCCGGCTTTTTTGTATCTGTTGCCTATGTAAAGCTGCTTGCCAATTGGCAGGCGGCTTTGCACAATGAAACCACTTTCAGCAAAAGGAACCCATTTTCATGGAGCTGGCAGATTACCGACGTGAATACCTGCAGGGCGGTCTGCGCCGCAATGACCTGCCCGACGACCCCCTTGCCTTGTTTGAAACCTGGATGCAGCAGGCCATTGCTGCCGGTGTGCCCGATCCTACCGCCATGGTAGTGGGCACAGTAGACGAGCAGGGACAGCCTTATCAGCGTATTGTGCTGCTCAAGCAGGTGGATGAGCAGGGCTTTGTGTTTTACACCAATATGGGCAGCCGCAAGGCGGCACACCTGAATCAGAATCCGCGTATCAGCCTGCTGTTTCCCTGGCACTCACTGGAGCGTCAGGTGCATGTCACCGGCCGGGTGGAAAAGCTCGCCGCCACCGAGGTAATGAAATATTTCTCCAGCCGGCCCAAAGACAGCCAGATTGGTGCCTGGGTGTCAAAGCAATCATCCCGCATTTCAGCCCGCGGTCTGCTGGAAGCCAAGTTTCTGGAAATGAAGCAGAAGTTTGCCAGCGGTGAAGTGCCACTGCCGAGCTTCTGGGGCGGTTTCAGAGTGAAGTTCGACTCGGTGGAATTCTGGCAGGGCGGAGCCAACCGGTTGCATGACCGCTTTATTTATCAGCGCGAACATGATGGTTGGGTCATTTCCCGCCTGGCACCCTGAATATGTGAGAGGCTGGCATGCTGATCTGCAGAACCGAGCGTCCCGGTGATGGCGACGAGATAGACGAGGTGGTGTTTGCCGCCTTTAACCGCCCTGACGAGGCGGATCTGGTGCTGTCCCTGCGCGAGCAGGGGGCCATTACCGTCAGTCAGGTAGCGGAATACGAGGGGGCCATTATCGGCCACCTGGCCATGAGTCCGGTGCTGGTAAACGGTGAAGACATCGGCTGGCTGGGGCTGGCGCCGGTGAGTGTGTGGCCCGACTGCCAGAATCAGGGGGTGGGCACCGAGATGATCCGCGAAGCCATTCAGGCCGCCAGCGACTTTGACTGGGCCGGCATAGTGGTGCTGGGCAATCCGGCCTATTATCAGCGTTTCGGCTTTCGTCCGGCCAGCGAGCTGGGGCTGAGCTGTCCTTATCCTGATGCCGGCGATGCCTTTATGGCACTGGCCTTAAAGCAGCCTGTACCCACCGGTCTGGTGACCTACCACCCAGCCTTTGAGCAGCTGTAAGAGCTGACAGGTATTTCCTGAGACACTCGAAGCTGGCTGACATAGCTTGCCGGCGAAGTGCAACCGCACTGATGCTTCACATTGTGCCCCTTGCAGGGGCATAATACTCACCAACTTTATGCCCCCGTTGCGAGTTTTTCATGCACAGCCCACTCAACCTGGATATCGAGCACTTTCTGGCCCACGACTGGCAGCGCAAACCGTGTCTGTTCAAGGCCGCCCTGCCGGGCTTTGAAGATCCCTTAAGCCCCGACGAGCTGGCCGGCCTGGCGCTGGAACCCCATATTGAGTCCCGCCGGGTGTGGCGTGAGCAGGAACGCTGGCAGGCGGAAACCGGGCCCTTTGACAGCTACGATCATCTGGGGGAAACCGACTGGACCCTGCTGGTGCAGGCGGTGAACCAGTGGCATCCGGGCGTACAGGACCTGGCCGAGCTGTTCCGGTTTATTCCCGGCTGGCGCTTTGATGATGTGATGGTGAGCTTCTCCACCCCCGGTGGCGGTGTGGGCCCTCATATCGACCAATACGGTGTTTTTATTCTGCAGGGCAGTGGCAGCCGTCGCTGGCGGGTAGGGGAGCGTCAAAGCCTGCGCGAATTTGCAGCCCACGGTGCTCTGCGCCACTGCGATGACTTTGAAGCAGTGATCGACGAAGTGCTGCAGCCCGGCGACATGATTTATATTCCGCCCGGCTGCCCCCACGAGGGCTATGCCGACACACCGGCCATGAACTACTCCATCGGATTTCGTGCCCCCGACGCCAAAGATCTGTTCTCCGGCTTTGCTGATCATCTGCTGGCTCATGTGGATATTACGCCGCGGTTTGATGATGCCGGCATGGCGGCCGCCAGCGCTCATGGCCGTCTCGATAGCAGCGTAATGACGCAGGTAAAAGGCCTGATGCAGGAGCTGCTGAACGACGACGCCCGCCTTAATGACTGGTTTGGCGAAATGATCTCGGAAGCCAGGCATGATCTCGATCTGGAAGTGGCCGAGCCGGCCTACAGTCTGGAAGAACTGGTGCTGCGGCTGGATCATGGTGACCATCTCTACCGCCTGGGTGGGGTGCGCTGTTTCTACCATGAAAGCAGCGAGAACGTCTTTTATCTTGACGGTGACCGTTATCAGCTGGCCGAGCCTGATACTGACGCCATTGCCCTGCTGTGCGATCAGGCTCGCATCTGCGGCCCGGAAGTGGCCTGCCTGAAAGAACCCCGTAATCTGCTCGACTGCCTGCTGCCGCTGGTGAACCAGGGCTACTGGTATTTTGAGGAAGACGAATAATGGCGGTGGAGCTTTACTTCGTGCTGGAATCGCCGGCGCGCCCCGAGAACGTGGGGGCTGCCGCCAGGGCCATGAAGACAATGGGCTTTGAGCGCATGCGGGTGATTAACAGCCGGGTGCATGAGCAGGATGAAGCGGGCTGGGTGGCCCACGGTGCGCAGGAGATTCTGGCGCAGGCCGAGCATTTTCCCTCCCTGGCCGAGGGGCTGGCCGACATGGATCTGGTGATTGCCACCACGGCCCGCCGGCGTGGCCGCTATCAGCACTATCTGACGCCCCGTGAGGCGGTGACCCAGATCAATAACAAAGTGGTACACAAGGTCGCCATACTGTTTGGCTGCGAGGAGTCGGGCCTCAGCAACGAGCATCTGGCCCAGGCCGATATCATCAGTTACCTGCCGCTCAAGGTGAGCTATCCGTCACTCAATCTGGGTCAGGCCATCATGCTCTATGCCTGGGAGCTGAGCCAGGGACTGACACCAGAAAGCGCGCAAAAAAACAACGGTCAGACCGAAAGCGCTCAGCTTCGTGTGTTGCAGCAAAAAACAGAGCAATTACTGAGTAAGGTGGGAGTTTCCCAGCAGGAAAAACTGGCTGAATGGGTTAAAGACCGGTTGCCTGTGCTGGAGCAGCGCGATCTGAACCTGCTGCACCTGCTCTGCAAGGACCTTGAGCGGGCCCTCAAACCCGGGGAGCCAGGTTGACAAGTCCGCAGCCACAGGGTATTGCTATGCCATTCGTTGTTACAGGTTGTATGTCATGCTGCACTCCATCCGCACCACCACCATTATTATTACCGGCACCACCATGAGTGGCACCGGGGCGGGCTGATGCGCTGACGACAAACAAAATTTGAATCGAAAAGCCCGTGTCCCCATCAGATACGGGCTTTTTTAGTTTTACACAGGGAGTAATGAATGCGAGTCCTGAAATTTGGCGGTACATCGCTGGCGAATGCCGAGCGGTTCGATACCGTGGCCGATATCGTGGTCAACAATCAGCGCCAGTCCCAGGTGGCACTGGTGTTGTCGGCCCCGGCCAAGGTGACCAATCATCTGGTGGCCGTGGTGGAGCAGACCATTCGCGGCCTGGAAGCGGCCCCGGTACTGAAAGACATAGAGCAGATCTTTCACGGCATTATCGACGGACTCAAGAGCAAGTACGCCGGTCTGGATGACGCTGCTCTCAAGATAACCGTAGAGCGGGAGCTGAACCAGCTGACCCGGCTGCTGCAGGGTGTCAGCCTGCTACAACAGTGCCCCGACAATATTCAGGCCCGCATTCTCAGCCGGGGCGAAGCCCTGTCCATCGCCACCATGAGCGAGCTGTTGCGCACCCGCGGTGAGCAGGTGGAAGTGATAGTGCCGCAGGACATGCTGCTGGGTGAAGGCAGTGTGCTGGAAGCGCAGGTTAATATTGAAGTCTCCCGTCAGCGGTTTATCGACAAGGGCCTGCGCAGCGACTGCGTCTACCTGATGCCGGGCTTTACCGCCGGTAACGAAAAGGGCGAGACCGTTATTCTCGGCCGTAACGGCTCCGATTATTCCGCCGCCGTGCTGGCTGCCTGTGTGGGTGCCGAGTGCTGCGAGATCTGGACCGACGTGGACGGCGTGTATAACTGCGATCCGCGCCTGGTGCCCGATGCCAAGCTGCTGCGCCAGCTGTCCTACAAGGAAGCCATGGAGCTGTCCTATTTCGGTGCCAAGGTACTGCATCCGAAAACCATCGCGCCCATCGCCCAGTTTCATATTCCCTGTCTTATCAAGAACACCGGCAATCCCCAGGGCGAAGGCTCGCTGATCGGCCCCGAATGCAGCGACGACGATCTGCAGGTAAAAGGTATTTCCGATCTGGCTGGCATGACCATGATCAATATCTCGGGCCCGGGCATGAAGGGCATGGTGGGCATGGCCGGCCGGCTGTTCTCCTGTATTTCCCGCGCCGGTGCCAGCATAGTGCTGATCACCCAGAGCTCCTCGGAATACAGTGTCAGCTTCTGTATTCACACCTTTGACAAGCAAAAGGTACAAAAGGCCATTGCCAACGAATTTGCGCTGGAGTTCAAGAACAAGCTGCTGGAGCCGCTGGATGTCATCGACGATCTGGCCATTATCTCTCTGGTGGGGGATCGCATGCGCACCGTGCGGGGCGTGTCGGCCCGCTTCTTTAACTCCCTGGCCGAGGCTTCCATCAATATCGTGGCCATTGCGCAGGGCTCCAGTGAGCGTTCCATCTCGGCGGTGATTGGTAAAGAGAAGGTCACCGAAGCGATCAAGGCCTGTCACCAGAACTTTTTCTCCAGCCGCCAGTTTATTGATGTATTCCTGGTGGGTTGTGGCGGCGTGGGCGGCGCTTTGCTGGAGCAAATCCGCCGGCAGCAGCCGGTGCTGGAAGCCCAGGACATCGGCATTCGGGTAGTGGGCATTGCCAACTCCCGCAAAATGCTGCTGGACCGCAATGGCATCAGCCTGAACGACTGGCGTGATCAGCTGGAGCAGGCTCAGGACAGCTTCAGCCTGGAGCGGGTCACCCGGCTGGTGGAAGACAGCCATCTGATTAACCCGGTACTGGTAGATTGCACCACCAGTGACGTTATTGCCGATCAGTATGCCGACTTTTTATCCGCCGGCTTCCATGTGGTTACTCCCAACAAAAAGGCCAACACCGCCAGCCTGGACTACTACCGCGAGCTGCGTCGCTCGGCCCGCTCCACCCGCCGCAAATTTCTGTATGAAACCAACGTGGGCGCAGGCCTGCCGGTGATTGAAAACCTGCAGAACCTGATCCGCGCCGGTGACCAGCTCAAGGCCTTTGGCGGCATTCTCTCCGGCTCCCTGTCTTACATCTTTGGCAAACTGGACGACGGCATGAGCTTTGCCGAAGCCACTCGTATTGCCCGGGAAAATGGCTTTACCGAGCCGGACCCACGGGATGACCTGAACGGCATGGACGTGGCCCGCAAGCTGCTGATCCTGGCCCGGGAAGCGGGCATGGAGCTGGATCTCGACGATATCGAGGTAGAGCAGGCGCTGCCGCCGGGGTTTGATGCCAGCGGCGATATCGAGACCTTTATGGCCCGTCTGCCACAAGCCGATGCCTGGTTTGCCGAGAAAACCGCCGAAGCGGGCGAGGGCAAAGTACTGCGCTATGTGGGTGCCATTGAGGACGGTAAATGCAAGGTTGTGATCAAGGCCGTGGACGGGGATGATCCCCTGTTCAAGGTGAAAGACGGCGAAAACGCGCTGGCGTTTTATACCCAGTATTACCAGCCCATTCCGCTGGTACTGCGCGGCTATGGTGCCGGTGCCGATGTAACCGCAGCCGGCGTGTTTGCCGACTTGCTGCGCACCCATAACTGGAAGCAGGAGATTTAAATGAGTGTTGTAGCCTATGCGCCGGCCTCTACCGCCAATGTCAGTGTGGGGTTTGATGTGTTGGGGGCCGCACTGGCCCCCCTCGACGGCTCTCTGCTGGGAGACAGAGTGCTGGTAGAAAATGCCAGCGGCGAATTCCAGCTCACCAACGCCGGCCCCTATGCCCACAAGCTGCCGGACGACCATACCCAGAACATCGTTTACGATTGCTGGCTGGCCTATGAAAAGGCGCTCGACAAAAAGGGCCTGGCGCGCAAGCCGCTGACCATGACCCTGGAAAAGAACCTGCCGGTGGGCTCGGGGCTGGGCTCCAGTGCCACCAGCATTGTTGCCGCCTTTGTGGCGCTGAATGCCTTTTATGACCACGCCATGAGCGAGCATGAGCTGATGCTGCTGATGGGCGAGCTGGAAGGCCAGATTTCCGGTTCCATCCACTACGACAACGTGGCCCCCTGTCATTTGGGGGGCATGCAGCTGGTGCTGGACGAAGCCGGCGTGGTCAGCCAGACCCTGCCCTCGTTCGATGAATGGTACTGGGTGGTGTGCTACCCGGGCATTGCCGTGTCTACCTCTGCCGCCCGGGAAATTCTGCCGGCCCAGTATCGTCGTCAGGACTGCCTGGAATACGGCCGCCGGCTGGCGGGTTTTGTGCACGCCAGCCATACCGGCCAGGAAAAACTGGCCGCCGCCATGTTGAAAGACGTGATT
Organism: Oceanimonas sp. CAM02; assembly: GCF_032842915.1. Lineage (NCBI taxonomy): Bacteria > Pseudomonadati > Pseudomonadota > Gammaproteobacteria > Aeromonadales > Aeromonadaceae > Oceanimonas > Oceanimonas sp. CAM02. The sequence continues at coordinate 338,210 of NZ_JAWJBK010000029.1, forward strand.
GCCGAGCCCTACCGCGCCCAGCTGATCCCGGGCTTTAATGCAGTGCGTGAGCATGCTGCCGCTATGGGCGCATTGGCCACTGGCATTTCCGGCAGTGGTCCCACCGTGTTTACGGTGATGAAGGATCTGCATCAGGCAGAGAAACTGCAGGCCTGGCTGGCCGACCACTTTATTCAGAATCAGGATGGCTTTTGCCACATTTGCAAACTCGACGCCGAAGGCGCACGAGTCACAGGAACCAGACTATGAAGTTGTACAACATCAAGGATAATGCAGAAACCATCAATTTTGCCGGGGCCGTCAAACAGGGCCTGGGCCGCGGCCAGGGCCTGTTCTTTCCGGAGCAGTTAAGCCCGCTGGCCAATGTGGATGCCTTGCTGGAGCAGCCATTGGTGCCGCGCTCCGTGGCCATTCTGCAGCATCTTATCGGTGACGAGATCCCACAAGACACCCTGACCGCCATGGTGGAGCAGGCCTTTACCTTCCCGGCACCGCTGGTGAAGGTGGACGATCACACCTACGCCCTGGAGCTGTTCCACGGCCCGACCCTGGCGTTCAAGGACTTCGGCGGCCGTTTTATGGCCCAGTGCCTGGCCACTTTGCGCAGCGACGGCAAGATCACCATTCTGACTGCCACCTCCGGCGACACCGGTGCCGCCGTGGCGCATGCTTTCTATGGTCTGCCCAATATCGACGTGGTTATTCTGTATCCCGAGGGCAAAATCAGCCCGTTGCAGGAAAAGCTGTTCACTACGCTTGGGGACAACATTCGCACCTTTGCGGTACAGGGCGACTTCGACGCCTGTCAGGCGCTGGTGAAGCAGGCTTTTGACGATGAAGAGCTGAAGGCCGCCGTGGGTCTGAACTCCGCCAACTCCATTAACATCAGCCGGCTGCTGGCCCAGGTGTGCTACTACTTTGAAGCCGTGGCCGAGCTGCCCGCCGAGCAACGCCACAAGGCGGTGATTTCCGTGCCGTCCGGCAACTTCGGCAACCTGACTGCCGGACTCATCGCCAAGGCCATCGGCCTGCCGGTGAAGCGCTTTGTGGCCGCCACCAACGCCAACGATACGGTGCCGCGCTATCTGCAAAGCGGGGACTGGGCACCCAACGCCACTGTGGCTACTTTGTCTAACGCCATGGACGTCAGTCGTCCCAACAACTGGCCGCGAGTGGAAGAGCTGTGCCGGGTTAAGGGCTGGGAGCTGTCTGATATCGCCTCCGGCATGCTCAACGACGAGCAGACCGAAGATGCGCTCAAACGTCTGTTTGCACAGGGTTACCTGTGCGAGCCCCACGGTGCCATCGCCTGGGATCTGCTTAACAAGGAGCGGGGCAAGGACGAAGTGGGCATTTTCCTGTGTACTGCCCATCCGGCCAAGTTCAAGGAAAGTGTTGACCGTATTCTGGAGCAGGATGTTGAACTGCCGGGACCACTGGCCAAGCATAATGCCATGGAATCGCTGTCCGAGACCATTCCGGCCGATTTCACCGCCCTGAAAGCGAAAATGATGGGCTGAGGCCAACACCTTTAATCTGTAAAAATGCCGGGCAAGCCCGGCATTTTTTTGCCATTCCCTAATCCCCATTCCCTATTCCCCTTATTTTTTGTAAGCGATCTCTCAAAGCAGTCTGGGAAAAGGCGCTTTTGATATATGGTTTTAGCTGTATCTTTTTATAAGTATATGAATTTTAATGCTTTTAATTTTAAGGTTGAAATCTGAGCAGTCAGGTTCGTGCCTGGCCTGCATTGCTCCCGGAACTGGGTAAGGTATAGTTATTTCCAGAAGGAACACAGTGCTGGCAGGCAAGCCGGCAGCCAGGAACGGCAAAGGACAAGGTCCGGGAAGACCAAGGGGACAGGCAAGGGAACGCCAAGGGATACCTTCAGGACGAAGCGGTTGGTTGCAGGAGCGCAGCCATTCATGGAAGAGCCAGGGACAAGCCCGACGGAGCGGGAAAGGGGAAGACCCGGAGCGGTCAGGTCAGGGAATGCAGGGAGCAACTCAGGTTCAGGAAGGAGCCGACGACACCAAAAGGGGCAGCCACTGGCTGCCCCTTTTCTATGACGCTCACATGGCCGGCGGCTGAATATCCAGCTCGTCCACAAAGCGCTCTACCGTCAGCTCCGCCTGTTTGATCTCATCAAACAGGGCAATATGACAGATGGCATCGCCTTCATTCACCAGCGGCATGGTCAGGCTGCCAATCACAATACCGCTGCGCGGAGCCACAATAAGACACTGCTCGGCTCCCAAAGGAGCGCTGATAGTCCCCAGAATATCCCCCTTGCGAATACGATCTCCCAGCCGTACCTTGAGGTGCAGCAGGCCGTCGTGCTCGGCCCGTATCCAGGTACTGCTACGGGCAATAATGGCCTCGCTGGCAGACTTGACCGTGCTGCTTTTCAGCATACCCAGGCCACGCATCACGCGAATCACGCCGCGCACGCCCGCCTTGATGGGCAAAGGGTCAAAGCGCAGTGCCTCACCGGCCTCATAGAGGATCACCGGCACCCCCTGAGCTTCTGCCACTGCCCTGAGTGAGCCATCGCGAATGCTGGCATCAAGAATAATGGGTGCACCAAAATTTTCTGCCATTTGCCGGGTTACCGGGCAGTCTAGCTGAGCCCGTATCTGTGGCAGATTGGCCCTGTGAATGGCCCCCGTGTGCAAGTCGATAATATGACTGCATTTGCTGACAATTTCATTGACAAAAAAGTGCGCCACCCGGGCCCCCAGTGAGCCTTTTTCCGAGCCGGGAAAACAGCGATTCAGATCGCGCCGATCCGGCAGATAGCGTGATTTGTGAATAAAACCAAATACGTTGACCACAGGCACGGCCACCAGAGTGCCTTTCAGCCGGGCCGGATTGATTTTCGCCAGCACCTGATTGACTACCTCAATACCGTTCAGTTCATCACCGTGAATGGCGGCACACAGCAACAACACCGGCCCCGGCTGCTTGCCGTTCACTACTTCCACCGGTACTGTCAGTGGCGACTGGGTATAAAGCTGGGCCAGCGCCAGCTGCATGGTCCGGCGCTGGCCTGCCGGCACTGACTGACCCGCCAGTTCAAAGTGATGGCTCATCAGCCTCGCTCCCGGCTGCGGGTTTTGCGGTGCAGATTTTTCTCAATATGCTCTACAATCAGCTCGGCCACATCTTTCCCGGTTGCCTTTTCAATGCCTTCCAGACCGGGAGAAGAGTTTACTTCCATCACCAGAGGGCCACGGCTGGATCGCAACAAGTCTACTCCGGCTACTTGCAGTCCCATGGCCTTGGCCGATGCTACCGCAGTTTTGCGTTCTTCGGGCGTAATACGCACCAGCCGGGCTTCCCCGCCTCTGTGCAGGTTGGAGCGAAATTCACCTTCCTGAGCCTGACGCTTCATGGCTGCAATGACTTTGTCGCCCAGCACAAAGCAGCGAATATCGGCACCACCGGCTTCTTCAATAAATTCCTGCACCATGATATTGGCCTTGAGGCCCATAAAAGCTTCCAGCACGCTTTCTGCCGCCTTGCGGGTTTCTGCCAGCACCACACCAATACCCTGAGTGCCTTCCAGCAGTTTAATGACCAGAGGGGCACCGCCCACCATCTTGATAAGGTCGGGCACATCATCGGGTTTGCAGGCAAAGCCGGTGATTGGCATGCCTACGCCATGGCCCGACAGCACCTGCAGTGAACGCAGCTTGTCCCGGGAGCGGCTGATGGCGGCCGAATGATTGAGCGAATAGCAGCCCATCATTTCAAACTGGCGCAGCACAGCGGTGCCATAAAAGGTCACAGAGGCACCAATACGGGGAATGATGGCGTCAAACTGATCCAGATCCTGCCCTTTATAATGAATGGATGGCTTGTTATCGTTAATGTTCATATAACAGCGCAACACGTCGATCACAGTGACCTCGTGGCCGCGGGCCTCGGCGGCCTCACGCAGTCGGCGAGTGGAATATAAAGACGGATTACGGGACAGAATGGCAATTTTCATGGGTAGCGCGGTTCTCTTGACGTGATGTGCCTGACGGCGAAATTCGGCTCACTATCTACGCCAATGCAGCCTTGCATTCCAGCAAGAAAATCCGCAGTTCAGACACAAAAAATTTGTTTGCTTTGCCCGGCACCAGGCACAAGAGCAATTTCAGCGGTCAGTCATTGTCGCAGAGCAGATTGCCGGCCCTGCCACCATGAACCATACTCTAGTCCTAATTGTTTGATATTCCCAAAAAATATTCATAAAGCGGTGCGCCGCGAGCAAAATAATGAGGAGGAGCCATGAGTTCCGATGCGAACAAAAGCAAGCAGTCATTGCAGGCCGGAAAACAGCAGTTTCATTATTTTTCCATTACTCCCTCACTGTCTCAGTTACCCAAGTCCCTTAAGGTACTGACCGAAAACCTGCTGCGTTATGGCGGTGACAGCCTGGCCGGCGATCTGCAGGCCATGGAGGACTGGCTGAAACAGGGCCGCTGCGAGCATGAAATCGCCTTTCGTCCGGTGCGGGTGCTGATGCAGGACTTTACCGGCGTGCCGGCGGTGGTGGATCTGGCGGCCATGCGCGAAGCGGTGAAGCGGCTGGGAGGAAAGGTAGAAAAGGTAAATCCTCAGTCGGCGGTAGATCTGGTAATAGATCATTCGGTGATGGTGGACGAGTTCGCGACTCCTGAGGCCTTTGCCGCCAACGTAGACATGGAAATGGCTCGTAACGGCGAGCGTTACGCCTTTTTGCGCTGGGGCCAGCAAACCTTTGATAATTTCAGAGTGGTGCCGCCCGGCACCGGCATCTGTCATCAGGTTAACCTGGAATATCTGGGCCAGACGGTATGGCAGCAAAAAACAGACGACGGTACCCTGGCCTGCCCGGATACGCTGGTGGGTACCGACTCCCACACCACCATGATCAACGCCCTTGGCGTATTGGGCTGGGGCGTGGGTGGCATTGAAGCTGAAGCTGCCATGCTGGGTCAGCCGGTGTCCATGCGCATTCCCGAGGTGGTGGGCTTTAAACTCACCGGTGCCCTGCGGGAAGGCATTACTGCCACGGATCTGGTATTAACCGTCACCGAAATGCTGCGTAACCACGGCGTGGTAGGCAAGTTTGTGGAATTTTACGGTGACGGTCTGGCCAGCCTGCCGCTGGCAGACAGAGCCACCATTGCCAATATGGCCCCGGAATACGGTGCCACCTGCGGCTTTTTCCCGGTAGACGAAGAAACCCTGCGCTATCTGCGCCTAACCGGCAGGGACGAAGACCATATCGAACTGGTTGAGGCGTACACCAAGGCGCAGGGCCTGTGGCGCAACCCGGGTGATGAGCCGGTCTTTACCGACACCCTTGAACTCGACATGGGCAAGGTAGAAGCCTGTCTGGCCGGTCCCAAGCGGCCTCAGGACAGAGTGGCCCTGGAGCAAGTGCCGGACGCCTTTACTCTGGCCCATGAGCAGACCGTCAGCCAGCAGGCCGAAAGCCGGCTGGAAGGTGAGGGCGGCCAGACCGCAGTAGGCTATGAGCAGGCGCAGCAGGGCACCGCCTTTACCCTGAACGGCAACACCCATCACCTGCGCGACGGTGCTGTGGTGATTGCAGCCATTACCTCCTGTACCAACACCTCCAACCCCAGTGTGCTGATGGCCGCCGGCCTGATGGCCAAAGCGGCGGTAGCAAAAGGCCTCACCCGGGCACCCTGGGTGAAAAGCTCACTGGCACCGGGCTCAAAGGTGGTTACCGACTATCTCAAGGCCGCCGGCATGATGCCGGCGCTGGAGCAGCTGGGCTTTCATCTGGTGGGTTATGGCTGCACCACCTGTATCGGCAACTCGGGGCCGCTGCCCGAGCCTATTGAAGCGGCCATTCGCCAGGACGATATCACAGTGGCGTCTGTACTGTCGGGCAACCGCAACTTTGAGGGACGCATTCACCCGCTGGTGAAAACCAACTGGCTGGCGTCACCGCCTCTGGTGGTGGCTTATGCCCTGGCGGGCAACATGAAGGTGGATCTGACCAAAGACCCGCTCGGGCAAGACAAAAACGGCAAGCCGGTTTACCTGAAAGACATATGGCCGTCACAACAGCAAGTGGCCGAGGCGGTGGCCAAGGTGAAAACCGAGATGTTCAGCAAGGAGTATGCCGCCGTGTTTGACGGCGACGAACGCTGGCAGGCCATTAAGGTAACCGGCAGTGCCACCTTTGACTGGCAGCAGGACTCTTCCTACATTCGTCATCCGCCGTTCTTCAGCGAGATGCAGGCCGAGCCCGAAGCGGTCACCGACATTGAGTCGGCCCGGGTGCTGGCACTGCTGGGGGACTCGGTGACCACGGATCACATTTCGCCGGCGGGCAGCATCAAGGCCGACAGCCCGGCGGGCCAGTACCTGCAGTCACTGGGCATAGCGCGCAAGGACTTCAACTCCTACGGCTCCCGGCGGGGCAACCATGAGGTGATGATGCGGGGCACCTTTGCCAATATCCGTATTCGCAACCTGATGCTGGACGGTGTGGAAGGCGGCGAAACCCGGCATTACCCCAGTGGTGAGCAGCTGTCCATTTATGATGCTGCCATGCGTTATCAGGACGAAGGCGTGCCGCTGGTGGTGGTGGCCGGCAAGGAGTATGGCACCGGCTCCAGCCGGGACTGGGCTGCCAAGGGCACCCGGCTGCTGGGTGTGCGCGCCGTGCTGGCCCGCTCTTATGAGCGGATTCACCGCTCCAACCTGATCGGCATGGGAGTATTGCCGCTGGAGTTTACCGGCAACGACCATGCTGAAAGCCTGGGCCTGACCGGCGAAGAGCAATTGTCCATTCGTGGCCTGAGCCAGCTTGAGCCCGGTTGTACACTGACGGTGGCTATTACCGGTGCCGATGGCAAGGAGCGGGAAATAGAGGCGCTGTGCCGTATCGATACGCAGGACGAAATGACCTACTATCGCCACGGCGGCATACTGCATTATGTGATCCGCAATATGCTGTAGGCCCCAATTTATTGGGGCAATGGTGTCGCGTGTTTGCTGATTTGCCCGGCTGAAGCCGGGCCTACATCAAGTTAGTTCAGTTTTCCAGCGTGGCCAGAATAACCTGATCCGGGCTGAAGCAGGCGGTGGCGCGCTCGCCTTCAGCGGGCAATGGCTCGTTAACGGGGCGCAGGGCGCAGATGTCGCCGCCCTGATCCAGAGTGAGTATTACTTCATTAAACCGGTCACCGGCAATCACCTGCTGCACTACACCCGACAGGCTGTTACTGCTGTGCACCGGATCCCTTTCAATGCTGACCCAGGGCGCCTTGATCAGCGCCAGCACCTCCTTGCCCGGCGCCAGCCCCAGACGCTGGCAACTGCGCTCGGTAACATCGGCCAGAATATGTGCACCGCCATTCAGCGTCAGGCTCACTTGATGGCTGAGGTCGTCTCGTCCCACCGACTGCACATAAGCAAAAAACTGGTTGCGGGCACTGGTTTGCAGGCCAAAGCGGGACACCACCGCCAGCAGGCTGTCGAGAGACGCATTTTCATCCTGCAGGGCATCCACCGCCATGCGTTCAATGCGGTTCAGCAGTCCGTAGATTTTCAGAACACGGTTGCCATAATCGGTTAACCGGGCACCGCCGCCGCCCTTGCCGCCGGCCTCACTGGTTACCAGAGGCTGATCTGCCAGCTCGTTCATCTCTTTAACTGCATCCCAGGCGGTTTTATAGCTGATGCCAGCCGCTTTGGCCCCTTTGCTGATAGAGCCTTCCCGCTGAATTTCTTCCAGCAGGCGTACTCGTCTTGGAGTAATAAACAGGCGGCCCTGCTGTTGCAGGCTCAGCAATATATCCAGTTCCACGGTGCTCCTCGTGTTGTTCGGCTGACGAGTGGCCATGATACTCCAATACCGTTGTATTTTTGCTTATATAGCGATACATTTATATCGCTGTATAACAAATTACATAACCCTGAAGGACCAAACCTTATGTCAACGCTTCGTACCGCATCTGTGCTGATGTGCGCCCTGGGCGCGTCCATGCCGGCTCTGGCCGATGAAATCAAGGTAGCGGTGGCCGCCAACTTTCTCGATGCCATTACCACCCTGGGAGAGCAGTTTGAGCAAACGTCCGGTCACAAGGTGCTGATCTCGTCTGGCTCTACCGGCAAGCTGTATGCCCAGATCCAGAACGAAGCGCCCTTTGATGTGTTTTTTGCCGCCGACGACAAGCGTCCCGAGCTGCTGGAGCAGGAGAACGCCATTGTGCCCGGCTCGCGCTTTACCTATGCCATGGGCACCCTGGTGCTGTGGAGCCCCGATGACAAGCTGATCGATAATGATCTGACGGTGCTGAAAAACGGTGATTTCAGGTTTCTGGCGGTGGCCAACCCGGTGACCGCCCCTTATGGACGCGCCGCGCAGCAAGTGCTCACCGGTATGGGGCTGTGGCAAGACTTCAGCAAAAAAATGGTACGGGGCGAAAACATCGGTCAGACCTACCAGTATGTCTACAGCCGCAATGCCGATCTGGGCTTTGTGGCCAAGTCTCAGGTATTCAGCCAGGGCGAATATGCCAACGGCTCCTGGTGGGAAGTGCCGGCAGAGCTGTATTCACCCATAGTACAGCAGGCAGTACAGCTGACCGACTCTGCCGCGGCCACCGAGCTGCTGGAGTTTGTGCGTTCCGAACAAGGCCTCAAGGTGATCCACGCCTACGGCTACGGCACCGAAGCGGCCAACTGAGATGCTGGCCCCTCAGGATATGGCAGCGTTGACGCTGACGCTGCGGCTGGCAGGCGTCACTGTGCTGGTGTTGCTGGCGCTGGGCACGCCGCTGGCCTGGTGGCTGAGCCAGACCCAAAGCCGGCTGAAAACCGCCATTGAGGCGGTGGTGGCACTGCCGCTGGTATTGCCGCCCACCGTGCTGGGGTTTTATCTGTTGTTATCACTCGGCCCCCATGGAGTGATTGGCGGTTTGTCCAAAGTCATGGGGGGCAGCAGTCTGGCCTTTACCTTTACCGGCCTGGTGATTGGCTCGGCGTTTTATTCACTGCCCTTTGTGGTGCAGCCGCTGCAGGGGGCTTTTGAGTCGTTGGGGCGGCGACCGCTGGAAGTGGCCGCCACCCTGGGTGCTTCGCCGCTCAATCGGTTTGTGACCGTGGCCATGCCGCTGGCCCGCCGTGGGTTTCTTACCGCCATTGTGCTGGGTTTTGCCCACACTCTGGGGGAATTTGGCGTGGTGCTGATGCTGGGGGGCAATATTCCCGGTGCCACTCAGGTCATTTCCATCGCCATTTATGATCATGTGGAAATGCTGCAATACAGCCAGGCGCATTTGCTGTCGGGGCTGCTGCTGGTGCTGTCATTCAGTATTCTGATGGCGGTATATATGCTTAATCGTCGCTTTTCGGTGGTACACCCATGATCAAGGCGCAGTTTCAGCTTATGCGGCCAGGGTTTCGCCTGGATGCCGCCTTTGCACAGCCGGCCACTGGCGTGACTGCGCTGTTTGGCCCTTCTGGCTGCGGCAAAACCACGCTGCTGCGCTGCCTTGCCGGGCTGGAAAAAGCCGAGGGCGAGCTGTGGCTGGGGGAGCAGTGCATACAGCAAGGCAGGCGGTCGGTGCCGGTGCATCAGCGTCGTTTTGGCTATGTGTTTCAGGAGGCCAGCCTGTTTGCCCATCTGTCGGTGCGCAACAATCTGGCTTATGGCTGGCGGCGTTTACCCAAGGGACAGCCGCGACCGGACTTTGATGAAGTGGTGGGCTGGCTGGGACTAGAGCACTTGCTTGACCAGAGTGCCGCCTCGCTTTCTGGCGGTCAGCGTCAGCGGGTGGCCATTGGCCGGGCTTTGCTGACGGCACCGCGCTTGCTGCTGCTCGATGAGCCGCTGTCGGCGCTGGATACGCAGGCCAAGCGGGAGATACTGCCCTGGATTGAAGGTCTGGCAGAGCGCGCCGGTGTGCCGGTATTTTATGTCACTCATGCGCCGGAAGAGGTGGAGCGACTGGCTGACAGGGTGATTTTTATGCAGGACGGACGCACCACCCGCATGGAGTCATTGCAGCAGGCCATGGCACGGCCCGATTCACCGCTGTTTGTGGAGCAGGGCGCGGCCAGCATGATTGACGGCCATCTGAACGACGAGCTGGCCGATGGCCGTACGCCTTTTGTGTTCAACGATCAGACCCTGTGGCTGGTGCATGCACGCAAGCCCGGCGGCAAGGGGGCCAGAGTCAGGGTGCTGGCGTCGGATGTGAGCCTGGCGCTGGCGCCGGTAGCAGGTATTTCGGTGCTGAACCAGTTGCCGGTGACTTTGCGGGCACTGCACAGTGTGCAAGAGGGCAGGGTACTGGCCGACTGTGAGCTGAACGGCGGCAAGCGGCTGCTGGCCGAGGTATCTGCCTGGTCGGCAAATCAGCTGGGGCTGCATCAGGGCATGAGATGTTATGCCCTGATAAAAGCCGTGGCGCTGGTGAACTGATCTTAAGCGCTCTTGCGCACTACGCCGTCGGCGGTGCCGATCAGCAGCACATCGGCACCGCGCTCTGCAAACAGGCCGTTGGTGACCACACCCACAATGCCATTGATGCGGGTTTCGAGTTCACGGGGCGCGGTAATGCGCAGACCATGCACATCCAGAATATGGTTGCCGTTATCGGTTACTACGCCTTGCCGGTAAACCGGGGTGCCCCCGAGACGGGCGAGTTCCCGGGCCACATATTCCCGGGCCATGGGGATCACTTCCACCGGCAGGGGGAATGTTCCCAGCACGTCCACGGTTTTGGTGCCGTCCACAATGCATACGAACTTGCCGGCCACAGCGGCCACAATTTTTTCCCGGGTCAGGGCCGCACCGCCGCCCTTGATCATGGCCATGGAGCCGTCGATTTCATCGGCACCATCCACATAGACGTCGAGCCCGCTGATGTCGTTGAGATCAAATACCGGAATGCCCAGATCTTTCAGGCGCAGGGTGGAAGCCTCTGAGCTGGAAACGGCACCCTTGATTTGATCCTTGATAGAGCCGAGGGCATCGATAAAGTGATTTACGGTAGAGCCGGTGCCCACACCAACAATGCTGCCCGGGGTTACGAACTCGAGTGCCGCCCAGCCGGCGGCTTTTTTCATTTCGTCTTGTGTCATGGCTGTGCTGTTCTCCTGCATAAGTGGCGCGCATTATAGCAAAGCCGGCCCCTGAGAACACCGCAGCCGGGTTACCTCCTTCGACATGCTTCAAGCACATCCATGTGTCGCTCGGCAAATGCCATCCATGGCATTTGACGGTCGAATACGGTAATCCCGCCTGCGGTGCCTTGGTTAAGGAGGCCTAGAGCCTCACCAGCGCCAGTGCCGGCCTGGAGTCAGCAGCTCGGGCAGGGGCACGTCCCAGTGGTCGACAGGAATGGCGGGCAACTGCTGGCAGTCGTGGGCCAGGCCCACCGGGCGCGGGCCTGTGCCCTGATGCCAGCCGGCCAGGGTGCGGTCATAAAAACCGCCGCCCATGCCAATGCGGTTGCCGGCAGCGTCAAAGGCCACCAGGGGGGTGTAAATCACATCAAGCTGCTGCTTGGGCAACAGCAGGCGAATATCGAGGCGGGGCTCGGGAATGCCAAAGCGATTGGCGATCAGCTGAGCGTCCGGATCGTAACGCAAAAACATCAGATGCCCGGGGCTGAAGTGATGCAGCACCGGCAGGTACACCTGAGCGCCCTGAGACCAGTACCAGTTGATTAAAGGATGAGGATCGAGCTCACCGTCATTGGCCAGATACAGCGCCACCTTGCCGGCCTGTGCCAGGTGTGGCGTGGCGGCAACTCTGTCTTTGATGGCATGAGCAGCAGCTTGTTGTTCGGTACGGCTCAGTCGGCGGCGGGCTTCCCGAATCTGCTGGCGAATATGGTGGCGTTCAGTCACTGGCTCACTCCAATATATCAACGGTTCCAGGGGCTATTTTTAAGATGAAGATACAGGGTTTCCACCTGAGTGCGGGCCCAGGGCGTGCGGCGCAAAAATTTCAGGCTCGACTTGATGCTGGGATCGTTTTTAAAACAGTTGATATTGACCCGGCGGGCCAGCTCGTCCCAGCCGTATTTTTCTACCAGCTCTGTCAGCAGGTGTTCAAGGGTAATGCCGTGCAGGGGGTTGTTGGGTTGTTGGTTCATGGCCGCGGCCCTGTTGAGAAACATAAACAAAAAGACCGGCAAGCCGGTCTTTTTAAATAGGGTCCCAGGGTGCCGTTGCGAGTGTTAGTCCTTGAACCCGTCGGTTCAAGGCGGAACTCCGGTATCCGCCGCAGGCGTCTCGGTCGGGCCGAGCATGCTCAATAGCGAATAACACGGCGTTCCTGTGCTGTTGATATCGGCTCAGGGACACCACTCACTGACGCACACCCCAGGGAAAACAAATTGTACGGACCTCAGCCAACCTTACTGGCCAGTGCCTCTTCAATAGTATGCTGAAGCATCTTGATGCGTTTGTCCATGGCGTCAGCATATTGGTGGTTTTTGTCTTTTTCAAGCTCAAGCTCGTGGCAGACATTCAGTGCCAGCATAATGGCAATTTGTTCATTGGATGCCGGCTTGCCGCTTTCACGGAATTTGCGAATACGCTCGTTGAGCATATCAGCTGCCCGGTGCAGTGAATCTTCCTGCCCGGCAGGACAGGCCACCTTATAAGGGCGCCCGAGAATAACGATGTCGATTGCCGCTGTGGTCATGTGGTCCTCAGGTGGCTTGCAATGAGCAAAATAATGTCCCGCGAATATATAGTGGCACACCAGAACTTTCAAGGGGTTGCTGGTCTGCATCCGGTGACGGTGCTAGGATCTGCATTAATTCTAGTACTTATGGTCGAGTAAACAATGAACAATAGCGCCCGCCTTAATTATGATGCCTTTACCACTCTGCTAGAGCAGCACAATATGGTGGTGACCGCCGCCGAAGTGCATGGCGTCATTTGCGGCCTTATCGGGGGAGGCATGGCACGGGACGATGTGCGCTGGCAACAGCATTTCAACGACCTGCTCAATGACGGCTTCGGCCTGCCCGCCGAGCTGAAAAAAGCCGTTAACCTGCTGTTTAACCGGGTTTATGATGATCTGCTTGATCAAACCCGCTTTGAACTGCTGCTGCCCGACGATGAAGAGCCGCTGGATGATCGCCTTGATGCCATGATGGAATGGGCCGGTGCCTTTCTGGCCGGTTTTGGCGTGGTGCAGCAGGAGCTGAACAAGGCTTCTGCCGAACTGCAGGAAATGATCCAGGATATCAGCAGCATTACTCAGGTATCCGGCGAGTTTGAACAGGAAGATGAAGAAAGCGAGGCGGCTTTTGTGGTTCTGTATGAGCACCTCAAGCTGGGCGCTACGCTGGCCTTTGAAGAGTTTGGCAAAGGCAGCCCCAAGCCAGAGCAACCCACACTGCACTGATTTGTTCAATATGGCACACCCATGACTCATTATGATGTAGTAATCAATGGTGCCGGCATGGCCGGTGCTGTGCTGGCGTTAAGCCTGTCCGGGCTGCGCCGGCCCGATGGCCGCCGGCTCGATATTGCAATAGTTGAGGCACAGGTGCCTGACCATGGGCAGCATCCCGGCTTTGATGCCCGCAGCATAGCGCTGGCCTGGCACAGCTGTGAGCAGCTCGACCGGCTGGGGATCTGGCCGGCACTGGCACCCCTTGTTACTCCCATTACTCAGGTTCAGGTCTCCGATCAGGGGCATATTGGCCGGGTTGAAATGAACGCGGCCGAATATGGCGTGCCGGCCCTGGGCAATGTGCTAGAACTTCATCTGGCTGGCCGGGAGCTGCATCGCCGTCTGGCAGAGTGCGACAATATACGGCTGTTTTGTCCCGATCAAATTGCAGACATTGAGCAGCAACTGCATCAGGTGATGGTAAAGCTGGACTCGGGCACAACACTGACGGCGGCTTTACTGGTGGCTGCCGATGGCAGCCGCTCTCCCGTCAGCCGGCAGCTTGGGCTGCCCCGGCAGCAGCTGGATTATGGCCAGAGCGCCATTATTACCAATATTGTCACTGGCATACCCCATGCCGGCCGGGCTTTTGAGCGTTTTACACCTCAGGGGCCGCTGGCGCTGCTGCCCATGAGTGAAGGCCGCAGCTCGCTGGTGTGGTGTGTGACGCCAGCGCGGGCAGAAACATTAATGGCAATGGACGATACCGGCTTTCTGGCAGCACTGCAGCGGGAATTCGGCTACCGGCTGGGCAAAATGCAGCGCTGTGGTGAACGCTTTCGTTATCCGCTGGTGTTGGACCAGGTGTGTAAACCCTGGCATCACAGGGTAGTGTTACTGGGTAATGCGGCACACTTGCTGCATCCTATTGCCGGCCAGGGCTTTAATCTGGGGCTCAGGGATGTGGCAGCACTCACCCGGCACATTCAGGCGGCGCTGCTGGCTGAACAGGATATTGGCAGCCACAAGGTGCTCAGTGGTTATGGCCGCTCGCGGCAGCCGGATCAGAGTGGCATTGTTGGCCTGACCACGGCGCTGGCACTGCTGTTTTCCAATGATAACTCGGCGCTGGCAGCCGGGCGAAATCTGGGGCTGTCGGTAATGGCGGCCTGCGCGCCGCTGAAGAGTCAACTGGCCTGGCGGGCCATGGGCAAGAGGTAAGCAATGCAAGCAGCAGATGTGATTATTATTGGCGGCGGCATGGTGGGGCTGACCCTGGCACTGGCACTGAAGCCCAGCGGCCTGAAAGTGGCCGTGGTGGAAGGCAAGGTACCGGACGATACCTTTAATGAGGTGGCCGACAACCGGGTCAGTGCCATCAACCTGGCCTCTCAGACTTTGCTGGAGCGGCTGAATGCCTGGCCTGCGCACAGCAACCGGCTGGGGCTCTACACCAGCATGGAAGTATGGGAAGCCCAGAGCCGTGGGCGCATAGGCTTTTCTGCCGGGCTGATGCACCAGTCTCACTTGGGTCATATCGTGGAAAACCGGCTGCTGCAGCACCATCTGCTGGAGCAGGCGCGGCAATGTCCGCACATCAGTCTGCACATGCCGGCCCGGGCGGCGAGCGTGTCGGCCAGTGACAGCGGTGCTTTTGTGCTGCTGGATAACGGCACTCCCATTACCGGCCGGCTACTGGTGGGTGCCGATGGTGCCCGCTCCTGGCTGCGCGGCCAGATGCAGCCGGGCATGGTTGAATGGGACTACGACCACAATGCGCTGGTGGCCACCATCGAAACCGATGAGCCCCATGAGCAGTGTGCCCGTCAGATATTCAGCGGCAATAATATTATCGCCTTTTTGCCCCTGGCCGGTGCGCACCGCTGCTCACTGGTCTGGTCCTGTACGCCGGAACGGGCTCAGGAACTGCTGGCACTCAGTGACGACGACTTTAACAAGCAACTGGCCACTGCCTTTGATCTGCGCATGGGCCTGTGCCGGGTGCTGGGGCCGCGCATGGCTGTTCCGCTCAGGGCCCGCTACAGCCAGCAGTTCTGTGGTACACGCTGGGCACTGATTGGCGATGCGGCTCACACCATACATCCGCTGGCAGGGCAGGGAGTAAACCTGGGCCTTCAGGATGCTGCCGCCCTGGCTGATACCCTGATGACCCGCCATGCCGAAGGTCAGGATATTGGCGAGCTGGCGGGGCTGCGTCGTTTTGAACGCTGGCGCAAGGCCGAAGCCACCACCATGCTGGCAGGCATGGAAGGGCTCAAGCGGCTGTTTGGCAGTGAGCTGGGGCCGGTTAAAGGACTGCGTGCGTTTGGACTTGGGCTGACTGACCGGCTGACTCCGCTCAAGCGCCGGCTGGCCGCTCATGCCCTGGGCGTGGGTGGCTTGCAGCCGGCCTTGTCGCGCCTTCATGAAAATGAATGAGAAAAACTAATGCGATCAGGTTTTGTGATTAGTTTTTTTAAGTAATGCGAAAGAGGCTGAAAAGCCTCTTTTTTTCGCTTGTACTGAAATGAGCGCATATTATCGCAGTATTGTTTAAATGATTGTTAATTTTTGGTTTTAATTGCAGTGTTTGTTGCTTTCTTTACGTTGAAAAAGCTGTCGTGGTACAGCTCACATTTTGCACCGAAAGGTTTACGGATTAGTTTTTTTTAACAGCTGCGCTGTGTTATCCCAACACCGCATGAGTATAATCGAACGGCACTACCGGATTATCGCTCGCTGGCCGGGCCCGCAATATTAAGGAAGCGTCATGACTCAGCAAACAGTTTTGCATCCGCAGCACCTGGAAGCCGGTGCCAAAATGGTGGATTTTCACGGTTGGCATATGCCCATCAACTATGGCTCCCAGCTGGAGGAGCATCACGCCGTGCGTCAGGACGCCGGCATGTTCGATGTGTCGCACATGACCATTGTTGATGTGAAGGGTGCCGGGGCCAAGGCCTTTCTGCAGCGCCTGCTGGCCAACGACATTGCCCGTGTCACTCAGCCGGGCAAGGCCATCTACAGCGGCATGCTGAACGAGCAGGGCGGTGTGATTGACGATCTCATCACCTATTATTTTGCCGAAGACGATTACCGCATGATCGTCAACTCTGCTACCCGCGAAAAAGATCTGGCGTGGATGGCCAAACAATCCGCAGGGTTTGATGTGACCCTCACCGAACGCCCCGAGCTGGCCATGATCGCGGTACAGGGCCCCAACGCCAAGGCCAAAGCCGCTGCCGTATTTACTCCAGAGCAAAACGCTGCCGTGGAAGGCATGAAGCCCTTTTTTGGCGTGCAGTCAGGCGATTTGTTTATCGCCACCACCGGCTACACCGGTGAAGACGGCTATGAAATTGTGGTGCCAGCCGAGCAGGCGGCCGCCCTGTGGAATGCCCTGAAAGACGCCGGTGTGCGCCCTTGCGGCCTGGGTGCCCGTGACACCCTGCGCCTGGAAGCGGGCATGAACCTCTATAGCCAGGACATGGATGAAGACACCTCGCCGCTGGCCGCCAACATGGCCTGGACCATTGCCTGGGAGCCGGCAAATCGTGACTTTATCGGCCGTACCGCCCTTGAAGCCCAGCGCGCAGCGGGGACTCAACCCAAGCAGGTAGGACTGGTGATGAAGGCGAAAGGTGTGCTTCGCGCCGGTACCCCGGTACGTTTTACCGATGCCGATGGCAATGAGCAGCAGGGAGTGATCACATCCGGTACCTTCTCGCCTACACTGGGCTTCAGCATTGCCCTGGCGCGGGTTCCGCGCTCCATTGGCGACAATGCCGAAGTGGAACTGCGCAAAAAATGGATGCCGGTGTCCGTGGTAAAACCGACTTTTGTACGTTTCGGCAAAGCGGTCGCCGAGTTTTAAGAACCAAGAGGAACAACAAAATGAGCAATATCCCCAGTGAACTGAAATATGCCCGTACTCACGAATGGGTCCGGATTGAAGAAAACGGTGAAGTGGTGATCGGTATTACCGAACATGCGCAGGATCTGTTGGGTGATATGGTGTTTGTTGAGCTGCCCGAAACCGGTCGCACCGTAGATGCTAACGAAGAGTGCTGTGTGGCCGAGTCGGTCAAGGCCGCTTCAGACATCTATGCCCCGGTCAGTGGTGAAATCATTGCGGTAAACGACGATCTGGAAGACAGCCCCGAGCTGGTGAACTCAGACCCTTACGGTGATGGCTGGCTGTTCCGCATCAAGCTGACCGATGAATCCGAACTGGATGAGTTGCTTGATGCCGAAGGCTATGAAAACAGCATCGACGAAGACTAAGTTCACCTGTGCCCCCTGCGGGGGGCATTGCCGTTGACGTGCCATTCCACCGCCAGACTTTAGCCGGCCAGTACCCCCCATTTGCCGGTCGTCTGTTCACCCTCGGGCCAGCCCCGAAGAAGGAAGTAAGAAAAATGACCCAGTCTTTGTTTGAACTTGAGCAGAATAACGCCTTTACCGGCCGTCATATCGGACCTTCCGAGCAGGAAGTGGCTGCCATGCTGGCAGCAGTCGGGGCCGAGAGCCTGGACGACCTGATTAAACAGACGGTACCGGCGAGCATTCTTAATGACCAGCCCCTTGGCATTGGCGCTCCGCGCACTGAGCAGGAAGCCCTTCGCTACCTGAAGTCGCTGGCCAGCCAGAACAAGGTGTGCAAGAGCTATATCGGCATGGGCTATCACGATACCCATGTGCCCCTGGTGATTCAGCGTAATGTGCTGGAAAACCCGGGCTGGTATACCGCCTATACCCCGTATCAGCCGGAGATCGCTCAGGGTCGTCTAGAAGCCCTGCTCAACTTTCAGCAAATGACCCAGGATCTGACCGGTCTGCCCCTGGCCAGCGCCTCGCTGCTGGATGAGGCTACCGCTGCTGCCGAGGCCATGGCCCTGGCCCGCCGCGTCAGCAAGAACAAAAAAGCCAATATTTTCTTTATTGCCGACGACGTGCACCCCCAGACCATCGACGTGGTGCGTGAGCGCGCCGAGCACTACGGCTTTGATATCAAGGTGGCTCCCGCCGAAGCAGTGGTGGAGCACGACGTCTTTGGTGCTCTGTTCCAGTATCCGTCCACCACCGGTCAAATTCGTGATCTCAAGGATTTGATTGCTCAGGTTCAAAGTGGCAAGGGCATTGCCTGTGTGGCCGCCGATATTCTTTCTCTGGTGCTGCTCAAGGCCCCGGGCGAGCTGGGCGCCGACGTGGTACTGGGCAACGCCCAGCGCTTTGGTGTGCCCATGGGCTACGGTGGCCCCCACGCTGCTTTCTTTGCTACCCGCGATGAGCATAAACGCTCCCTGCCGGGCCGCATTATTGGTGTGTCCAAAGACACCCGTGGCAAGCCGGCCCTGCGCATGGCCATGCAGACCCGCGAGCAACACATTCGCCGTGAAAAAGCCAACTCCAACATCTGTACCGCCCAGGTGCTGCTGGCCAACATGTCCAGCTTCTATGCCGTGTATCACGGCCCGGAAGGCCTGAAGCGCATTGCCGACCGGGTTCACCGCCTGACCGACATTCTGGCCCTGGGCCTCAAGAGCAAGGGTATGGCACTCAAGCACGACACCTGGTTCGACACCCTCACCATTGAGACCGCCGACAAGGACGCCATTATCGCCCGCGCCCTGGCCAAAGGTGCCAACCTGCGCACCGATCTGGCCGGTGCCCTTGGGGTATCCTTGTCCGAAACCACCACCCGGGGTGACGTGGCCGAGCTGTTCGACATCTTCCTCGGTGACGGCCATGGCCTGACCGTGGACGCGCTGGATGCCAAGGCTGCCGCCGGTATCGATTCCATTCCCGCCAGCCTGCTGCGCGACAGCGCCATCCTCAGCCACGAGGTGTTCAACAGCTATCACTCGGAAACCGAGATGCTGCGCTACATCCACAAGCTGGAGATGAAGGATCTGGCCCTGAACTACGGCATGATTTCGCTGGGCTCCTGCACCATGAAGCTGAACGCCACCGCTGAAATGGTGCCGGTGAGCTGGCCCGAGTTTGCGCAAATTCACCCCTTTGCGCCGCTGGATCAGACTCAGGGCTATCAGGCCATGATTGGCGAGCTGGAAAACTGGCTGGTCAAGGTCACCGGTTACGACGCCGTGTGCATGCAGCCCAATTCCGGTGCGCAGGGGGAATACGCCGGTCTGCTGGCCATTAAAAAGTACCATGAGTCCCGCGGCGACGGTCATCGCGACATCTGTCTGATCCCAAGCTCCGCTCACGGCACCAACCCGGCCTCGGCCCAGATGGCCAACATGAAGGTGGTGGTAGTGGCCTGCGACAAGCAGGGCAACATCGACATGGACGATCTCAAGGCCAAGGCCGAGGAAGCGGGTGAGAACCTGTCCTGCATCATGGTGACTTATCCGTCCACCCATGGCGTGTATGAAGAGAACATTCGTGAAGTATGCGAAATCGTGCACAGCGTTGGCGGTCAGGTTTATATGGATGGTGCCAACATGAACGCTCAGGTGGGCATTACCTCACCGGGCTTTATCGGCTCCGACGTGTCGCACCTTAACCTGCACAAGACCTTTGCCATTCCTCATGGCGGCGGCGGTCCGGGCATGGGGCCCATTGGCGTAAAAGCGCACCTGGCACCTTTTGTGGCCGGCCACAGTGTGGTGAAAACCGACAAGGAAAGCCGTAACAACGGCGCCGTGTCGGCCGCTCCGTTCGGCTCAGCCAGCATTCTGCCGATCAGCTGGATGTACATTGCCATGCTGGGCGACGAAGGCCTCAAGCGCTCCACCCAGCTGGCCATTCTCAACGCCAACTACCTGATGCGCAGCCTGGCCGAGGATTACCCCATCCTCTACACCGGCCGTAACGACCGGGTAGCCCATGAGTGCATTGTGGACATTCGCCCGCTGAAAGAGTCCAGCGGCATCAGCGAAATGGACGTGGCCAAGCGCCTGAACGACTTTGGCTTCCATGCGCCGACCATGAGCTTTCCGGTAGCGGGTACCCTGATGATTGAACCCACAGAGTCCGAGTCCAAGGCCGAGATCGACCGCTTTATTCACGCCATGAAGCAAATTCGTGCCGAAATGCGCAAGGTGGAAAGCGGCGAGTGGACTCTGGAGGACAATCCCCTGGTACACGCCCCGCACACTCAGGACGACATCATGGATGCCGAGTGGAACCGTGCCTACAGCCGCGAGCTGGCGGTGTTCCCGTCGAGCGAGGTACGCCGCAGCAAGTTCTGGCCTACCGTCAACCGCATCGACGATGTTTACGGTGACCGCAACCTGTTCTGCAGCTGCCTGCCCACCGAAGCCTACGGCGAGTAACGTAAAAGCCCTGCTGAAAAGCGGGGCTTTTTTGTGGTGCCATTCAGCCCCATGCAAATTGTCAGAAATCGACAATACTTAGACTATTCACCAACTTGTTTGGCCTTTCACCATCAAAGGAGGTTTGCTATGCCATTGCCAGACTGGATTGTGGTTGCCGATGCCGCCAAGGCGGTTGTATACAAGCAGGACTGGGTAGAAAACACAGGAGAAGAAGTGCTGGATCTTGCTCACCCGGAAGCAAGGCTGAAGGCCAGTGATCTGACAACGGATGTTTCAGCCATGCCCGAGAGAACCGAGCCCGGCCACACTGAAAATCAGCGCTTTGCCCGCGATATCATGGCAAGAGTGCGTCATGCCCTGGATCATAATGAAATTGGCGGTTTTTATATGGCGGCCCCGCCCCAGTTTCTTGGCCTGCTGCGTGAGGCCATGGATGACAGGCTGCGCAAGGCACTGCAAAAGGATCTGGATAAAAACCTCAGTGGCGCATCTCACAGCGAGGTGCTGGCAGCCTTTAAAAATGGCAAATAAGCCCGCTGAGTAAATGAAAACCAGCAGCCGCAGTTTATCACTGCGGCTTTTTACTATTGCTTGTTCAGACTCAGCACAAAGTTCACCGGCACGGCGCGGGTAATGGAAGGCAGCCCCGCCAATTCCTGCAGTTTGTCGATGCCTGCTGTCAGGGCAAAGTCCTGCTGATGCACTATGACCGGATCCCAGCTGGATACCAGCAAATCGCCATTGCTTTTGCGACTGACCAATACAGTAACCGGCATGACTTTGTCCTGGCCGTGCAGGCTGAGGGTGGCGCTGGTTTCAACCAGGCTGTCGTTGCTGCTGTTAATGGTATCCAGGTGTTCAGACAAGTCGGCGCTTAACCTCAGCTCGGGATAGGTTCCGGTTTCAAACAAAAACTCACCCAAACGCTCATTACGAATGGGAATACCGGTTTCCACACTGGCCAGATCTATGCTCAGCGTAAACTGGCCATCGTCGGTCAGATTGCCGGATACTCGCTGAAAATGGTTGGGCTCACCCACACTTTCATTTTTAATCGTGACAAAGCTGACCCGGCTGAGCTCGTTGTTCAGCTGCCAGTCGGCCAGCGCCGAGGTGCTGGCAACGCAGAGTGAGGTGAGTAACAGTTTCTTTATCATGGCGTTCTCCTTTATTCATGAATAAAACGAGTATAGAGCAGCAGTCTGCGTGATAAATACGACAGTTCCGTTCGCAACTGTTTATTTAATGCATAGGATCACTGGCCAATGACCATGCAAGGGAATAAGGTAGTAAAGCAAGTGTTGAGTTTTATTCTTATTAAATGAAACAAGGAGGCACTATGGCCGCTAAATATGAAGCTGAACGCGCAGCCCTGATGAAGGATGTAAAACAACTGCTGAAAGACGCAGAGGCCCTTTATCATGCTGCTGCTGATGACGGCACTAAAGAAGGCAAGGCGTTAAAAGAAAAACTGAAATCCCAGCTCGACAAGGCTCAGCAGCAATACTCCGAGATGGAAGACTCGGTGATTGAGCGTACTCGCCAGGCTGCCAGCCAGACCAACGATCTGGTGCACAGCAAACCTTATCATGCCATGGGGGTGGCGGCGGTAGTGGGTCTGCTGCTGGGTGCCCTGCTGTGCCGGGGCCGTTAATTCCATGAGCGGCAAACCACCCCTGAGAGACGTGCTCGATACCATTATTGAACTCTTGTTTGTGCGCTTCAGGCTGGCGCGCATTGAATTCATTGCCCAGAAAGAACGTATGGTGCGCCTGGGTGTGCTGGCGCTGGCCATGGTGGCGCTGTTCTTTATGGCCTTTATCAGCCTGTTGTTTGGCCTGAATGAAGTGCTGTCGCCGGTGGCCAGAATATGGGTGTTCTTCGGGCTGGGGGTGGTCTTGCTGGTGTTAATGGCAGTGGCGTGTGTGGCCATGGTACGCAACCTGGCCGGACAACGCCGCTTTCTGGAGCAGACCCTGAAAGATGTGCAGGAAGACGTGGCCTATCTGCGTGGCCGGCGCGATATGGACGACTGGTCCAACAAAGGCTGAGGAGAACAAATGCACAGAAACCTGCAGGAAGAGCAGCAGATGCTGCAACTCAAGGCCGAAGCACTGCGGCTGAAACTGTTAACCCAGCAGGCCCAGCGCCGTCAGCACAGCCAGGTAGACTGGCTGGCACTGGCCGATCAGGTGCCTAAAGTAAGCCTGGCCTGGCGACTGGCCAGCAGCCCGAAGCGCTTGCGCAACAAGTTGCTGCTGGGAGCGGGATTACTGGCGCTGGTGTGGTGGCGGCTTTAACTGTGATAGTCACCAATGTCCGGCCGGCGGCTGGGGCCGCGCAGGGCAATGTCTACCGGATGAAATGCCTTAATGGCCTCAAAGCAGAAATCACCCACCGCTCTGTGCAGTGACTGGGGATCGTGGTTACTGATAATAATGATGCTTTTTGACAGGTTGCGCCGGCGACGCAGCAGGTGCCCAAGAAAACTGGACTGGCTTTCTGCCAGCCGGCTGCGGTTGGCAGCTACTTCATCCAGCACCAGCAAGTCTACTTCTTCCAGGGCGCGGCGATACTGATTGCGGCTGTCCTGATCTTCTATTACGCCAAAAAACAGCCGGTCTACCACTGACGCCCACTGCTGAAAGATCACTGACTTCTGGTGCTTGTGGATCAGCTCATGGGCAATGGCACCGGCCAGGGTGGATTTGCCAGTACCAAAATCGCCATACAGCAAAATACCGGTCCCCCCTTTTTGCTCCCAGTGATCAAACGCATTAATAAAATGGTGGGCGGTTTCAATATGATGAGCCAGCGCCGGATCATTGACGTCCATCTTGTCAAAGGTCCAGTCGGCGTTTAAGTCCGCCTGGGCCAGCAGTTTTTCGGTGCGATGTATTTTGGCTTCCTGCTGCAGCTGCTTTACATCGGCATTAGCCTGTTGCTCATACTGACGGCGTAGCGTTTCGTAGTCGTAGCGGGGCAGTTTGCCGCCGGCCCGCAATTGCTGCAGTTGCTGCAACACATGCTGTACATCACCTTTGGCGGCGGCCGGGCTGGTATCTTTTTGCGGGCGCTGCTGCTGACGACGACGGCGGGCAATATCAGCCATGTCGGCGGCAATTTCTTCAGGTGTTTTCTTCATCATGGCTCTCCTGTTGCTTGTCGCGCAGGCGGCGCGCCTCTTCCATCATTTCCTGTGCCCGTTTGCTGGGGCTGCCATCAGCTTTGGCCGGCGCCGCCGCTTGCTGATAACCGGTTACCGGCGCCGTTGGATCGCGGCGCAGGGCACGGCGATTTTTCAGCTGGCGCACAAAACGCAGCATCCACTGATGCTGATTTTCAAATACTTCCGGCCGGCCCAGCCAGTAGGCAATGAACTCGCCCAATTCGGTTTCATCAAAATGGCTGTCGAGCAGACCACACAAGCGGGCCAGGCTGTCCAGCTGTTCATCGGGCCGCCATTCGGGATACATGGCAAACTGACGGGCAGGCAGGGGAGCCAGCCCTTGCAGATTTTTTAATGCCAGCCTAAAGCGGGCACCATGATAATTCTGCGGATGAGTGCGCTCCGTCAGACTCAGCAGTCCGGCTTGCTGCAGCTCGTCTATCAGGGCGGTCAGTTCAGCGGGAGTAACCCGGTAGCGGTAGTCACCTTTTCCCTGCACAGCCAGTGCTCGGCCCAGCTCAGGGTAATCCAGCGGTTGGGTCAAGTCGGCTCTGGCCTGATATCTGAGATACAACAGATAAAGGCTGCGGGCGGGGTGCGACAGTTTTGAAGAGGTCAGCGCCTGATATTCTGCGGGAGTCATGGTGCCTGAATGCTGAAATGGTGTGGGCATTATCCAATAAAGTGCCGGCAGAATACAGCCATGCCCTGCTGCCGGGTGAAAATCAGCTAGGCTCAATTTAAGTATGACTATCCTGCGGAACCATCCATGTATATTAGACACTCAAACATTTTGCTGATAGATGACGACAGCTTGTTCCGCCGGCAATTACTGGCATGGCTGGAGTTGTGGGGGGCTCAGGTGCAGGAAACTGACAGTGCTGACGAAGCCTTGCTGCTGGCAGAGAAAAAACCGCCTGATCTGGTGCTGGGTAACCTGATGATGCAAACCTCGCGGTCTGTTGCTGTGCTGAGCGTTTTTCGCCGGCAGTTTCCCGCTTTGCCTTTTGTGGTGACATCCAGTGCCAGCAATATGGCCGAGGTGGCAGCGGCATTGCGTGCCGGTGCGGTGGATTATCTGATAAAGCCCGTTACCGACTGGAGTGGGCTTAAACACCGGCTGGCAGCCAGTTTGCTGCCTTCCGGTTATCGCACTCAGCAGGAGCTGGCGGAGTTTCACTCCCACCTGGCTTTTTTCCGGCGTCAGGACATGGCCGCCTCTCGTCTGTTGCGGGATCTGGTCATGTCAGGAGACAGGCAGCTGGGCAGCTGGCGGCTTAGTCTGAAACACAGCACCCCCTGGGTGCTGACCCAGTCGGTGCGACTTGAGCAGGATTTGCTGTTAATGGTGGCCGAGTTTGATCCGCTGCACCCGGATACCCCCATGTTGATGGTGCTGGTAGCGTTTTTGCTGAATGAGCCATTGCGGCGCTTCAGGCAAGGACAAGACAGTCTGTTGAACCATCCTGCGCGTACTCTCGAATATATCAATCAGCAGCTCTATGAAGCCGGGCTTAACGCCAGAGTAAGCCTGATGTTGCTGCGGCTGAACGCTGATAACAACACGGTGGAGGTGGCCAATGGTGGCATGACGGGATGCGACTGGCTATGCAGCTGTAATGCCGGGCCTCTGGGGCAAGCCCTGTTCAGAGCCAGCCCCAGGCGGCAACCCTGTCGTTTTCCATTACAGCTGCAGCTTTGCGGCAGCCATGGCGGGCGCATTGAACTGACCGCCAGCCGCGAAGCATGATCAGGGCTTTAGTTGTTTCAGGTAGCGGCTAAAGTCATTACCCAGCTCACTGTGGCGCAGGCCATATTCCACGTTGGCCATCAAATAACCCAGCTTGCTGCCGCAGTCGTGGCTTTTGCCGGTAATATGGTGCGCATCTACCGGCTCCCGCTCCATCAGCATGGCAATGGTATCGGTCAGCTGAACCTCATCGCCTTTGCCCAGCGGGGTTTTTTGCAGCAGTGGCCAGATGCTGGCGGGCAGCACATAGCGGCCCACCACCGATAAATTGGACGGCGCTTCATTCCGGGCCGGCTTTTCCACCATGGCAGTAATGGGAGCAGACTCGCCCTGAGCCAGACTGTTGTCACCCAGATCTACTATGCCAAACTGATCTACCAGCTCCTGTGCCACCGGCTCTACCAGGATCTGGCTGTGGCCGGTTTCGGCAAAGGCGCTGATCATGGCGGCCAGGTTGTCTTTGCCCAGGTCACAGGCAGCGTCGTCAATCAGCACATCGGGCAGCAAAATGGCAAAGGGGGCATCGCCTACCAGTGGTCTGGCGCATAAAATCGCGTGTCCCAGACCGCGGGCTTCACCCTGACGCACATGCATAATGGTGACATCGGGCGGACAGATTTTCTGAACTTCATTCAGCAGCTGGCGCTTGACCCGCTTCTCCAGCGTCGCCTCCAGTTCAAAACTGGTATCAAAGTGGTTTTCAATGGAGTTTTTACTGGCATGAGTGACCAGTACAATTTCCTTGATGCCAGCCTGCACGGCCTCATTCACCACATATTGAATGAGGGGCTTGTCGACCACAGGCAGCATTTCCTTGGGAATGGCCTTGGTGGCGGGCAGCATGCGGGTGCCAAGGCCGGCAACGGGGATCACGGCTTTACGAATGGAGGCTTGGTATGACATTGAAAAAACCAGTGGCTTGAAAAGTGCCTTATCATAACCAAAGCTGCCCCGAACGACCATGGGCCAAACGGGGCAGAGGATTATACCGAGTGCTCATTAATTGCTTAGCAGGTGACGGTTTTTCTCCACCGTAGCTTCACCAATACCCCTTACCTGCACCAGATCGTCAACGGATTCAAAAGGGCCGTTTTCGTTCCGGTACTGCACAATGGCATCTGCCTTTGCCGGCCCGACACCAGACAGCTGTGCCAGCTGGTCGGCATTGGCAGTATTGATGTTAATGCTGGTAACCACTGCACTTTGTGCTTCTGCGTTTTCCTCGTTGGCAAACGCCGGTGCACCGGTGGCTATCAGCAATGACAGCAAAACAGGGGTAAGCAGTTTTTTCATGCCGTGTCTCCTTCTTTACATTGATATTCAGATAACTCCCGCACTGCAGGGGCATCTAAAGGGTTGGCCAGGAGACCGGTTAAAGCAAATTTTTGATTAAAAATTAATCAGGGAAGCACTTTCTTGAAGGGCTTGACGATGACCTGGGCATAGACACCAGCGGCCACATAAGGGTCGGCATCGGCCCAGGTTTGTGCTGCTTCCAGCGAATCAAACTCGGCAATCACGGTGCTGCCGGTAAAGCCGGCATCGGCCGGATCGTCGGCGTCGATGGCGGGATTGGGGCCGGCTACCAGCAGGCGACCTTCGTCGGCCAGTGCCTGCAGGCGGGCCAGGTGAGCGGGGCGGGCTTCCTTGCGCAGGGGCAGGCTGTTGGCGTTATCTTCACTAAAAATTACATACCACATTTTGTTTTTCCTTAATCGGTATTATTTGGTGGATTGTGCCGGTTGCTGGCGATAAAGATAAAGTACGGTGGCCAGAGTAAACAGCAGGGTCAGGCCAAGCAGGCCAAACACCTTGAAATTCACCCACCAGGCTTCGGGCAGACTGAACGCCACATACACATTGAGCGCACCACAAAAGGCAAAAAAGCTGGCCCAGGCGAGATTTGCCTTGTCCCAGACGGCATCGGGCAGCGTCAGCTCCTTGCCCAGCATCTGCTGAATAAGATTTTTACCAAAGCCGTAGCGGCTGACAAGCAGCCCCAGCGCAAACAGGCCGTTGACGGCGGTGACTTTCCATTTGATAAAGGCGTCGTCCTGAAAAAACAGCGTCATGCCGCCAAAGCCCAGTACCAGTACCAGGGTGACCAGGTGCATTTTTTCCAGGGTTTTGTGCCGCAGCCACTGTACCAGCATCTGCACACAGGTCGCTGCCATCAACGCACCGGTGGCGGCGTAAATGTCCACGGTCTTGTACACAACGAAAAAGATGATCAGCGGAATAAACTCGGCAAACTGCTTCATGGGTAATATCCGAATAGTTTAGATAACGGCAGTTTACTCATTACCAGAGTGGCTGGCAAAGCCACTCTGGTCGCCAGCCTTATTGATGGCGACGATCTATTTCCTTGCGCCAGCGGCTTTCCAGGCTTTCAGGGTGGGTCGGGCCGTAGCAGGCCTGGGGCTGGCCGCTGTACCAGGCCCACAGCTGGTTGCCAAAGTCGTAATGCCACCACTCGCTGGGCAGATTGGTAAATCCGGCACCGGTCATGGCCTGGTAAAGCAACCGGCGGTTGGCTATGACCTTTTGCTCATGGGCGGTGGGCGTGTCCAGTTGCTCAAAGGCGGCGGTGTGTGACCAGGAGGTGGCTTCGTCAAATTGCGTGCCCATATCCAGCATCAGCCCATGTTCATCGACCAGCGTGACATCGACCGAGCCTCCGGTCAGGTGGGGGCTGGGGGCACTGGGGTCGGTGCTGGGCAACGACACAAATTCCCGGGTCAGTTGCTCCAGTTCCGCCGCCGGTTTGTCGGGCCAGTGGTTTTCTATGGCGTTATACAGGGTGTCGTACAGATATTGCTGCACCGAGTAAGGCCGCCAGCTGTCCAGTACCAGCAGTGTCAGCCCTTCAGGCAGGCTGCGGGATGCCGTCAGCAGACGTTGGTATACTCCCCGTCGCATATGGCATTCAGGCACGGCATTGGGAATACCCAGCTTGTAATAGGCCGGATAGCAATGCAGGCCGGTTGAAGCCAGGCTGGCGGGTACCAGAGCCTCATTGTTTTCGTTGATGGGAAGCGCCGAGACGCGCTTCCAGTCGGGATCATTCAGCAGAGGGATAGGCTTGTTCATGCTTGTCCTCCGAACAGACCGGGCAACCACAGAACCAGCCCGGGAAACAGGATCAGCAGTATCAGTACCAGCAGCGCAATGGCAACAAAGGGCCAGATGGTTTTGAACAGCTCGGTAATCTCAAGCCGGCTGACAGCCGCAGCGACGAAAACGCAAGCCCCCATGGGTGGTGTGATCAGGGCAATGGTGATGTTCAGAGTAATAATAATCCCCAGGTGCACCGGATCCACCCCTGCGGCCATGGCAACAGGCATGAAAATAGGCGTCAGCAACATCAGCGCGGACACTTCTTCCATAAACATGCCGGTGACAAAAGTGATCAGGCTGAGCAGCAGTAATACCAGTATCGGTTGTTCAATAATCGGATCAAACAGTGTGATAAAGGCCTTTGGCACCTGAGCGTATGACAGCAGCCAGCTGACGACTGCAGACGCAGCCATGATCAGAAAAACGGCGCTGGTCAGACGTGCAGTTTCTACCAGTGCGCTCCACAGTCGTTGCCAGCTCAGCTGTTTGTTGCACAGGCCGATAACCGCCACATAGGCGACCGTCAGAGCGCCTGACTCGGTGGGAGTAACCACCCCGAAGACAATACCACCAACAATGATAAAGGGAGCCAGCAGTGCCGGCATAGCACCCCATAACGCCTGCAGGAACAGCCCCATGGTAGGACGCTGGCCAGATACCGGCAATTGCGCTTTACGGGCATACAGCCAGTTCATCACCATAAACACCAGGCCCAGCAGCAAACCGGGAATCACGCCGGCCAGGAACAGGTCTCCCACCGAGGTATTGGTGAGTGAGGCATAAAGGATCATGAAAATGCTGGGGGGAATGATGGGGCCGATAAGCGAGCTGCCCGCGGTCAGACCGGCCGCATAGGAAGGGGAGTAGCCTTCCTTTTTCATGGCCGGCACCAGCAAGGAGCCCAGCGCCGAGGTATCGGCCACGGCGGAGCCATTCACACCGGCAAAGAACACACTGGACACCACATTGACATAGCCGAGACCACCGCGCAGATGTCCTACCAGGACCCGGGCAAGGGTCATCAGCTGTTGTGTCAGGCCCGCACTGTTCATCAGGTTGCCAGCCAGAATAAACAGCGGAATGGCCATCAGGGAAAAAACGTTGATGCCGCCAAAAAACTGCTGCGGCACGATACGTCCCAGCATGGACGGATCGATAAACATGAAACCGATCACTGCGGTGACCAGCAGGGCAATGAACAGTGGCAGTCCCAATAAAACATGCACAATGAAAGAGGCAAACATGGCCAGAGTCATGAACGGGCTTCCTTGCAGCCAAAGGGGCCGCGTAACAGATTAAACACAAACAGCAGGCCAAAGCCCAGGGGCAGGCTGAGCACAGGCCAGGTACGGCTGATACCCAGTCCCATGGTGGTAAAGCGGCTGACCGAGAAGGCGTAATGCCAGGAATACCAGCAAAATCCGGCGCTGATGATCAGGATCAACAGCCATTGATACAGCTTGAGGATACGGGACAGGGTGGCAGGCAGGCGCTGCTCCAGCAGGCCAATCCGCATGTGTTCATTGCGTACCAGCAGCACACCGGCCATCAGCAAGGCACAGGCGATGATCAGAAAACGTGACAGCTCGTCCATCCAGATGGGCGAACGGCCCAGTAAATAACGGGCGGCCACACCATAAAGCAATACCAGCAGGTTGGTCAGGATCAGGGTACCGACCACCGCTTCAACCAGCCGGCTCATCAGGGTTATCAGTCTTTGTCTCATGGCGAAAAAGGGCGGCCGTCAGGCCGCCTGAAAGGTAGGATGATGAAGAAAAAATCAGAGCTTGCCGGCGTCTTCCAGAGCAAGGTCTACCCATTTCTGCTCAATATTTTGTTCCTTGAGCCAGCTAATGTAGGAAGGCTTGGCCTTTTCCTGGAACTGCGTCAGTTCTGCTGCTGTTGGGCGGTACACTTCCATGCCCTTATCGGCCAGGAACTGAACGCGCTCTTCTACTTTAGACTCGACTGACTCGCGGTTGAGCTGGTTAGCTTCCGCTACGGCTTCTTCCAGTGCCTGGCGCTGAGCCTCGGGCAGCGACTCAAGCAGCTCGCCATTGGCGACCAGGAACTGGTCGGAATACTGAATATTGGCCAGGGTCAGGTGTTGCTGCACTTCGTGCAAGCTGCCAAGAATGATGTACATGGGAGGGTTCATCTGACCATCGGCCACACCGGTTTTCAGTGCCATGTAGACTTCGGTCCAGGGAATGGGGGTACCGGAAGCACCAAAGGCGTCATACAGGGCTACTTGGCTTTTATCCATGGCACGGAAGCGCAGACCGTTAAAGTCATCCGGTGACTTGATCGGGCGCTTGTTGTTGGTAAATGCGAGGAAACCACCCTCTTCTACCACTGCCAGCAGGTGAGTTCCGGTGCGGGCGGTAAACTCCTGCTGGGAAGCCTTCCAGTATTCGCCTTCGTCAAAAAAGCGGCGGGCATGCTCAAAGTCGCGGAACAGAAAGGGAATCGAGCTGGCATAAATTTCCGGGAATACAGGAGAAATGCCGGCAAAAGAGGCAATGTTCAGGCCGGGAGCAGCCATCACTTGTTCCATCCGTTGCACTTCTTCCCCCAGCATGCTGTTGGGATACAGGGTGAGTTCCAGTTCACCGTCGGTTTTTTCTTCCACCAGTCGTTTCAGGTTGCTGGCAAACAGGTGAACCGCATTTTTTTCTGCATCCGGGGCGCCATTGTAAGACAGATCGATGGTAGTGGCAGCCTGAGCTGCACTGGCCATCATCAGGCTGCCGGCACCCAGAAGGGTGACCATGGCCTTGCGCAGGGGAGAGAGAGTAAAGGATACGTCCATTGAATGATCTCCATATCGTGATACAGGTTGGTGTACAGATTCAGGTTAGGTGTTGAGATGTTGACTTTTCAATAGTGAAAGTGTTGATATTTAGACAACACTAACAGCGGTGGTGGTTATTTGATCTGGCTGAAGAACAGCATTCCCTCGCTCAGATGCCGGAGCAGGTGTTCGCCAGCCACTGTCAGCTCGCGGCCTTTGTGGCTGACGATATGGGCTTTGGCTTCTGCCAGCACCGGGTGTGGTGCCGGTAAACAGACAATTTTCCCTGCCAGCACTTCCTCATGCACGGTGAGCCTGGGCATGAATGTCAGCCCCATACCTGACAGAACAAAGTTTTTGAGCACGGACACCGAGTTGGTTTTTAGCTGGGGTTTGAAACGGATGTGCTCCAGTTGTTCAACCAGCATGGGCAGTTGCCCCATGCCAAACTGTTGATCTATCAGCGCCAGCGGATAGTTCAGGATGTCGTGAATGTCGGGCCGCCCCTTACGTGTAATCGGATGTCCTGGTGGGGTGATCAGGTCCAGTGGACGGTTTCGGGTTACGTGAGAGACGAGCTCGGGATCCGGCTGAGGTGCGTAGACCACCGCCAGATCAACAACATCTTCTTTTACCAGTCTGACGGCTTCATTGGCCCCGGCCATTTCCACCGAAATAGCGATATCCGGGTAATGCTGCATAAAGCTTTGCAGCGGTGCCGAGATAAGATCCGCAATAAAGCCTTCTCCCACCGCCAGGGTGACCTGACCACGACGCAGATCCTGTAATGCTTCGATCCGGGACAGGGTCGCGTCTTCACTCGCTTTTTGCTGACGATACAGGGAGATCAACTCTTCGCCGACCTCGGTTGGCATAAAGCCTTGGCCGCTTCGATAGCCTATCGGCAGGCCTATTTCCTCTTCCAGCTGATGCAGTTGCCGGCTGATGGCCGAGACGTCAATGTTCAGTCTGGCGGCGGCCTTGCGCAGCGAGCCCTGACTGGCGACTTCATTGAGATAGCGAAGTGCCCGCGGGTTGAGTTTCCACATGAAAAACGATCCTTGATCAGGCCCGCACGGGGGCGGAATTGAATGAGCGGCGGTCCAGTATAATTTTGGCGACCATGGCCAGCAGCACAATGGCTCCGCCCAGCAAGCCCAGGTTGCCTGGCCGCTCGCTTAAGAACAACCACACCAGCAGGGTGCCGAGCACGGTTTCCAGCAGCATCAGCAGGCTCACTTCCGCCGAGGGCAGATAGAGCGGCCCGCGTTGTATCAGCGTAAAGCCAATGGGCAGTAATATCAGGCACAGTAATATCAGCCAGCCCATGTCAACGGCTCCGGGCAGCATGACCCGGCCGCTCCAGGCAAAGGTCAGTAAAAAGGTGAACAGGCCGCTTAGCGCCAGCATGGGACTCATGTCTGTGCCGGGTTTGCTGCGGGCCAGGGTCAGGTTGCCGGCCAGCCCGACGGCAGCCATCAGTGCCAGCAGGTTGCCGGTGGTGGAGCCGGATCCGGCATCGTCCAGCACAATCAGACTGATGCCAAACAGGCAGGCGATAATGGCCAGCCAGGTGTGCAGCGGCAGTCGTTCACCTAAAAATACCCGGCTCAGCAGGGCAGCAATCAGCGGTGAGCTGGCCAGGATCACCAGCACATTGCCGGCCTTGGTAAAATGATTGCCCAGCACAAAGCCCAGGGTACTGAAGGTAAACAGCAAGGCGCAGCCCAGGCCGGTCTTGCCACAGGCCAGATAGGCGCGAAACCAGTGGCGGCGGTAGCGTGCCACTACAATCAGCCAGAAGCCGATGATATTCAGCAGCCCCCGCCACAACACCAGCTGCTCCGGCGGTATATCAATCAGCCGCAGCAGCAGGGCATCGGGAGAGATAATTAACACGCCAAGGGCGGTGAGCAAAAATCCTTTCTGTCGTGCGTCCATTGTTCACCAGTTTAACGGCAAAACCCAGAGGCTAACGCTACGGGGATTAAATGGCCAGTCTGGCAGTACTTTCCCGTGCAACCAGAGCTGGTGCCAAGGGTAGTACCCGTCTGGGCACCTCGGGATGATGAATGCGTTCCAGCAGTGTATCTACCGCCAGTGCACCAAGGGCAGCTTTGGGCTGCTCTATGCTGCTGAGCCGGGGTACCAGAAAGCCGGCCAGTTCAATATTGTCATAACCGATCACCGACATGTGTTCCGGCACCCTGATACCGGCATCGGCCAGCGCCCGCAGGGCACCGGCAGCCATCATGTCGTTGCAGGCAAAAATGGCGCTGGGGCGGTTGGCTTGCTGCAGAATACGTCCCATGGCCTGCTCACCGCCTTCCAGCTCAAAACCACCCTGCTGAACCCAGTCGGGGTTAACAGCCAGGCCGGCTGCGGCCATGGCGGCATAAAAGCCGGCCAGTCGTTCATCACTGGCACGCTGACCGGACGGGCCAGTGATGCAGCCAATGTGGCGATGGCCCAGTGCCAGCAAGTGTTCGGTAGCCAGCCGGCCGCCTTCGTGACCCGAGTCTTTGATTAAGTCGGCATTCAGTTGTGCCGGCCCCCAGTCTGCCATCACCATGGGCATGCCGGCGCGATGTTCAAAGGCGCTCTCATCCGGGCTTGCCTGAGTACACATCACTATTATGCCGTCTACCCGTTTTTGCTGCAGCATATCGAGGCCGGCCTGCAGGCGGCTGACATCACCGCCAGTGTTGCACAGCACCAGACTGTAGCCCAGCTCATAGCAGCGCTGCTCCACACCCTGTACCACTTCGGCGAAAAACGGGTTGGTGCTGGACGTGACCAGCATGCCCAGTGTGCGGGTATGATTGACTTTAAGACTGCGCGCCAGTGCCGAAGGCGTATAGTGCAGCTCATGAATGGCCTGCTGCACCCGCTGCGTGACTTCTGTACTGACAAAACGGGTTTTATTCAGCACGTGGCTGACAGTGGAAGTAGACACCTGTGCCCGTTTGGCCACGTCCTTGATGGTGGCCATTAATTACTGCTCCAGCATGGCGTCGATGTCGGCCTTGTAAGGAATGGAGGTCTGAGCGCCGGGGCGGGTAACGGAAATGGCCGCGGCGGCCTGGGCAAAGCGAACTGCCTCGGACAGCGGCAGCCGCTGCTGCAGCGCGGCCATCAGGGCACCATTAAAGGTATCGCCGGCGGCAGTGGTATCCACAGCCTTGACGGCAAAACCGGGAATGCGCCGGCCATGGCCCAGCTCACTCAGCCAGACGCCGCGGGCCCCCAGCGTAATCATCACGGTGGCAATGCCCCGGTCGTGCAGCGCCCTGGCGGCGGCCCCGGCACCTGCCTCGTCTCTGACCGCTATACCGGTGAGGCGCTCGGCTTCGGTTTCGTTGGGGGTAATGATGTCTACCAGGTTCAGCAGCTCGTCAGGCAGTGCCTGAGCGGGGGCAGGGTTAAGAATCACCTGCGCACCCTGGTCGCGGGCGGTTTTGGCTGCGGCCAGATTGGTTTCCAGCGGAATTTCCAGCTGCAACAATAGTTGCCGGCAGTGCAGGGCGCTGCTGTGGCGTTGCAGCTGTGCCGGAGTCAGTCCGGCATTGGCACCGGGAGCCAGGGCAATGGTATTTTCACCATTGTTGTTAACCTGAATAAGGGCAACGCCTGTGTTGACACCCGTTATAGTATCTATGGCCGTTATGTCTATGCCATCCTCAGCAAAGCCCTGTATCAGGCTGGCAGCGAGGGCATCCTCGCCCACACAGGCCACCAGCCGGGTGCGGGCACCCGCTCTGGCGGCAGCAACCGCCTGGTTGGCTCCTTTGCCGCCGGGCACAATGCGATAGTCACTGCCGGTGAGCGTTTCCCCGGGGCGGGGAAACTCGGGCAGGCGGATCACATGATCGATATTAATACTGCCGGTTACGGTTAACGTCATGATATCAGTTCCTGAATTACTTGCTGATCACCTGCAGTGGCACCGGAATATGGTCGGCCACGGTATCGCCTTTCAGAATTTTGTCGGCGGTTTCAATTGCAATGGCACCAATTTCACCAGGCTGCTGAGCAATGGTCGCTGCCAGCCGGCCGCCCTGCACGGCCTTGATGCCGTCTTCGGTGCCGTCAAAGCCTACAATCAGCACGTCTTGCTTGTTGGCGGCCTGCAGCGCACGCAGAGCACCCAACGCCATTTCGTCATTCTGGGCGAATACCGCCTGTACATTCGGGTTACCGGTCAGCAGGTTTTCCATCACGTTCAGACCTTTGGTGCGGTCAAAGTCGGCAGGCTGGCTGGCCAGCAGCTGAAAGTTGTGCTCGCTGACGGCCTGAGCAAAGCCAGCCCCGCGTTCCCGGGCGGCACTGGTGCCGGCAATGCCTTCCAGCTGAATGATTCTGGCGCTATCGCCGATTTGCCCGGCAATAAAGTCACCGGCCATTTTGCCGCCGGCCACGTTGTCGGAAGCAATGTGAGAGACCACATCCCCCCGGTTGGCGGCGCGGTCCAGCGTCAGCACCGGCAGGCTGGCGCGGTTGGCCAGACGAATGGCGTTGGCCACGGCATCGGAGTCGGTGGGGTTGATCAGCAGCACTTTGGCACCGCGCACATTGAGATCTTCCACATTGGCCAGCTCTTTGGCCGGATCGTTCTGGGAGTCGAGCACAATCAGGTTATAACCCAGCTCGGCTGCCTTCTTTTCCGCGCCTTCCTTCATGGTCACAAAAAAGGGATTATTAAGAGTGGAGATCACCAGTGCAAGCGTATCCTGAGCATAGGCACCGGCGGTCATGGTGGCGCTTACCAGGGCGGCGGACAGCAGTGTGGTCAGTTTTTTCATGATGACGTTCCTTTTCAGTGTGTGAGTTACTTGTTTTTGGTGTCGACCAGTACCGCCAGCAGGATCACCGATGCCTTGGCGATCATCTGATAGTAGGAGGAGACATCAAGCAGGTTCAGCGCATTGTTAAGAAAACCGATAATGAGTGCACCAATCAGGGTGCCCATAATGGCACCCCGGCCACCGGCCAGACTGGTGCCGCCCAGCACCACGGCAGCAATGGCGTCCAGCTCATAGGAGGTGCCGGCAGTAGGCTGAGCCGATGACAGCCGGCTGGTGACGATAATGGCAGCCAGCGCCGACAGCATGCCGCAGATGGCATAAACCCCCATTTTGACTCTGTCCACATTAATGCCCGACAGCCGGGCTGCCGCTTCATTACCGCCTACGGCATAAATATAGCGACCAAAGCGGGTGTGATTAAGCAGGTACCAGGCACCCAGAAACGTGATGGCCATCAGCCATACCGGCACCGGAATACCAAATACATAACCGGTGCCAAACCAGGCAAAGAGATCGCCGGCATCAGTGAAGCCGGTGGAAATGGGGCGGCCGTCGGTATACACCATGGTTATGCCGCGCAACAGGGTCATGGTGACCAGGGTAGCAATAAAAGCCTGAACCCGGCCCTTGGCAACAATGACACCACTTACGCCCCCCAGGGCAAAACCTGCCAGCAGCACGGCCGGCAGCGTCACAAAAACAGGCAGTTCCATGGCCACCATACTGGCAGCAAATGCACCGCACAGGGCCAGCACCGAGCCCACACTGAGATCGATGCCGGCGGTCAGAATGACCAGGGTCATGCCCACGGCAATAATGGCGTTTACCGAGGTCTGGCGCAAAATATTAAGCATATTGTCCAGGGTGAAAAAATGCGGATTGATCAGTGACACCACCCCAATCAGCAGGATCAGGGCAATCAGCGACTTCTGGGCAATCAGCCATTCCTTGCTGAACCAGCGACGGCCGGGGTTGAGAGTGGAGTTCATGCCTTTTCCTCTTGTTGCGTCTGGCCCACGGCGGCGGCCAGCAGTTGTTCCTGAGTGGCCTCGGCGGCCTTGAATTCACCGGTGACCCGACCTTCGTGCATCACCAGAATACGGTCGCTGATGCCCAGTACTTCCGGCATGTCCGACGACAGCAGCAAAATGGCCATGCCCTGCTGTTTGAAGCGGTTAATCAGCTGATAGATCTCTTTTTTGGCACCCACGTCTACGCCGCGGGTGGGTTCGTCCAGGATCAGTACGCGGGGATGGGTCATCAGCCCCTTGGCAATGGCTACTTTTTGCTGGTTACCTCCGGAAAGGTGACCAATCAGCTGCTCCCGGCCCGGTGTTTTGATATTGAACAGACCGATAAACTCGTCTACTGCCTCGCGCTCGGCTCCGTGCAGCAGCTGTGGTCCTTTACTGAACTCTCCCAGTGCCGACAGGCTCATATTGGCCAGTACCGACAAACCCAGCACCAGGCCATCGCCCTTGCGGTCTTCGGAAATATAGGCAATACCGGCATTCAGGCCCTGATGGGGCGTGCCGGCCCGATAGGGCTGGCCGGCCAGTTGGGTCCGGCCGCCGGTGCGGGGCACGGCACCATAAAGAATGCGGGCAAGCTCGGTACGGCCGGCACCCATCAGGCCGGAAAAGCCGACAATTTCACCTTCATGCAGCGTAAAACTCACGTCACTGACGCCGGGGCCGCTGAGTTTTTCCACTCGCAGTACTTCCTTGCCGGCCGGCTGCACCAGACGCGGATATTGCTCGTCAAGGCGGCGGCCCACCATCATTTCAATCAAGGTATCTTCATCGATTTCGGCCACCGCTTTTTCACCAATCCATTTGCCGTCACGCAGCACGGTAATGCGATCGCAGATTTCAAAGATTTCAGCCAGCCGGTGAGAGATGTAAACAATGCCACAGCCATCCTGACGCAGCTCTTCAATCACTCGAAACAGAGCGCGGGTTTCCGTGTCGGTGAGAGCGTCAGTTGGCTCGTCCATAATGATGACATCGGCGTTAAACGACAGTGCTTTGGCAATTTCCACCATTTGCTGGGCTCCGATGCTCAGATCGCCAACCCGGGTTTTGGGGGAGTGTTTTATTTGCAGCCGGTCCAGCAGGGCCTGAGCATCGGCATACAGTTTGCGCCAGTTAATTCGACCCAGCGCTGCTGTGGGCTCGCGCCCCAGAAAGATATTTTCGGCAATGGTGAGGTGAGGCAGCAGGTTCAGCTCCTGATGAATAATGCCGATGCCTGCTTCCTGAGACTCACGAGGCCCCTTGAAATGACAGTGCTGGCCCCGGTATTCAATGGTGCCGGCGTCGGCCTGATAAATACCGGTCAGCACTTTCATCAGAGTGGACTTGCCGGCGCCGTTTTCTCCCATCAGCGCCATGACCTGACCGGAATAAACATTTAAACCGGCCTGATCCAGTGCCTTGACGCCGGGAAAGGCTTTATCAATGCCGGAAAGGGACAATATCGGATTCATAATTTTCCTCAGAAGGGGACACCGGCGCACAAAATAAGGTTAGCGTAGGGAGTGCACTCGCCGGTGCGAACCACTGCCCGGCTATGGCCGGTGCGCTGCTTGAATTCAGTATGGCTGATGTAGCTCACAGTAATATCGCGACCCTGCGCAGAGGCGGCGGTGGCAATGTGAGCTAACAGACGCTGATGCAACCCGGGGCTGACGGATTTTATTTCTGTGGCCAGCACCACGGCTTCCAGCTGCAGCTCGGTGAGCAGGGCCGTCAGAGTGTCTTCAATACCCGGCAGGCCGGGGCAGATAGCCAGATCAATGCGTGGCACATCGGCAGGCACCGGCAGGCCGGCATCGCCCAGCGTTACTTCATCGGTATGGCCAAGGCTGGCCACCAGGGCAGAGAGCTGACTATTCAGCAGAGTGGTCTTTTTCACGACTGGGCCTTTTCTGGGAAATTATTCGGCGAATCGGTTACGCAAACGATTCGATGGCTGAATTTTAGGTAAAACCCAAAATAATGTTAGGCGAAAAATCATGTTTCGCTAAAAACTGTGATCAATATCAAATTTTTTTTGGCTGTGCCGGAAGACTAAAAAATCCGGTATCGGGCTGCCTTGAGAAAAGTGAATTGGTACACTGCGGGCCGCCGTGTATTGCACTTAACAGGTAACATAGTGAACGCCAGATCAGTTAATGCCGAATACAGCCAGTTACTGGCCCCCATTGATGACTTTCTGCATTGCGCCACCCCCAAAGCCTGGCTGGATGAAGCCCGAAAGCCGGAACGGTTACCGGTGTTGCTGGTGGATCATGCCAACTGTGAAATGAAAGCGGCCATGAGTGCCCACAGCCTGGTGAGACGCTATTGTCTGCCCAGGGAGCAGCGCAAGTTATTGCCTAACCTGGATTTTTATAAGTCACTGGATGCGCTGCCGGAAAAGGGAGAGGTGCTGGGCAAACAAACTCAAACAGCGGATAACCGCCGGGTGTTTGACGAGCTGGCCAAAAACGACCTGCTGGTAAAAATGGTGCGGTTAATTCAGGAAGAACTACACCATTTTGAGCAGGTACTGGAGATAATGGAGTCTCGTCATGTGCCTTACAGTACGCTGTCAGCGTCTCGCTATGCCAGGGGTATGCTGGCGCATGTGCGAACCTTTGAGCCGGCAGCGATTGTAGACCGCCTGATCATAGGCGCTTATATAGAAGCGCGCTCCTGTGAGCGTTTTGCCCGGCTGGCACCTTTTCTGGATGAAGAGCTGAGCCGCTTTTATGTGTCATTGCTGCGCTCTGAAGCTCGCCACTATCAGGACTATCTCACACTGGCCCGGGACTATGCCGGAGCATGCATAGCGGATCGAATCGCCTTTTTTGGCGAGCAGGAAGCGGCGCTGATTCAATCGCCTGATCCCCTGTTTCGTTTTCACAGTGGTGTGCCAGGTTCAAGCGCACAGGGCGGCCGCTGATCGAATGTTAAAGACTATCGTCTGCACACTCTGAATCATGCCGGCAAACCAGTACCTGAATAACGCCTTGTATCCGACCAAGGTTTAATACTGTTGGCAGATGTCTTCTGATAAGGTCGCCCGCTTTGCTGTGCGGCGAAATCATGTTTTACTCTTTTGCCCATTAGTGTTGTTGTATTTTGGTTAAAGAAGGGACAGGCAGACGATCATGTGGAATATCATCAAAATCGCCAGTGCATTTATTGGCATCATTGTGGGAGCAGGGTTTGCTTCCGGGCAGGAAGTGCTGCAGTACTTCACCAGCTTCGGTTACCTGGGAACAGCCGCGGCCGTGGTAGCCACTGCTCTGTTTGCCTATCTTGGCATGATGCTCACCTGGCTGGGCAGCCGCACTCAAACCCGCTCTCATAAAACCGTGGTATATCAGATTAGTGGCCGCTATCTGGGCGTGATTGTGGATGGCGTTATCATCTTTACCCTGTTTGGAGTGGGTGTGGTCATGATTGCTGGTGCCGGCTCCACACTCAATCAGCAATTTGGCTTGTCACCTGTGGTGGGCAGTGTGCTGATGACACTGATGATGGGGGCTACCCTGATGCTGAATGTAAAACGGGTAGTGGGGCTGATTGGCAGCATTACGCCGTTTTTGGTGCTGGCGCTGATCCTTATCTGTATTTACAGCCTGTTTACCATGGAGCGCAGCTTTGAAGAGCTGGCCCCCATTGCCGAAGGTATTGAGTCGACTCTGCCGCACTGGCTGGTGTCGGCGGTGAACTATGTGTCGTTCAATATTGCCGTGGGTGCAGCCATGTCACTGGTTATGGGCGGTGCCGAGCCCAATGCCCGTATCGCCCGCTGGGGCGGTCTGCTGGGGGGAGCCGGTGTGGGCGTGATGATCATGATCAGCCATTTGGCCATGTTCTCGCAAATTGATGTGGTGGCAGGCTATCCGTTACCGCTGCTCAAAATCATAGACGGCATTTCACCCTGGCTGGCCAAGGCCATGGCCTTTGTGCTGTTTGGCATGATTTTCAGTACGGGTGCTAGCATGTTCTATGCCTTTGTTGCCCGTTTTGTAGAAATGCGTACGCCGGCGGCAAACCGTTTCAGCATGGTAACCATGGTGGTGGGCTTTGTGGCCAGTTTTGCCGGCTTTACTCAGCTGGTGGCGTTTTTCTATCCGCTAATCGGCTATCTTGGCCTCTTTCTGGTGGGCGCACTCATCTATGCGCCACTGCGACTGAAGCGTGCCGGTGACAAAATATTGCAGCCGGTCTCCGACACCCAATAAGC
Organism: Oceanimonas sp. CAM02; assembly: GCF_032842915.1. Lineage (NCBI taxonomy): Bacteria > Pseudomonadati > Pseudomonadota > Gammaproteobacteria > Aeromonadales > Aeromonadaceae > Oceanimonas > Oceanimonas sp. CAM02. Next base: position 379,771 of record NZ_JAWJBK010000029.1, read on the forward strand.
AGATAAAAGGCCCGGTTTTACCGGGCCTTTTTATTGTATTGCTTCCGGTGACTCGGGGAGTATCTGTCCACCATCCACAATCAGGGTTTGACCGGTAATATACCGAGCTTCTCTTGATGCCAGAAAACAGGCGGCATGTCCAATGTCGTCAGGCGTGCCCAGAGTATGAGTGGGAATGGCCGCCCTCATTTGCGCTAAGTAATCCTCACCCTGGGCCTGCAGTCCTTCGGTGAGAATATTACCGGGCATCACAGCATTGATGGTAATACCGTCACGGGCACACTCCAGCGCCGCGCTGCGCATAAAACCCAGCTGGCCGGCCTTGCTGGCGGCATAATGACTCCAGCCGGGAAAGCCGGTTACCGGTCCGGTAATGGAAGAGGTGATCACAATGCGGCCGTAGCCCCGGGTACGCATCACCTCCAGTGCTGCCTGCACCATAAAGAAAGTACCCTTGAGGTTGATATTGTGCATTTCATCCCAGTGCTGCTCTGTCATGGTGGCCAGGTTGCACTGAGGAAAGATCCCGGTGTTGGAGCACAGAATATCAAGTTGCCCAAAGTCCCGCTTAACCGCAGCAACAACCTGTTTGCAGCTTTCCTGGTTGGATACATCCAGATAAAAATAATGCGCTCCCAGCTCCTTGGCGCTGCTCTTGCCGGCGGCCTCATCAATATCGGCGATAATCACGGTGGCACCGGCGTTGGCCAGCACCCGCGCAATGCCCTTGCCAATGCCCTTGGCACCGCCCGTGACCAGGGCGACCTGTCCGGTTAAATCAAACATTTGCTCTCCTTGTTTTGTCTTAAATATAAGCAATCATGCAAGCATAAACCGAAAATAAAAGGAGTGAGGCTGATCGGCTTTTAAATATTTGTTTTCTTCAGTACCTTGAATAGCAGACTCATAAATTACTGCGAGGAGGTAAGCATGACTATATTCGAGCAGGATCTGCGCCATTTGCGTCGTTGTGTGGAGCTGGCCAAAGAGGCCCTGAGTGAAGGTGATATGGCCTTTGGCTCTGTGCTGGTATCCGCCGAGGGGAAAGTACTGGCGGAAGACCGCAATCGCATTCATACCTGTGAGCCCACCTGGCACCCCGAAATTGCGCTGGCCCGCTGGGCTGCGGAAAACCTGAACGAAACCGAACGAGCCCGCGTTACGCTTTATACCTCAGGGGAGCACTGCCCCATGTGCTCCGCCGCTCATGCCTGGGCAGGCCTTGGGCGCATTGTATTTGCCAGCTCCGCCGGCCAGTTTGCAGCCTGGTGCGAGCAATGGGGCCAGGGTGCCTCACCGGTAAAGGCGCTGACCATTAACGACGTGGCCCCCGACATTCCCGTGGCCGGTCCGGTACCCGAGCTGGCCGAACAAATCCGCGAGCTGCACCGGCAGTATTTTGGAATTGAGTATTAATATCAGCCTTGGTGATGAAAGCAATAACATGAACATTCAAAAAAGAAGAGACAGTGCGCTAAAGGAGCTGACGGATGAAACCGGGGTGTACGCGCTGTGCGATCTCGATCAGGTGCCTATCTACATTGGTTTATCCAAAGATGGCATCAGAACGCGAGTAAGAAGACACCTTACCAGCGCCAGAAGTGATGTGATTGCCAACAGGCAGCTGGATATATGGGAAATATCACAAGTGTGGGCCTGGCCGCTGAAGCGTGAGGGTAATAATATCGAGGTGCTGGAGTCTGAAATTATTAACCATTACAACCGTAAAAGCCCGCTGGTGAACGGCAAGATACCAGCCGAACTCGTGCATGCGGGAGTGGTAGCAGCGCCGGCTCAGAAAATATCCATTATGGATGAGCAGGAAAGGTTATACCGGCTCGATCCCTTGAGGCGCTTGCCCCGTCAGCTTGAGCATTTCAGTAATCTGTTCTCCCATATTCTCGAGGTCAAGAATAACTCGGAGCAGAGAAGAATGCTGCGAGTCCACATATCAAGAATGCGTAAGTATTATGAGAACTTTATGAAAGACTCGGGAGAAACTGAGCTTTATATCGATAACTTATTGAGCAAGTAAGGGATGCAACAAGTGTTTTGCCAGATAGCTGACGGCAGGCACTGCAATAGCATCTCCCATGGCCTGGTAGCCCTGATTGTATGAGCCCGGGATCTGGTAGCCACTCGGGGCACCCATCAGTCTGGCAGCTTCACTAATGGTGAGCAGGCGGGTACCAAAAGTGCCGTTTTTATAGATAAGAAGCTGTTGCCTGCTGCTGCCACCGGATGCTGTGCGCAGGCAGCCGGCAATGCCATCGGTTCTGACTTCAAGCACCTGTCTGCCGGCACGTGTTCTTTTATAACCGGGGAATATATACTTGCCCTGTTTTATCGCTTCGTTGATTTTTTTCCAGTGTTTGTCGGGGATCAGCGAAAGGTGATGCCGTACTGTTTTTTCATCATCAAAGGGATGGTGCATATCGATAACGTCTTCCAGAGTCAGCGTTCGTGCTGTTGGCTGCGGAAGTTTCCACCATTGCCAGTCTGCTGCTTTTTTTGCCACCGACTGCACTACGTTCGGCTGTGCCCAGCCGGGCCCATTGGTGGTGAATGCCCGTAAATTAATATGATTACGCACACCTATAACAAAGATCCTTGGTCTTGATTGTGGCAGCCAGTGCACAGCATCAAGCAATACAGCACCTACTGCATAGCCCCTTTCTTTAAGCGCCTCATGAAGAAACAGATAGTTTTCTCCTCCCCGGGACGACAGCAGACCTTTAACATTTTCGGCAACTACAATGGCTGGCTTTACTCTGGTTTCATCCAATACCCGCAGCCATTCCCAGACCATGCCGCTGCGCGCGCTTCGAATGCCACTCATATTTCCTGCAAGAGATAAGTCCTGGCACGGAAAGCTTGCCCAGGACAAATCATGCTGAGGAATGCTGTTACCATGAACATGCTCAATGGAGCCAAGCAGAAAAGGTTTGTGGGCATGGTTACTGGAAAACACCGCCTGCTTTCTGGGGCAGATATCATTAGCCCAAACGGTCTCAAAAAAGTGGCTCAGTGCTGCTGTGGCAAGGCCACTGCCGGCAAAAAAATCCGCACACCTGAACATACCAGACGAGCCCAATGAAGCATCAGCTTCAAGAGTATCGAGTATCAGGTTAAGTTGAGGAGTGCAGTGTGTCATGGTCTTGCCTGAAGAAAGTCTTAAGCTGTTTATTCATACAGTATTGTAGCAGCTGTATACAGGCTGTCATGTTACCACATAGCGCATTAAGCGCTTAACGAAGATAATGATGAAAGTGGCGGTGCCCGAACAGGCACCGCCTGAGGAGCTTACTTCCTGGTCGCGGCCTTCATCTCTTTTACAAAGGCGGTCAGCGCATTGAGCATGGCCTGGGGCTGGTCCAGATGCTGCTCAATGATCTTCACCACGGCGGAGCCGGAGATGGCACCGGCGGCACCGGCCTTGATGGCGTCGCGCACCTGCTCGGGGCTGGAGATACCAAAGCCGAGCAGTGACGGCGGCGCGTCATATTTGGCCAGGGTGGCGAGCAGGGTGTTTACCGGTGCACCGGCCTTGGTCTCGGTGCCGGTCACGCCGGCGCGGCTCAGCAGATAGGTGTAGCCGGAGCCGGTTTCTGCCACGGCCTTGAGGGTGGCCTCGTCGCCGTTGGGCGGGGCGATATAAATGCTCTCAATACCGGCCTGGTCGGCGGCGGCCTTGAAGGGTGCGGCCATTTCCAGCGGCACATCGGCCACCAGCACAGAGTCTACCCCTGCTTCAGCGGCGCGGGAGTAGAAGCTGTCCATGCCCGGTGCGTATACCAGGTTGGCATACACCAGCAGGCCGATGGGCAGCTCGGGGTACTTTTCCCGCACCTGTTTGAGCATGTCAAAGCAGGTTTGTGTGCGGGTGCCGGCTTCCCGGGCGCGCAGGGTGGCAGCCTGAATGGTGGGGCCGTCGGCCACCGGATCGGAGAAGGGAATGCCCAGCTCCAGCGCATCGGCACCGCCGGCCACCAGGGCGTCAATGATCTTGAGCGACTGCTCGGGAGTAGGGTCACCCAGGGTGACGAAGGGCACAAAGGCGCCCTCATTGGCGGCGTTCAGGCGCTGGAACAGTTGCTGGTAGCGGCTCATTTTATTTCTCCTTTTTGCTCCAGGATCTCGGCAACGGTAAAGATGTCCTTGTCGCCACGACCGGACAGGTTAACCACCAGAACTTGTTCTTTTTCCGGCTCGGCTTCGGCCAGTTTCAATGCATAGGCGAGAGCATGGGACGACTCCAGTGCCGGAATAATCCCCTCTGAACGAGCCAGGGCCTGAAAGGCGTCAAGGGCTTCATCATCGGTCACCGACACATACTGAGCCCGGCCTGTGGTGGCCAGATACGCGTGCTGCGGGCCGACCGAGGGAAAGTCGAGGCCGGCAGACACAGAATAAGATTCTTCCACCTGGCCGTCTTGGTCGTGCATCATCAAAGAGAGCATGCCAAAGAACACGCCCTTGGTGCCTTCCCCCAGGGTGGCACCGTGCTCGCCGGTGTCAATGCCCTTGCCTGCCGGCTCCACACCAATGAGCTTGACGCTGTCTTCTTCAATAAAGTCGGCAAACAGGCCAATGGCGTTGGAGCCGCCGCCCACGCAGGCGATCACCGCATCGGGCAGGCGCGCTTCGTGCTCCACTATCTGCACCTTGGCTTCTTCGCCAATCATGCGCTGAAATTCCCGCACTATGGTGGGAAAAGGGTGGGGGCCGGCGGCCGTGCCCAGCATATAGTGGGTGGTGTCGTAGTTGGCGGTCCAGTCGCGCAGCGCCTCGTTGCAGGCGTCCTTCAGGGTGGCAGAGCCGGCATGCACCGGTATTACCTTGGCACCCATCAGCTCCATGCGAAATACGTTGGGCTTTTGCCGCTCGCAGTCTTTGGCACCCATATAGACGATGCATTCCATGTCCATCAGGGCGCAGGCCAGCGCCGTGGCCACGCCGTGCTGGCCGGCACCGGTTTCGGCAATAATGCGCTTTTTGCCCATGCGCTTGGCCAGCAGCGCCTGGCCCAGTACCTGATTGGTTTTGTGGGCACCGCCGTGCAGCAAATCTTCCCGCTTGAGGTAGATGCGGGTTTTGGTATTGCTGGCCAGGTTGCGCACGCGAGTGAGCGGTGTGGGGCGGCCGGCATATTCCGCCAGCAGCTCTCGAAACTCGCGGTCAAATTCCGGATCCTGCTGGGCATCCACAAAGGCCTGCTCCAGTTGCAGCAGCGCCGGCATCAGGATCTGCGGCACATACATGCCGCCAAAATCACCAAAAAAGGGGTTAAGTAAGCTCATTTCTGTGTCCTGCGTCCGTAATGTCTGAGGGTGGCAAAGGTCGCCTTGAGTTTGGTGGCGTCTTTTTGGCCGGGGGCGCTTTCCACGCCTGAGTTAAAGTCCAGCCCAAGGCAGCCCTGGCTGGCGGCGGTGGCGGCGTTGTCGGGAGTGAGCCCGCCGGCGAGCATGGCACTGGCCTTGTCGATGTCGTTCAAAAGCGCCCAGTCAAAGGCCAGGCCGGTGCCGCCGCTTTGGTTGCCGGCTTTGGTGTCGAACAGCAGCCGGTCGGCGTGCTCGGGCAGAGCCGGCAGCGCATCGCTGACTGCCACCGCTTTCCAGATGGCCACGCCGGGTAGCCTGGCTTTCAGCGCATCTATAATGGCGTCGTTCTCATCGCCGTGCAGTTGCACCGCAGAAAGGTTCAGCTCCTGCGCGGTAGCAACCACCTCGTCTATGGGATGATTCTGAAATACGCCCACATAGTGAAGCGGGGCACCGGCCATTACGCGGCGGGCCTGATCCAGGCTTACGCAACGGGGGCTTTTTTCCACAAAGATCAGCCCGCCATACACGGCCCCGGCGTCATAGGCAGCGGTGGCGTCTTCCGGCCGGGTCAGGCCGCAGACCTTGTTGTCGCCCAGGATCAGCCGCCGCACCGCCAGTTCCAGATCGTCTTCGGCCATCAGCGAGCTGCCCACCAGAAAGCCGTCGGCATGGGCCGAGAGGGCCTTGGTCTGGCCGTGGTGATAAATGCCGGACTCAGAAATCACGATTCGGTCGTCGGGGATCAGCGCCGCCAGCCGTTTGGTGCGGTCGAGGTCGATGCTGAGGTCCCGCAGATCCCGGTTGTTGATGCCAATGACCCTGGCACCCAGTTTAAGGGCGCGGGCCACTTCATCTTCGTCGATCACTTCGGTGAGCACACCCATGTTGAGGGACTCGGCCACGGCGGCAAGCTCGGCATACTCCTCGTCATTCAGTACCGACAACATCAGCAGAATGGCGTCGGCCTGGTGATACCGGGCCAGCTTGATCTGATAGGGGTCGATAATAAAGTCCTTGCAAATCACCGGCTGGGTCACCTGGTTGCGCACTTGCGTGACAAACTCAAAACGGCCCTGAAAGTATTTCTCGTCGGTGAGCACCGAAATGGCCGAGGCGTAGCGGCCATAGACGCCGGCAATGGCGTCCAGGTCGAACACTTCGCGAATCAGGCCTTTGGACGGCGAGGCTTTTTTGCACTCCAGAATAAAGGCCGGCTTGCCGGCGGCCAGGGCCTCGGCAAAGGGGCGATCACTGGGGGTGAGGCCGGCTTCAAAGCTTGCCAGCGGCTGGCTTTGCTTGCGCGCTTCCACCCAGATTTTTTTGTCGGCAACGATTTTGCCGAGCACTGTATTCAGCATTGACTCAACTCCGCCAGTTGTTTGGCTACATCCATGGCACGGCCGGATCTTAACACGGACAGCGCCCGCTCCACGCCTTGCTTGAGATTTTCCACCTGACCGCTCATTACCAGCAGCGGTGCTACGTTCATGGCAATCACGCTCTGCTGCGCCAGGGTGCCTTCGCCGGCCAGCAGTGCCTCGGTGATCAGGCGGTTTTCTGCCGGTTCACCGCCTTCAATGGCGCTGATATCATGACGCTCCAGCCCCAGCGCTTCCGGGGTGATGTCATATTCGGTGATGTCACCCTTATTGATCTCGGCAATGTGAGTGCTGCCGTGAATGGCAATTTCATCCAGACCACTGCCGTGCACCACCATGCCGCGCTCAAGGCCCATGGCCACCAGGGTGTCGGCAATGGGGCGCACCAGTGCCGGACTGTAGACGCCAAGCAGCATAAAGCCGGGGCGGGCCGGGTTTATGAGCGGGCCCAGCACGTTAAAGATGGTGCGGGTTTTCAGGGCCTGGCGCACCGGCATGGCGTGGCGAATGCCGCCGTGGTAGTGAGGCGCAAACAAAAAGCACACATTGGTGTCGTCCAGGCAGCGACGGGCCTGTTCCGGATTTAAGTCCAGGCGAATGCCGAGCTGCTCCAGCAGATCGGACGAGCCGGACTTGGACGACACGCCCCGGTTGCCGTGCTTGGCCACCTTGATGCCGCAGGCGGCGGCCACCAGCGCCGAGGTGGTGGAGACGTTAATGGTGTTCATGCCGTCGCCGCCGGTGCCCACTATGTCACAAAAGGCATAGTCGGGGCGCGGAAAGGGTTTGGCAGCGGCCAGCAGAGCGCTGGCGGCACCGGCGATCTCGTCGGAGGTTTCACCTTTCATTTTTAATGCGGTCAGCAGGGAAGACAGCACTATCGGATCCATATCGCCGCTCATCACTTGCTCAAACAGGGCGTGGGCCTGTTCCCGGCTGATGTTTTCGCCCCGGTAAAGTTGCTCCATGGCCTGGCTCATGCGGCATTCTCCTTGTTGCTGATAAATGTCAGGCTCTGGGCCAGCAGGCGCGCCCCGTCCGTGGTCATAATGGATTCGGGATGAAACTGAAAGCCCAGCACCCGGTTGGCCTTGTCCTGCACCGCCATGGTCATGCCATTAAAGTCGGCAATCACCTCCAGGCCGGCGGGAATGTCGGTGCCCACCAGGGAGTGGTAACGGGCCACCGGCAGCGGATTGGCAAGGCCTTCAAAGGCACCGTCACCGCTGTGGCTGATCATGGAGCTTTTGCCATGTTTGATTTCACCTGCGCTGGTTACTTTGCCGCCGTAATGCTCTACCAGTGCCTGATGGCCAAGGCAGATGCCAAGAATGGGAACATGACCCAGACATTCCTTGATGAGTATCGGCATATTGCCGGCGTCACTGGGCTTGCCCGGACCGGGGGAGAGCACCAGCACCGGGTTTTCGGCCTGCTCCATGGCGGTGAGCAGCTGGGCTACCGGCACTGTGTTGCGGTAAATGTTGACGGTGGCACCCAGCGAGCGGAACTGATCCACCAGGTTGTAGGTAAAGGAGTCGTAGTTATCGAGCAGGAAAATGATCGGGCTCATGGGCTCACCTCCGCCAGTGTGGTGCCGTGGGAAAGAGCGATGGCATTGAGCACTGCCGCCGCCTTGTTGCGGGTTTCGTCGGCTTCTGCCTGCGGATCCGAGTCATACACCACGCCGGCACCGGCCTGCACATGGGCCTGGCCGTTACTCACAAAAGCAGAGCGAATAACAATACAGGTGTCCATGTCGCCCAGGCCGTTGACATAACCCACGGCACCGCCGTAGCTGCCCCGGCGCTGGCCTTCTACCTCACGAATAAGCTCACTGGCGCGAATTTTGGGCGCGCCGGTCAGGGTGCCCATGTTCATACAGGCCTGATAGCCGTGCAGGGCGTCGAGATCGGCACGCAGAGTCCCTACTACCCGGGACACCAGATGCATCACATGGCTGTAGCGATCCACGCTCAGCAGATCTTTTACATAGCGGCTGCCGGGCTCGCTGATGCGGGCAATGTCGTTGCGGGCCAGGTCCACCAGCATCAGGTGCTCGGCGGTTTCTTTCTGATCCTGACGCAGCTCCAGCTCGATGCGGCCGTCCAGATCCAGATTGATGCTGCCGTCCGGATTAAAACCCCGGCGGCGGGTACCGGCAATGGGATACATCTCCACCTGACGGCTGGCGTGGTCAAACTTCACCGAACTTTCGGGGCTGGCACCAAACAGAATAAAGTCTTCATCGTTCACATAGAACATGTAGGGGCTGGGGTTGGTCTGTTTAAGTTTGCCGTAGGCCGCGAGCGGACTGGGGCAGGGCAGGGTAAAGCAGCGCGAGGGCACCACCTGGAAAATGTCGCCGGCCACTATGTTGCCCTTGAGCCGTTCCACGCTGGCGCGAAACTCGGCGTCACTTTTATTCGTTGCCACTTTACCGTTAAGGCCAGATTGTGCCCGTGGGCTGGCATGACGCTCGCCACAGGCGGCGGCAAGCGTGTTCAGGCGGGTCTGCAGGCGTTCCTGCTCTCTTGGGTCAAAGGCGCAGGCGGCCAGATGGCACTGCTCTGTTACGTGATCCAGGGTGATCAGGGTCTCTGCCAAGTAAAAACAGAAGTCGGGGCAATGGTTAATGCCCTCGGTCACCTCGGGCAGACGCTCGGTGGCGGCAATCAGATCGTAGGCAAAGGTGCCGGCCATAAACAGATGCTGCTGGCCGCGGTCGGCGTCAAAGCGGGTAAGAATAAGACGTATGGTTTCCAGCACGGAAGGCGCTTTCAGGCGGCTGTCTTCGTCCAGGTTGGCATCGGCTTGTGTCAGGGTCACGGTAAGCCGGGTGTCGCTGCGTTCGCCGCCCAGTTCGCTGTGAACCAGCGCCAGTGCCGGCAGGCCATTGGCATTCAGGGCAGTGAGCGTGACGGTGCGGCCGTGGCATACCAGACGCACACAGGCGTCGAGCATCAGTAAACTTTGGGTGCCGGCCTTGGTGTCAATTTCGGCAGACTCAAACAGCAGGCTGTTATCGCCGGGCTGGCTGAGGGCGGCGTATAACGCCAGAGGATCATCGGTATAGGGTGCATCGTGCAATAAAACGTGGAGCTGACCTTGCGCCATTGGGTGTTCCTTTTTAGTTAATGCTGATCATCAGGAATCTGTCTGATGACCTGGCTGGCAATGTCGTCGTCGGTAACAGACGCGAATGCCGGTAGTGGTTCAGACCGGTTGTCGGATTGCCATCGCCAAAAATTCATAAAGGTCGGTTTCATCGCGTTACCTTTTGCTGGATAATAAAAAAGCCCGCATAGTTGCGGGCTTTCATGTTTCGCTGAGACTGTTAAGCGCACACAGCAAATCACACCCGCGTCAGGGAGTGTGCCACCACCAAATGGTAATAGTGGAAATTTGCTGAAACATGCCGCTCATCTCGCTAATCGAAAAACTGGGTATAGTTAAACGATTTTTGCGGGTTCAAGTCAAGTCTGAACACAGGATTTTTTATGCGTATCGATCTGCACAGCCATTCCACTGCCTCTGACGGCAGCCTGACGCCGGCTGCACTACTGGCCCGGGCTGCCGAAAAAGAGGTGAATGTGCTGGCGCTGACCGACCACGACAGTACCGCCGGGCTGGCGGAGGCGCAGGCCGCGGCCAACGAGCACGGCATACGCCTGATAACCGGGGTGGAAATCTCGGCGCTGTGGGAGCACAAGGAAATTCATGTGGTGGGTCTGAACCTGGATCCGGGCCATGCCGGCCTGGTGCGATTGCTGGGCGAACAGGCAGCACGCCGTGATGCCCGGGCCCGGTTAATGGGGGAACGGCTGGAAAAGGCCCGCTATCCGGGTGCCTATGAGGGGGCCAAAGCCCTGGCCGGTGACGCCGCCATTACTCGCACCCACATGGCACGCTGGCTGCTGGAGCAGGGCGCGGCCGACTCCATGGCCAAGGTGTTTAAGAAATTTATCAGCCGGGGTAACACCGGCTATGCGCCACCGGACTGGTGCTCATTGCATGAAGCCATCGGTGCCATTCAGGCGGCGGGGGGCGTGGCGGTGCTGGCCCATCCCACCCGTTACGACTTGTCCAACAAGTGGATAAGAAAAATGTTAACCGCCTTTGCCGAGGCCGGCGGTGATGCCATGGAAGTGTCTATGGCGCAGCAAAGTCCGCACGAACGTGCCACGCTGGGTAAGTGGAGCCGGGAATATGGCCTGGATGCATCCGTGGGCTCCGACTTTCATTTTCCCAGTCAGTGGCGGGAGCTGGGCCGCCAGTTGTGGCTGCCCAAAGAAGCCACTCCTGTATGGGAACGCTTTTTATAAATCATTCCGGGAGGAATCATGAGTCAGTTTTTTGAAATTCATCCAGAAAATCCTCAGCCACGGCTGATCAATCAGGCGGTGGCCATAGTGCGCCAGGGCGGTGTGCTGGTGTATCCCACCGACTCGGGCTATGCCATCGGTTGTCTGGTAGGCGACAAGAACGCCATGGAGCGTATCTGCCGCATTCGCCAGATCGACAAGGATCATAATTTCACCCTGGTGTGCCGCGATTTGTCCGAGCTGTCGGCCTACGCCCGGGTAGACAATACTGCATTCCGGCTGATGAAAAATAACACGCCGGGTGCCTACACCTTTATTTTGCGGGCCACCAAGGAAGTGCCCAAGCGGCTGCAGAATCCCAAGCGCAAAACCATAGGTCTGCGGGTGCCGAATCATGCTATCAGCCTGGCCCTGCTGGAGGCGCTGGGTGAGCCACTGATGTCCTGCAGCCTGATATTGCCCGGTGAAAGCGAGGCAGAATATGATCCCTTTGAAATCCGTAACCGGCTGGAAAAGGTAGTAGATTTGATTATTGATGGCGGTGTGATCGATTCACGGCCCACCACAGTGGTGGATCTTTACGATGACACTCCGGTGATCGTGCGCGAAGGTGCCGGCGATATCACCCCTTTTGAATAAGTGAACAAAATGACTGAAAAACTGCAAAAAGTGCTGGCCCGCGCCGGCAAGGGCTCGCGCCGGGAAATTGAAGCCATGATCAGCCAGGGCCGGGTGAGCGTGGACGGCAAGATAGCGGTGCTGGGCGACCGGGTCACCGGCAGCGAGAACATTCGTCTGGACGGTCATGTGGTGGAAACCCAGGCCGAAAGCGATATCGTGTGCCGGGTGCTGGCCTACCACAAGCCGGAAGGTGAGGTAAGCACGCGTAAGGATCCGGAAGGCCGCCCTACTGTATTTGATCGTCTGCCGCGGTTGCAGGGGGCCCGCTGGGTGGCGGTGGGCCGGCTGGATGTGAACACCTCCGGTTTGCTGCTGTTTACCACAGACGGCGAGCTGGCCAACCGGCTGATGCACCCGCGCCATGAAATTGACCGTGAATATGCGGTGCGGGTATTTGGTGAAGTGGACGAAGCCATGCTGCAGCGGCTGCGCAAGGGCGTGATGCTGGAAGACGGCGAGGCCCGCTTTGACACTCTGAAATACACCGGCGGCGAGGGCATGAACCTCTGGTTCCACGTTACCCTGAAGGAAGGCCGCAACCGGGAAGTGCGCCGGCTGTGGGAGTCTCAGGGTATGCAGGTAAGCCGGCTGATGCGGGTACGTTACGGCAAGATTGAAATGCCCAAAAACCTGCCCCGGGGCGGCTGGGCCGAGCTGGCGTTGGATCAGGTGAACTACCTGCGCAAGGAAGTGGGACTGCCGCCGGAGCAGGAAAGCAAGGTGGATGTCAACGCGCCAGACCGTTTCAAGCAGGTAGCCCGCATTCGCAAGGCGGTGCGCAAGCATAACACCCGTGTTAAAGGGGCCGGCACCGGCGCAGCCCCTAAAAAGCCGGCTCCCACCGGTGCCCGTGGCCCCAAGCCGGGCCAGCGGCAAAAGCAGAAGCGCAAAACGCGGATGTAATCTTCGACTTGATTACATTGTTCATCGTAAATAAAAACGGCGCCGGGCTTAACCCCGACGCCGTTTTTTTCAGGTAGTCATTCCGGCCTTGAGCCGGAATCTTCTTACAGAATGCACTATGCTGCTTCGATTGCACAAAGTCAGGGTATCTTGCCTATGCTTCTCTATCATTCCCAAGAAATAACTCTGCCATGGATAAATTGCCGGCTGTCTACATCATGTCTAACAAGGCTCAGGGCACCTTGTATATCGGAGTGACAAGCAACCTGGTTCGACGTGTGTGGCAGCACAAGCATGGAGTTGTTGTTGGGTTTACGACTCGCTACCACCTGCATCGTCTGGTGTATTTTGAAGTGCTTGAAGATATGTATGGAGCAATTTCACGGGAAAAGCAGCTTAAAAACTGGAAAAGGGACTGGAAGATCCAGTTAATCGAATCCTTGAACCCACAATGGGATGATTTGTGGGAAATGATAGTTGATGGTGGCACTCAGTCTGAGAGGTAGTGGCTCTTACCAGCTAACAGAGTGATTTGAAGAAAGATGCCGGGTCAAGCCCGGCATGACAAGGTTTGGTTACAGTTCGCTGGCAAATTCCCGTCGTGAAAACGCCACCCGCTCGTCAGGAGTCATGGTGATCTTTTTGCCCAGCTTTTCAATTTTGCGCAGCCGTGGCACCAGGCCGGCGGCGTTGGCGGTTTGAATGGCCAGGCCGGGGCGGGCATTCAGCTCCAGCAGCATGGGGCCTTTTTTCTTGTCAAGCACCATGTCGGTACCGATATAACCCAGTCCCGACATCTCGTAGCAGGACGACGACAAATTCAGCAGCTGCTCCCAGTAGGGGACCTTCAGCTCAAACAGATCCCGCCCGGTATCCGGATGGTGGCGCACGGCGGCGTTGAACTGCACCGCCCGAATGGCGCGGCCGGTGTTAATATCCAGACCCACGCCTACCGCACCCTGGTGCAGGTTGGCCTTGCCGTCAGATGCCTTGGTAGACAGCCGCATCATGGCCATAATGGGAAAGCCTTTGAACACTATCACCCGGGTGTCGGGCACCCCTTCATAAGAGAAGCCGTCAAACACATCGTCAAAGTTGATCAACGCTTCAATTAATGCCACATCCGGCTTGCCCCCAAGAGAATACAGGCCGGCCAGAATGTTGGATACATGACGTTCCAGATCCTCTATGGTTTCAGCCTTGCCGCTGGGCTTGGTAAAGCGCTGACGATCATGATCCACTATTACCGTAATGCCCTTGCCGCCGGAGCCCTTGGCGGGCTTGATGCAAAAGCCCGGCCAGTCCTTGACCATGTCCCACAGCCGGGTGACCTGATGCTGATATTCAATCACACCCACCAGATCCGGCACGGTTACGCCGGCGTCCAGTGCAATTTGCTTGGTTTTGAGCTTGTTATCTACCAGCGGATACAGCCGCCGCGGATTATAGCGGCTGATATAGGAGATATTGCGCCGGTTCATGCCCATAATGCCATGGCGGCCCAGCTCAAAGGGCGAGGCATAGTTGGCTAGCAGGTTCTTGATCATTGCTTCAGCTCATCGACCAGAGGCTTGAACCGTTTGAGCTCGGTCAAACGATAGCCGGTATAGTTACCCAGCAGCAGCACGGCTGCCATCACAATCAGTTGCAGCCCCAGGAAGTTAAAGGTGAGATGGCGGATAAGCTCGTTGTTCATGGCCAGAAACGCCATCACCGCTACCACCAGGGAGCCACCGCCCTGCTTGACCACTTCTTTGGGACCTTCTTCTTCCCACAGTACTGACATGCGTTCTATGGTCCAGGCCAGAATAATCATGGGGAAGAAGGTAATTTTCATGCCCTCGGTCAGGCCCAGCTGATAGGCCACAATGCTGAAAAAGCCAATCATGCCGATCACCATAATGATCACCGCCGATATGCGGGCCACCAGCAGCAGGTTAAGGTGAGACAGATAAGAGCGCAGCACCAGACCTGTGCCCACAATAATCAGAAAGCCCACCAGGCCGGTCAGCAGGCTGGTCTGAATAAAGGCCATGGCAATCAGCACCGGCATAAAGGTGCCCGAGGTTTTTACCCCCACAATAATGCGCAGGAACACCACCGCCAGCACGCCGATGGGGATCAGCAGAATCCCCTTGAACAGCGCCTGCTCTTCCAGCGGCAGGTTATACAGTGAGACGTTAATCCATTCCGGCTGATCAAATTTTTTGGCCAGAGCCACATTGACCGGCTGCTCCTGCTCCAGCATGGAGAAGCTGACCCGGGAGTTGCTGCCACCCACCAGATCCAGCACCGGAGCCGACTGATATTCCCACAACAGCAGATTTTCCTGCATGCCCTGGGCACCGGTTTGCGGGTTGAAAATTTCATAGCGTTCGCCGTCAAACACCTGAATCACATCCACCAGCTGCTGCCGCCGGCGGCCGTCTTCCAGCTGCAGGCCCTTCAGCAGCCGGGCAGGCACGGCAGCCCGTTGCAGCATGTCGACCAGCAGCGGCCCGGCAGACTTGTGCTGGGCAAGCAGCTCGGCGTTCTGGCCGCCGCTGTTCAGCTCCTTGAGCAGCTCCCGGGTCAGGGTAATGTTGTCGGCGGAGCGCTCTTGTGCCAGGTTAAGCACCTGATCCATGGCAGTGGCATAGGGCTCGGCCACCTCCACTGTGGTTACAGTGGGCGGTGTGTTGGCAATGGGGCCGGTGGCGAAAGGATCGAGCATCATGTCGACCTTGTAATACAGCTCCTGATGGCCTGACGCGGAACGAATGGACCACTCTGCCCGGGTGCCGCCGTTAGCCTGCACAAACGACAGCCCATAGCCGGGTGATGCCGCCGACTCGTTCATCAGGGTAAAGCCGGGCTGACTGCCGGGCACGGCCAGCGACGCTTTCACCGGGCGGCCATCGGCCTCAAATTCCACCTTGGCTTCCACTGACCAGATCTGGCGTTTTTCACCGGGCAGCCAGGGCACTTCATACACAAAGTGACGGTGCAGCATTAATGCCAGCCCCACCAGAAACAGAGCCGCCACGATCAGATAAAAAGGTTTGCGTGAGTACATGAACTTTACTCGTCAGAAGGTATGGGGCGCTTGGGCTTGCCCTGCGCATTACGGCGGGCAATATCCACCACGGCGATATCTTTCAGAAACTCCCGCCCCAGCAGCACCGGGTAGGTCATCTGGGAGCGGTCAGCCAGGGTAAATTCGGTTTTCTCTGTCAGCCGGCCCATGCGCAGGGTCAGCTCCACCACAGGGCGGCGTTCAGGCTCTTCAGCCGAGGCCTGACGAATACGCACATGGCGTACCAGCGGCGCTTCCACCGGCAGTTTTTCGTCCACTCCTTCGTGGGCCATATTAAAGCTCACCCAGGCTTTGCCATCGCGTTCAAACTCGGTAATGTCCTGAGCGCTCAGGGATGAGGTGGTGGCCCCGGTATCAATGCGCGCAGGAAACATGTCGTTTACGGCATCCAGCCAGATGTCTTCGGTTTCCCCTACTATCAATTTTCCATCCCGGGTTTCGTTATCCGGTGTGTTGTTGACTGCAGGCGGGTTGACCGGTGCTGGTGTGGTGGCCGGCTGAGTAGCGGCAATCTGTTTTTTGAGGTGGCGGATTTCCTGCTGCAGCGCCGTCATAAAGGCATGGTGGTTGGTGCTGAGCCGGGTGTTCTGCTGCTCCATGGCGGTGATCAGCCGCGCTTCCTGGTTGTTAAGAGCGTCGTTCAGCTCGGGGTGAGACACCGGCTGGGGTGGCGGTGGCGCATCGGCAAACTGACCGGCACAGGCACTCAGCAACAGGGGGGTAAGCAATGATAACGCTGCTTTTTTCATCCTTTACTCTCTTGTGGTCTGTATTGGGGGTCTACCGGCTTGTTGGCAATAATGATGGCGCGCTTGGGAGCCGGATAGCCTTCTATGGTTTTGCTGGCATCAACCGGGTCGAGAAAGTCTGCCAGTGATTCATTACGCATCCAGTCGGTGCGTCTTTGCTCGTCCAGGGTGGTGACGCTTTCATCCACTACCCGAATATGTTCAAAGCCGCATTTGGCCAGCCAGTTTACCAGAGCGGCCGAGCTTGGAATAAACCAGACATTACGCATTTTGCCGTAGCGCTCACCGGGTACCAGTACTTGATGCTCGTCGCCGTCTATGACCAGGGTTTCCAGCACCAGTTCGCCGCCATCATGCAATTGCGCCTTCAGCTGCAGCAAATGATCAATGGGCGAGCGTCTGTGATAAAGCACACCCATGGAAAAGACGGTGTCAAAGGCCCGTAGCTCGGGTAATTCCTCTATGCCCAGCGGTAACAGCTGAATGCCTTTGTGATTATTGGCGAAATGCTTGATAGCCTCAAACTGACAAAGAAACAGCTGCGACGGATCTATTCCCACCGCCATTTCTGCGCCTTCGCCCAGCATGCGCCACAGGTGATAGCCACTGCCGCAGCCCACATCCAGCACATAACGGTATTTCAGCGGGCTGATATGAGGTTTTAACCGCTCCCATTTCCAGTCGGAGCGCCATTCGGTATCAATATGAATACCGTGCACGTCAAACGGTCCTTTGCGCCAGGGATGAAATTGCCCCAGCAGGCTTGCTATCTTCTTTTGTTCGCCAGTTGAGATTTCACCGGGCTGGCCGATGGCGACCTTGTTTTTCAGCTCTATGTGCTGAGTGTGAATAGCGGGCAGCTTTGCCAGCGCCCGGCTCCAGCGGGCCAGGTCGCCATGATGATGGGCTTTTTGCCAGTCGTGCAGCTGGGCGGGCAGGGTGTGCAGCCAGTGGCTGAGCCGGCTTTTGGCGATTTGCTGATAAAAGTCGCTGAAGTCGATCATTTCACTGCCACCATGGAGCCGAAGTTAAAGCACTGAAACCACATGTCCACATGAGCAAAGCCGATTTTTTTAAGACGTTTTTTATGCAGGCCGGGGGAGTCGGGGCGCAGCACATTTTCCAGCGCGGTGCGCTTTTGGCTGATTTCCAGCTCGCTGTAACCATTGGCCCGTTTAAAGTCGTGGTGCAAATCAATCAGCAGCTCGTTAATGGTGTCGTCTTCACTGATGAATTTTTCGCTTAAAATAAGTACGCCACCCGGTTTAAGACCGTCATATATTTTTTTCAGCAAGGCTTCCCGCTGCTCCGGTGCAATAAACTGCAGGGTAAAATTGAGTACCACCACGGAGGCGTTTTCAATATTGATCGCGCAGATATCCGCCTCTTGCAGCTCGACCTCAACATCAGAGCGAAAGGCGGCCAGATGGTTGCGGGCCCGCTCTATCATGGCGGCGGAGTTGTCTACCGCCACGATGCGACAGCCAGGCTGGTTCAGGTTGCGGCGCATTTCCTGAGTGGCGGCTCCCAGTGAACAACCCAGGTCATAAAGTTGCGTATCAGGCCGGGCAAAGCGGGCCGTCATCATGCCGATGGCCGAGATGATATTGGAATAGCCGGGCACGGAGCGCTTAATCATGTCGGGAAACACGTCGGCAACCTGATGGTCAAAACAGAAGTCGCCCAGTCGTTCTATGGGGGCGGCAAAGATACTATCTTTTTCTTTCATGGTATGTGAATGCTGTGCTTGCTGACGGCCGTATTGCCGCGCTGAATGGTGACCATTGTAAAATAAGCGCAATGGCTTGTCTTGATGAGTGCCATTCGATGCGACAAATTCTTTTTGTGGTTAAAACAAACTTCCTTGCGCCTCGGGCTTCTGGCCGGGAAAGGCGGGCAGAGGAGCATTCAGCGCCTCGGCAATAGTGGCGGCAAGTAAAGGTGCTTGCATATTGTCGGCGGTATGCACAAATAAATAGACAGACTTGCCCTCATTCAGCCAGCCCTGCAGGCGGGGCAGCCAGGGCTGCCAGAAAGGCGTGTTGGCGGCCAGTTCCGGATTACCGATAAAACGCACCACAGGGGCCTTGCCGGTGCTGATAATATGCACCGGCACTTTTGGCTTCTTTTGCTGGGCATCGGCCAGTGCCGGTGTGGTGGCGGGTACTGCAAATACCGGCCGGGAGTCCATGATAATACGGTTGGCGCTTTGCTCCAGCAGCAGCCGGTTAAGCCGGCGCTCGGCTTCGCCCTTGGCAAAAAGTGCCGGGTGGCGCACTTCCACGCCAATTTCAAATTCGTTTGGCAGGGCGTCCAGCAGCTGTGCCAGACCGTCAAGCTGCTCCGGCCCGCAGGCGGCAGGCAGCTGCAGCATCAGCTGGCCCAGCTTGTGATGCAGGGGTGTGAGCTGTTCAATAAACGCCAGTGCGGGGGCGATATTGTCCGCCAGCCGGCCCTGATGGCTGACCGTGGACGGAAACTTGAAGGTGAAGCGAAAGTCCGGGCCTGTCATGGCCTCCCAGCGTTGCAGGCTGTGGGTGTCGGGCACGCCATAAAAGCTGGTGTTGCCTTCTACGGTGTTGAACACCTTCGCATAATCGGCCAGATGCTCGGTGCTTTTCAGTCCCCGGCTCAGCAGGTTACCCGGCCAGCCCGCATGAGACCACTGGCTCAGACCCAGATATAACGGCATATTTCTCCTGAAAACAAAGCTTTAAGCGATAAGCTGTCAGCTGTAAGTCGACCGGGGTAGCTGGCAGGTATGGCGCTGTGCTTGCTAATCCGGTCATCCTGCAGGCCAGCCGGATTTCAGGCAGGCCTCTATTATCACAACCTGCTTCGGGCTGCTGACAGCTTAAAGCTGATCGCTTACAGCTACCGCGCAGCGGTTCGGGTTAAGCGGTTGGATCCCTGTTCGGGTTTCCGATTATACTAGCGCGCTGTTTACAGACAAATTCAAGTCTGCGGCGCTGCCGCAGCCAAAGCACATCATAGGAAGACTCCATGCGCACTCATTATTGCGGGCAGGTAGACGCCTCCCTGGTTGGCCAGAGCGTAACCCTCAGTGGCTGGGTTCATCGTCGTCGTGATCTGGGCGGGCTTATTTTTATCGATATGCGCGATCGGGAAGGCATCGTTCAGGTATTCTTCGATCCCGACAAGGCCGAAGCCTATGACAAGGCGTCTGAACTGCGGGCCGAGTTCTGTGTGCAGCTGACCGGTGTGGTGCGCGCGCGGCCCGAGTCCCAGGTGAACAAGGACATGGCCACCGGCGAGGTAGAAATCTTTGCCCACGAGCTCACCATCATCAACAAGGCAGCACCGCTGCCGCTGGACTTCAACCAGAACAACTCCGAAGAGCAGCGCCTCAAGTACCGCTATCTGGACCTGCGCCGCCCCGAGCAGGCGCGTTTTCTCAAGACCCGCGCTCAGGTCACCAGCCGGGTGCGCCGCTTTATGGACGAACACGGTTTCCTCGATATTGAAACCCCCATGCTCACCAAGGCCACGCCGGAAGGTGCCCGTGACTATCTGGTGCCGAGCCGGGTGCACAAGGGCTATTTCTACGCACTGCCCCAGTCGCCCCAGCTGTTCAAGCAGCTGCTGATGATGAGCGGCTTTGATCGTTACTATCAGATTGTTAAGTGCTTCCGCGATGAAGATCTGCGCGCCGACCGCCAGCCTGAATTTACTCAGATTGATGTGGAAACCTCATTTATGAGCGCTGAGCAGGTGCGTGAGATAATGGAACAACTGGTGCGCGAGCTGTGGCAGGACGTGGCCGGCGTGGATCTGGGCAGCTTCCCGGTGATGAGCTTTGCCGACGCCATGCGCCGTTATGGCTCCGACAAGCCGGATCTGCGTATTGCCATGGAGCTGATCGATGTGGCCGATCTGGTCAAAGACGTGGACTTCAAGGTGTTCTCCGGCCCCGCCAACGACGCCAAAGGCCGAGTAGCCGCCCTGCGTGTGCCCGGCGGCGCTGCGCTTTCCCGCAAGCAGATAGATGAATACGGCAAGTTTGTGGGCATTTACGGTGCCAAGGGCCTGGCCTGGCTCAAGGTGAACGAAGCCGCCAAGGGGCTGGAAGGCGTGCAGTCACCCATTGCCAAGTTCCTGAATGAAGACATAGTGGCGGAGCTTGTCAGCCGCACCGGTGCCACTGACGGCGATGCCATCTTCTTTGGTGCCGATTCTGCCAAGGTGGTGTGTGACGCCATGGGTGCCCTGCGCCTGAAGCTGGGCAAGGATCTGGAGCTGATCGAGCACAGCTGGAAACCGCTGTGGGTGGTGGACTTCCCCATGTTTGAGGAAGAAGACGACCGCCTCTATGCCATGCACCATCCCTTTACCGCCGCCAAGGACATGTCCGCCGAGGAGCTGGAAGCCAACCCGCTGGCCGCTGCCGCCAATGCCTACGACATGGTGATCAACGGTTATGAAGTGGGCGGTGGCTCTGTGCGTATTCACGACAACGCCATGCAGCAGACCGTATTCCGCCTGCTGGGCATCAATGCCGAGGAGCAGCAGGAGAAATTCGGCTTCCTGCTCGACGCGCTCAAGTACGGCACCCCGCCTCATGCCGGCCTGGCCTTTGGTCTGGACCGTCTGGTGATGCTGCTGACCGGCACCGACAATATTCGGGATGTGATTGCCTTTCCGAAGACCACCACGGCGTCCTGCCTGCTCACCGATGCGCCCAGTCTGGCCAATCCGGATGCGCTGGCAGAGCTGGCCATTCGCACCGAGCAGCCCGGGGCGGAGTAAGCCATGCATAAGCACCCGGAGTCGGTACTCGTTCTGATCCACTCTCACGACAGTGTGCTGCTGCTGCAGCGCAAGGACAATCCGGATTTCTGGCAGTCGGTGACCGGCAGTCTTGAAGCCGGCGAGAGCCGCCTGCAGGCGGCGGTGCGCGAGCTGGAAGAGGAAACCGGCCTGGTGGCGGGCAAGGGTCTGCCACTGGTAGAGACCGGGCACCGGGTGCGGTTTGAGATTTACCCCCACTGGCGGCATCGTTACCGCCCGGGGGTAACCCATAACTGGGAATATGAATTTCGTTTATGCCTGCCCGAGCCGCAGCCCGTGCGGCTTACCGAGCATCTGGATCAGTGCTGGCTGCCTTTTGAGCAGGCACTGGCCAAGGCCGGCTCCTGGACCAACCGGGAGGCCATTGGCAGGCTGATAAACAATAGATAACAGGAGATTGAGTTTATGGCAGGTCACAGTAAATGGGCCAACATCAAGCACCGCAAGGCGGCACAGGACGCCAAACGCGGCAAGATCTTCACCAAGCTGATCCGTGAGCTGACTACCGCCGCCCGCGAAGGCGGCTCAGATGCCGCGTCCAACCCGCGGCTGCGCGCCGCCGTGGACAAGGCGCTGTCCAACAACATGACCCGGGACACCATAGACAGAGCCGTCAAGCGCGGTGCCGGTGAGCTGGACGGTCAGCAGCTGGAAACCGTGGTGTATGAAGGTTATGGCCCGGGTGGCACCGCTGTGATGGTGGAGTGCATGACCGATAACCGCAACCGCACCGTATCGGAAGTGCGCCATGCCTTTTCAAAGAGCGGCGGCAACCTGGGCACCGACGGCTCCGTGGCTTATCTGTTCGAGAAAAAGGGCGTGATCAGCTACGCCGAGGCCGACGAAGAAACCGTGATGGAAGCGGCGCTGGAAGCCGGTGCCGACGATGTGGTGGTCAACGATGACGACTCCGTTGATGTGTATACCCAGTGGGAAGAGTTCGGCTCGGTCAAGGATGCGCTGGACGCCAGCGGATTGGAAGCCGATAACGCCGAAGTGACCATGATACCGTCCACCAAGGCGGAGCTGGATGAAGACACGGCCCCCAAACTGCTGCGCCTGATCGACATGCTGGAAGATCTGGACGACGTGCAGGAGGTCTATCACAACGGTGATATCTCCGACGAACTGGCTGAACAGCTCTGACGCCCTTCGGGCAGCTATAAGCTTTAAGCTGTCAGCTTTAAGTGGTGGGGCCTGCAGGCCCCCGTTTCAACGGGGCAATGGAGCCTTATATAACACGGTTTGCCCCAATAAATCGGGGCCTTGGCCGTTCAGCAGGTTGGTGATGAGCGAAGCGAATCCCAACGTGGGAACTGCCGGCGACATCGCCTTGAACCTTAATAAATCATGCTCAGCCGACTCGATCAGCTTACCGCTGATAGCTTACGGCTTACAGCTGTTGAGAGCTGGTTTTTGATGTCCATTATTCTCGGAATTGACCCCGGCTCGCGTATTACCGGTTATGGTGTGGTGCGCCAGACCGGCAGTAAAATGGAGTACCTGGGCTCGGGCTGCATTCGCATGACAGACGAAGCCCTGGCACCCAGACTCAAGAAAATCTACGACGGGGTAAGCGAGATTATTTTGCAGTTTCGCCCCGATTTGTTTGCCATTGAGCAGGTATTTATGGCGCGCAACCCCGATTCGGCGCTCAAGCTGGGGCAGGCCCGGGGCGCGGCCATAGTGGCGGCGGCCAATGCCGGACTGGAGGTGGCGGAATATTCCGCCCGCCAGATCAAGCAGGCGGTAGTGGGGCAGGGCGGTGCCGGCAAGGATCAGGTGCAGCATATGGTGGTGCGCCTGCTCAGTCTGCCGGGCACGCCCCAGGCTGATGCCGCTGATGCCCTGGCGGTGGCCCTGTGCCACGGCCACACCCGTCAGAGCCTGATCAGCATGGCCGGCCAGGTGCGCGGCACTGCTCGAAAACGGCTTCGCTAAGGCGAAACCGCTTTCTCAAGCTATAAGCTGTCAGTTTTAAGCTATAAGCCGATCGAGTGGCTGTAGGTACTTCATCGTATCTGTGGTTTCGACGTTGCTTGTCGAATGGCGCTCATGCCAGCGCGGGAGTGACTAACTTCCAGACAATATTGCCCCACCAACACGGCTCAATATCGGCAGGCAACACCACTTACAGCTGACAGCTTATCGCTTACAGCTGGTTTCATGGATATTTATCCAGTTATTTATTATTCTTGGCCCAGTTTTGTCCTGATTAGCGGAGCGCCCTGTGATTGGTCGGTTAAAAGGTATTATCGTTGAAAAGCAGCCCCCGGAGATATTGCTGGATGCGAATGGTGTGGGCTATGAGGTGACTCTGCCCATGAGCTGCTTTTACGAGTTGCCCAATGTAGGCGAGGCGGCCACCGTACTCACTCATTTTGTGGTGCGGGAAGATGCCCAGCTGCTGTTTGGTTTTAATACCAAAACCGAGCGGGCGCTGTTCCGCGAGCTTATCAAGACCAACGGCGTAGGACCCAAGCTGGCGCTGGCCATTCTTTCGGGGATGACGGCGGATCAGTTTATTCATAACGTTGAACAGGGCGAGATAGCGGCCCTGGTCAAGCTGCCTGGCGTGGGCAAGAAAACCGCCGAACGGCTGATTGTGGAAATGCGTGACCGGCTCAAGGGCTTTGGCGGTTACGATCTGTTCAATCCGGCACCGGCATCACCGGGCATGGCCGGTGGCGGTGCCAAGGACGAGGCCCTGGCTGCCCTGCAGGCGCTGGGCTACAAGGCCGGTCAGGCCGAGCAGCTGATGAAAAAAATTGCCAAACCCGGTATGGACGCGGAGCAGCTGATCCGCGAAGCGCTCAAGAGCATGGGATAAGCCATGATAGAAGCAGATCGTTTTATCAATCCGGCTCCCCGGCAGGAAGAGGAAGCCATTGACCGCGCCATACGGCCCAAGGCGCTGGCGGACTATCGTGGTCAGGATCATGTGCGCGGCCAGATGGAAATCTTTATTGAGGCGGCGCGCCGGCGGGAAGAAGCGCTGGATCACCTGTTGATCT
This sequence comes from Oceanimonas sp. CAM02, assembly GCF_032842915.1. Classification (NCBI taxonomy): domain Bacteria; kingdom Pseudomonadati; phylum Pseudomonadota; class Gammaproteobacteria; order Aeromonadales; family Aeromonadaceae; genus Oceanimonas; species Oceanimonas sp. CAM02. Next base: position 404,031 of record NZ_JAWJBK010000029.1, read on the forward strand.
TCGGTCCGCCCGGCCTGGGCAAGACCACGCTTGCCAACATAGTGGCCAACGAGATGGGCGTGAGCATCAAAACCACGTCGGGGCCCGTGCTGGAAAAAGCCGGCGATCTGGCGGCCATGCTCACCAACCTTGAGCCCGGTGATGTGCTCTTTATTGATGAAATTCATCGCCTCAGTCCGGTGGTGGAAGAAATTCTCTATCCGGCAATGGAAGACTATCAGCTTGATATCATGATTGGTGAAGGCCCGGCTGCTCGCTCCATCAAGCTGGAGTTGCCGCCCTTTACCCTGGTGGGGGCCACCACCCGGGCCGGCTCGCTCACTTCGCCGCTCAGGGATCGCTTTGGTATCGTACAGCGGCTGGAGTTTTATCAGGTGGCTGATCTGGCCCACATTATCAGCCGCAGCGCCGGCAAGCTGGGTTTGACCATAGATGACGATGGTGCGCTGGAAATGGCCCGCCGGGCACGGGGCACGCCGCGCATTGCCAACCGCCTGCTGCGCCGGGTGCGCGACTTTGCCGAGGTAAAGGGCAGCGGTGCCATCGACGCCGCCATTGCCGCCCAGGCACTGGACATGCTGGATGTTGACAAGCAGGGCTTTGACTACATGGATCGCAAGCTGCTGATGGCGGTGCTCGACAAGTTTATGGGCGGCCCGGTGGGCCTCGATAACCTGGCCGCGGCCATTGGTGAAGAAAAGGAAACCATTGAAGACGTGATAGAGCCCTATCTCATTCAACAGGGTTTTTTGCAGCGCACTCCCCGGGGGCGTATGGCCACCCCCCGCGCCTACCTGCATTTCGGCTTCGATCTTCCCGACGCCTGACGGCAACTGAAAGCTGGAAGTGGTTTTGGCTGCGAGCCCTGAGCCGTGCTTGTAAAGGGCTGTGTCGTTTGTCGGATGGATTCCGGGGCAAGCCCGGAGTCCATTTCACAGAAAACTCCGCATCTGCAGTTACAACACTTCACGCCCGAGCAACTCCACTTACAGCTGAAAGCTTACGGCTTCTAGCTCCCCGAAGGGGTTCGGGTCAATCAATGTCGTTCCCTGCAGCTCACTTCTTCTTTCACGGCACAGACTTGGTTATAGTAACCGCATCTTTTTGGCCGTATTTCCGGGATTTGCATGTCTCAAACGCCATTTCACTGGCCGGTGCGTATCTATTATGAAGATACCGATGCCGGCGGCATTGTTTATAACGCCAACTATCTGAAATTTATGGAAAGGGCCCGCACCGAGTGGTTGCGCCATCTGGGCATTGAGCAGGATGGCCTGCTCAATGAGGGGATTGCCTTTGTAGTGCGCCGGGTAGAAATGGATCTGCGCCGGGCGGCCCGGTTCAATGATGCACTAATGGTCACCGTCACGGTGAAAATGCTGAAACGTGCCTCTATTGTGTTTGAGCAGGAAATTCTGGATCATGCGGGCCTTTGTCTGGTTAGGGGCGAGGTGGTTATTGCCTGTGTGGATATCACCAAAATGAAGCCTTTTGCCATTCCTGAGTCACTGACGGGAGTATTATCCGGTGCACGCTGAAATTTCATTTATAGGCCTTTTCTGGCAGGCCAGTCTGCTGGTAAAACTGGTGATGCTGGGGCTGGTGGGCATGTCTGTGCTGAGCTGGGCACTGATCATCAACCGCCGCCGGGTGCTGAATGCCGCCCGGGCCGATGCTGACAAGTTTGAAGACAAGTTCTGGTCCGGCGCTGATCTCAGCCGGCTCTATCATGAGTCCAATGCCCGGCGCGACAGCCTGGCGGGCATGGAGCAGATTTTTCACTCCGGCTTTCGTGAATTTGTTCGCCTGCAAAAGCAGGGCCGGCCACAGGACACCATTATCGAAGGCACTTACCGTACCATGCGGGTGGCACTGTCCCGGGAAGTGGACCGGCTGGAAGCCAATTTGTCTGTGCTGGCTACTATTGGCTCCATCAGCCCCTATATTGGTCTGTTTGGTACCGTATGGGGCATCATGAATGCCTTTATTGCTCTGTCGGAAATAAAGCAGGCCACTCTGGCCATGGTGGCACCGGGTATTGCCGAGGCGCTGATCGCCACCGCCATGGGGTTGTTTGCTGCCATACCGGCGGTGATTGCCTTTAACCGCTTCAGCTATCAGGTAGAGCGGCAGGAAAACCACCTGGCCAACTTTATGGATGAGTTTTCCACTATTCTCAACCGGCAAGTGACCACAGGACAGCAGTAATGCAGAGTTATCAGCGCAAGCGACGCAAACGCGTGGCCGAGATTAACGTGGTGCCCTATATCGACGTGATGCTGGTGCTGCTGATCATCTTTATGGCCACGGCCCCGGTGATCACCCAGGGTGTGAAAGTGGACCTGCCCCAGGCCGAAGCGGAAATGCTGCCGGAAGACAGTGAGACCCCCCTGGTGGCGTCGGTGGATGCCGAAGGCCGTTATTTTCTTGATGTGGGTGAAAGCCGTGATGAAGCGGTGGATCTGCTGGCGCTGGCGGAAATGGTACAGCAAAAACTGGAGACCAATCCCAAGGCACCTGTGGTGGTGCAGGGCGATGCCAATGTGCGCTATGACGCCGTAATCCAGCTGATGGCTACCCTGAAAGCGGCCGGTGTACCCAGTGTTGGCCTCATGACCCAACCGGAGCAGTAAGGCGTGTTCAGAAACGAAGACGGCAGCATTCGCAAGGCGCTGGTGATTTCACTGGGCTTACACCTGCTGGTGGGGGTGATGATTCTGGTGGGGGTGAACATTAATACACCCAAGCGGCCGGCGCAGGCGGCGTCCATTATTGAAGCCACCATGATTGATGATGGCATGGTGGCGGCGCAGGCTGAGCGTCTGGCGCAAATGCAGGCAGCCCGCGAGGCGGAGCAGGCTGCTGCCAACGCTCAGGAGCTGGCAGAGCAAAAAGCGGCAGCAGAAGCCGAACGCAAGGCCGCAGAGCAGGCTGCAGCAGCGCAGGCAGCCCGCGAGGCAGAGCAGCAAAAAGCCATTGCCGAGCAGCAGGCCAAAGCGGAAGCCGAACGCCAGCGTGTGGTAGAGCAGCAGCGCAAGGCGGCAGAGGCGAAGAAACAGGCGGAAGCCGAGGCGGCGCGCAAGGCGGCAGAAGCGAAGAAACAGGCCGAAGCCGAGGCGGCGCGAAAGGCGGCAGAAGCGAAGAAACAGGCGGAAGCCGAGGCGGCGCGCAAGGCGGCAGAGGCGAAGAAACAGGCGGAAGCCGAGGCGGCGCGCAAGGCGGCGGAGGCGAAGAAACAGGCGGAAGCCGAGGCGGCGCGCAAGGCGGCAGAAGCGAAGAAACAGGCGGAAGCTGAAGCGGCGCGCAAGGCGGCGGAAGCGAAGAAACAGGCGGAAGCTGAAACCGCCCGCAAGGCGGCGGAAGCCAAAAAAAAGGCTGAAGCAGAAGCTGCTCGTAAAGCGGCAGAAGCCAAAAAGCAGCAGGAAGCCGAACAGGCGCTGAAAGATCTGGAAGCGCTGATGGGCGGTGGCTCTGCCGGCGGTGCTTCTTCTGCTGCGTCGGCGGCAGAGGTGGATCGTTACACCGGCATGATTATCGCGGCCATTCAGCGCAACTGGCTGGTAGCACCTACCATGGTAGGCAAGCAATGCCGTATTAATGTTCGGGTAGCGTCTGACGGCCTTATTCTGAATATAGGGCAGGGGCAGGGCGATGCGGTTGTCTGCCGCTCGGCGGAGTTGGCTATTCGCAAAACAGGAACGCTGCCCATGCCCAAGGATCCGGCTGTCAATAAACAGCTGCAAAATCTGAATTTAACCCTGATACCGAGGCTCTGATAATGACAAAACGATGGTTGTGGTTATGGCTGCCGCTGTTGCTGCTGGCAGGCCGCGCCCAAGCGGCGCTGGATATCGTAATTACCGGCGGCATAGACAGTGCACGTCCGGTGGCGGTGGTGCCCTTTGAGTGGACCGGCGGTGGCACCGCCCCTCAGGAGCTGTCCGAGGTGATCAGCAATGACCTGCGCAACAGCGGCATGTTCCGTCCGCTGGACCGCAATGCCTTGCCCCAGCGGGTATCCAGCGCTGATCAGCTGGACCCGGTTCAGTGGCGTTCCCGTCAGGCAGAAGCCGTGGTAGTGGGCAGCATAGCACCGGCGGGCAACAACCAGTATCGCGTCAGTTTTGAGCTGGCTGATGTACTTGGCAGCCAGGGCGCCAAACTGCTGGAAAGCCGGACTGCCACCGTGCCGGCAGCTCAGCTGCGGCAATATGCCCACCGTATCTCCGATATCGTGTTTGAGAAGCTTACCGGCATCAAGGGTGCGTTTCTTACCCGCATTGCCTACGTTAATGTGCAGCACAGCGCACAATATCCGTATCAGCTGATGATTGCCGACTACGACGGTTTTAACGAGCAGGTCTTGCTGCGCTCCCGTGAGCCGCTGATGTCGCCGGCCTGGTCGCCGGACGGCCGCAAGCTGGCTTATGTGTCGTTCGAAAATAAAAAAGCCGAAATTGTGGTGCAGGATATTTATAGTCAGCAGCGTCAGGTGGTCAGTTCTCAGCCGGGGATTAATGGCGCACCGGCCTGGTCACCCGATGGCAGCCAGTTGGCACTGGTGCTGTCCAAAGATGGCCAGCCCGAAGTATACGTACTCAATCTGGCCAGTCGTCAGTTGACCCGAGTGACCAATAACCGCACAATCGATACCGAGCCGGCCTGGTCAGCGGATGGAAAAAGTATTTATTTTGTCTCCGAACGAGGAGGGCGGCCCCAGGTTTATCGCACTGAGCCCGGCAGCGGTAATGCCCGGCGGGTGACCTTTGACGGCGATATGAATCTGGGCCCCAGAATCACGGCAGACGGCCAGAACATGGTGCTGGTCAGCCGTTCTCAGGGACAGTACCGAATTGCTCGTCAGGAGCTGGACAGCGGTCATCTGCAGGTGTTAACCGAAACACGGCTGGATGAGTCGCCAAGCCCGGCCCCTAACGGCACCATGATCATCTACAGCACCACGTATCAGGGCCGACAGGTTCTGTCTTTGGTGTCGATGGATGGTCGTTTCAAGGCCAGGCTGCCGGCCCGCAGCGGCGATGTCCGCTCACCGGCGTGGTCACCGTTTCTAAACTAGAAATTGCTTTTTCTAAGGAAAAACCATGCAAATGAAAAAACTGCTTCAGAGTCTGGCGATAGCACTTCCCATGTTGACCCTGGCTGCATGTAGCTCGACCAGCGATTCCGATGCCATGACCGGAACCGATGGCAGCTACCAGGACGGTGGCGTACAGACTGGTGGCATTCAGGCCGGCGGTGCGCTGTCTGCTGATGAACAAATGCGTCAGCAGTATGAAGCCCTGCGCCGTGAAAACGTCATTTACTTCGAATTTGACCGGGACGAAGTAACCGGTCACTATGCACAGGTGCTGGAAGCCCATGCCAGCTTCCTGCGCTCCAACCCCAATGTGAGTATTCTGGTGGAAGGTCATGCTGACGAGCGTGGTACTCCTGAATATAACATTGCTCTGGGTGAGCGCCGTGCCAAGGCAGTAACCAGCTATCTGCAGAGCCTGGGTGTCAGCGGCTCTCAGCTGGCCATTGTCAGCTACGGCGAAGAAAAGCCGATTGATACTTCCCGCAGCGAAGCCGGTTTTGCCAAAAACCGCCGCGCGGTTCTGGTTTATTAAGGACTGATTCCGGTTAGATTATGATTAAATTCGCGGCCATTTCGATGGCCGCTGTTTTATCCACCGCCAGCTGGGCTCAGGCCCCGGTGGTCAGCGTGGGTGGCAGCGGCTCGGTAAACGAACGTCTGGCTGAGCTGGAGCGGGGCTTCAGCGCACGCAGTCAGGCGCAGATTGAACAACAACGTCAGCTTAATGCCATGCAACAGGAGCTGAGTGAATTGCGTGGTTTGCTGGAAGAGCAAAGCTACCGTCTTGAGCAGGTCATAGAGCGCCAGCGCAATATTCTGGCAGCACAGCAGGAAGCTGCCGCTGCGCCGGCACCCACACCGGCACCGGTGGCAGCCAGCCAGGCCGGTAATACTCAGAATGCCAGCGATACCAATGAGGCAGCAGCAGGAGATGAGCAGGCCAGCTACGATAAAGCCGTGAATCTGGTCCTGCAGGACAAAGACTATAATGCGGCTATTCCGGCCTTTGCCCGTTTTATTACCCAATATCCTGAGTCGAGTTACGTGCCCAATGCGCATTACTGGCTGGGGCAGCTGCTGTATGCGCAAAAACGTTATGATCAGTCCAAGGCTCAGTTTGCCCGGGTAGCCGAGGCTTATCCCAAGTCCAACAAACGTGCCGATTCACTGCTTAAGCTGGGCCTGATTGCCCGGGAGCAGAAAGACGATGCCGGAGCCCGGCAGTATTTTCAGCAGGTACTGAGTGAATATGGCAGCAGCAGCGCAGCCCGCCTGGCTCAGGAAAATCTGAATGTGATGAAATAAGTGCCTGACTGGTGAATTTGTGTGAGAGTCGCTTGTTCCTTGAGCAAACGAAATAAAATGATAATTTAGCTGTTGCGTCACACAATTAAATCCGTATTATAGGCCGCCGTTGGCAGGGGACAAGTTGTTATCCACCAAGCCGGGTCGTTAGCTCAGTTGGTAGAGCAGTTGACTTTTAATCAATTGGTCGCAGGTTCGAATCCTGCACGACCCACCAGATTCCGGACGCTTAGCTCAGCCGGGAGAGCACCTCCCTTACAAGGAGGGGGTCACTGGTTCGA